>NZ_JBEXVD010000013.1:0-187662 GCF_040638655.1 Streptomyces sp. NPDC005963 | reverse complement strand
ACCTACTGGCTCCACCCCACCAACCCCACCACCACACCCCCCGGACACACACCCACCCACCACCCACTCCTCACCACCACACTCCAACTCGCCAACACCGACACCACCATCGCCAACGGCCGCCTCTCCACCCGCGACCACCCCTGGCTCAACGACCCGGCCGCCCTCGCCGCAGCTCTGCCCGCGCTCGCGGGATGGGCCGGGGACCAGGTCGGGTGCCCGTGGCTCGTGGAGTTCACGACGGACGCGCCGCCGGTGGTGCCCGAAACGGGCAGTCTGGATGTCCAGGTCCTGGTTGAAGGGCCGGACGACGACGGCCGTAGGGCGGTTCGGGTCTCGTTCCTGCTCGTTTCGCGCGAAGCAGACTCCTCGTGGAAGCAATACGGAGTCGGCGTGCTCGCCGAAGACCCGGCGAATCCTCAGACCGAAGCGCTCTCAGGCCCGGCCGCCGATGAGACGACTGCTGGTGCGGCGACCACCCACGAGGCCACAGCCAACGAAGTCACCGTCGACGCAGTCACCGCCGGTGAAGTGATCGCCGGTGAAGTGATCGCCGATGTCGCCCTATCCGAAGACGAGGCTCAAGAGGCCCTGCGCTACGGCCTTCACCCTGCACTGCTCGACGCCGCCCTCCGCGCCCTTCCGAAGCAGAGCGGATACGCCGCCGAATGGGCGGGCGTGCGGCTTCACAGCGTCGGGGCCGCGGTGGCGCGTGTCCGTCTGACACGCCTTCCCTCGGACGAGGAGGAGGTACCGGAGGAGCGCTACCGCCTTTCCTTGACCGATCCCGAGGGCGACCTCGTCCTGACGGTGGCGTCGGTGACGCTGCGCCCGCTCCCCGAGGACGGCCCGTCGTGGACGGATGCGGCCGATTCCCTGTTTGAGGTGGCGTGGGTGACCGGACCGACACGGGGCGTGGAGCCGGCGAGGTCTGTCGAACTCCGCCGTGGCAGCGGCGCGGGCGGTGGCTGGGAGGAGACGGTCGATGGCGTCTCGATCAGTTCCCACTCGGACGCGCTCTCCTTCGCCGCTTCCTTGAGCGGCCGGTCGGACTCTCCCCAGTTGGTCCTCGTGGATCTGCGCCCGGGTGCGCAACCGGGTGAGGACCCGCTGCCGGGGGCCGTGCGCGACAGGGTCGGCGAGGTGCTGGATCTGGTGCAGGCATGGGTTGGCACCACGATGTCGGGGGATGTCCGGCTGGCTTTCGTCACCCGCGGTGCTATGGGGATATGGGACGAGGATGCCGTCGATCCGGTGTCCTCGGCGGTGTGGGGGCTGGTGCGTTCCGCGCAGTCCGAGCACCCGGACCGCTTCGTCCTGGTCGACTGTGATGCCGATGACGATTCCTGGACCGGGCTGCCGTACGCCCTACCTGCATGTGTGGGTTCAGACGAACCGCAGTTGGCGGTGCGCGGAGGTGAGCTGTGGGTACCCCGGCTGACTCCGCTGTCCGCGCCCCTGCCTGCGGATCGGCCTGATTCGCCTCTTGACCCCGACGGGACCGTCCTCATCACCGGTGGCACCGGCGGTCTGGGTGCACTCGTCGCCCGACACCTCGTCACCCACCACGGCATCCGCCACCTCCACCTCCTCAGCAGAAGCGGACCCAACGCCCCCGGAGCCACCGAACTCCACAACGAACTCACCGCCCAAGGCGCCACCATCCACATCACCGCCTGCGACACCACCAACCGCACCGAACTCGAACACACCCTCACCACCATCCACCCCAACCACCCCCTCACCGCCATCATCCACACCGCCGGCACCCTCCACGACAGCACCATCGAAACCCTCACCCCCCACCACATCGACACCGTCCTCGGTCCCAAAGCAGACGCGGCACTCCACCTCCACCACCTCACCCGCCACCACGACCTCGCCGCCTTCATCCTCTTCTCCTCAGCCGCCGGAACCCTCGGCGGACCAGGCCAAGGCAACTACGCCGCCGCCAACGCCTTCCTCGACGCCCTCGCCCAACACCGACACACCCAAGGACTCCCCGCCACCTCACTCGCCTGGGGACTCTGGGCCCAACGCACCGGACTCACCGGACACCTCGACAACACCGACGTGACTCGACTGGCCAAGCGGGGCACTGTCGCCCTCTCCACGGAGGACGGACTGGCGCTCTTCGATGCGGCCTTGTCCGCCGGACGGCCGGCCGCCGTACCGGTGCGGCTGAACACCACGGCGCTGCGGGAGCAGGCGCGGGCGGGAACGCTACCCGCGCTTCTGCGAGGCGTGGTCCGCGTGCCCGTGCGGCGGGTTGCTTCGGCGGCGGTCGCGGCGCGCGGTGCCTCCGGGGCCGGTGCAACGGATCTGGTGACGCGGCTCTCGGAGTTGTCCGCGGCGGAGCGCGAGCGGGAGGTGCTGCTCCTGGTGCGTACCCAGGCGGCGGCGGTGCTCGGGCACTCCTCGGCTCAGGCGGTCTCGGCCGATCAAGCCTTCCGCGAGGTCGGCTTCGACTCTCTGACGGCCGTGGAACTACGCAACCGGCTTCGGAAGGCCGTCGGGCTGGCGCTGTCGGCGACGCTGGTGTTCGACTATCCGACGCCCCTGGTGCTCGCGGAGCATCTGCGGGAGTTGTTGTTCGGAACGAACGGGCCTCAGCCGACGACGAGCGGCCCTTCGGTGGCGACGGGCCCGACTCCGGCGGACGACCCGATCGCGATCGTGTCGATGAGCTGCCGCTATCCGGGCGGGGCGGATTCCCCGGAGGCTCTGTGGGAGCTGCTGAGCGGTGGTGTCGATGTCGTGTCGGAGCTGCCCACCGACCGCGGGTGGGAGCTGGATTCGCTCTATCACCCGGACCCGGAGCACTCGGGGACCAGTTATGTCCGTCACGGTGGCTTCCTCCGTGATGTCGCCGGCTTCGACGCCGGATTCTTCGGCATCGGTCCCCGGGAGGCCGCGGTCATGGATCCGCAGCAGCGGCTGCTGCTGGAGACCTCCTGGGAGGCGATGGAGCGGGCGGGGATCGATCCGCGTTCTCTCAAGGGCAGCCGGACGGGCGTGTTCACGGGGATCAGCGGCCAGGACTATGCCGGTCTCGCGGCCCATGTGCCGCCGGGCGACACGGGGTATCTGGCGACCGGCAATGGTGCCAGTGTGGTCTCGGGACGAGTGTCCTACACCTTCGGTCTCGAAGGCCCGGCGGTCACCGTCGACACTGCCTGCTCGTCCTCGCTGGTGGCACTGCACCTCGCCGCACAATCCCTTCGCCAGGGCGAATGCGACCTGGCACTCGCCGGCGGCGCCACCATCATGGCCACTCCGTCGGTGCTGGTGGCGTTCTCGCGGCAGCGCGGCCTCGCGAAGGACGGCCGGTGCAAGGCGTTCGGGGCGGCGGCCGACGGCTTCGGTGCCGCCGAGGGGGTCGGGGTGCTGCTCCTTGAGCGGCTTTCTGACGCCCAACGCAACGGGCACACCGTACTGGCGGTGATCAACGGCAGCGCGGTCAACCAGGACGGTGCATCCAATGGACTCACCGCGCCCAACGGGCCTGCTCAGCAGCGGGTGATCCGCCAGGCGCTGGCCGGTGCCGGGGTTCGGGCCGACGAGGTGGACCTGGTGGAGGCGCACGGTACAGGTACGGCGCTGGGTGACCCGATCGAGGCGCAGGCGCTGTTGGCGACGTACGGTCAGGAGCGCCCGGCGGATCGTCCGGTGTGGCTGGGCTCGGTGAAGTCCAACATCGGTCATACGTTGGGGGCTTCGGGTGTTGCGGGCGTGATGAAGGCGGTCCTGGCGATGCGCCACGGGGTACTGCCGAAAACACTGCACGCCGAGGTTCCGTCACCGCACGTGGACTGGTCTGCGGGGGCCGTCGAGCTGTTGACGGAGGCCCGTCCGTGGCCGGACCGTGGCGACCGGCCGCGGCGGGCCGGGGTGTCGTCCTTCGGTATCAGCGGCACCAACGCGCATGTGGTGCTGGAGGGCAGGGCCCTGTCGAAGGACCCGGTTCTGTCACCGGACGACACCACCGACGACACCGACACCACCGACGACACCGCCGTCGCCGCCGTCGCCGACGAACCCAGCAACATCGCTATCGCCGATATCGCCATGGACGACGGCGCGCGGTCGACGGCGACCACGGCAGGAAACGGAGCCGGAGACACAGGCGCAGACACAGACACAGACGGAGTCGAAGCCGGGAGCGAAAGCGCGGTGCCGGTTCCGTGGGTGCTGTCGGGCCGGTCGGCGGCTGCGTTGCGGAGCCAGGCGGAGCGGCTTCTGACCGCTCTGGCGGACCGTCCGGGTCTGCGGGACACGGACGTGGCGTTGTCGCTTGCGCAGCACCGCAGCGCCTTCGACCACCGTGCGGTGGTGTACGGCGACGGTCGCGCGGAACTGCTCGCCGGAGTGTCAGCGCTGGCCGCGGACGGTTCGGCCGCCCATCTCGTCCAGGGAGAGGCGGACGACGGGCAGGTGGCGTTCCTCTTCACCGGGCAGGGCAGTCAGCGGTCCGGAATGGGACGTGAGCTGTACCGGTCCTTCCCGGTGTTCGCCGAGGCGCTCGACGAGGTCTGCGGCTGCCTGGACGCGTACACGGAGCGGCCGGTCCGGGACATCATGTTCGCGGAAGAGGGAACTCCCGAGGCGGAACTGTTGCACCGGACGGAGTACACGCAGGTCGCGCTGTTTGCCTTTGAGGTGGCGCTGTACCGGTTGGTGGTGAGCTGGGGCGTCCGTCCCGACGCGCTGCTGGGGCATTCAGTCGGGGAGATCGCGGCGGCTCATGTCGCCGGGGTGCTGTCCCTGCCGGATGCGGCCAGGCTGGTAGCGGCACGCGGCAGGCTCATGGGGGCCCTCCCTGGTGACGGGGCCATGGTCTCCGTGCGGGCGGGTGAGGATGAGGTGCGTTCCCTTCTGACCGGCCGTTCCGTTCCCACGGACCGTTCCGTTCCCACGGACCGTTCCGTTCTCACCGACGGTTACGCGGAAGGTCCGGCAGATGGGTCCGTCGTCGCCGACCGTTCCGCTCTGGTGGACGTCGCCGCGCTCAACGGGGCGATGTCCACCGTGATCTCGGGTGACCGGGAGGCCGTGCTTGAGGTGGCGCGCGAGTTGGAGGCGCGGGGCCGCAAGACCCGGCGGCTCAAGGTCAGCCATGCCTTCCACTCGCCGCACATCGATCCGATGTTGGAGGAGTTCGAGCGGGTCGCGGTGACTCTGTCGTACGGCGAGCCGACCGTGCCGGTGGTCTCGAACGTCACCGGCGTGTTGGCCGGGGAGGAGATGCGTACGCCCGAGTACTGGGTCCGGCACGCCCGTGCGGCGGTGCGGTTCCACGACGGGATGCGGGCTCTGCGCCAGTGGGGTGTGACGCGCTGTCTGGAACTGGGCCCGGACGGGGCGCTGACGGCGATGGCGCCGGAGTGCCCCGGTGGGGAGCCCGAGGTTGCGGTGCGGGCGGTCGCGCTCGCACGGCGGGGCCGGCCGGAGGTGGAGTCGGTGGTCGCCGGAGTCTCCCAGGCGTATGCGTGGGGTGTGCCGGTTTCCTGGCCCTCGGTGTTCGGCGGGGACGGCGCCCGGCGGGTGGAACTGCCGACGTATCCGTTCGAGCGGCGACGGTACTGGCTTGACGCACCGCCCCGGGACTCCATCGCCGGGAGCGCGGCGCAGCCGGCCGGGGCGGGAGAGAGCCGGTTCTGGCAGGCAGTCGAGTCGGGGGACGTCGGTTCGCTGGCCGATGCCCTGGGAACCGGATCGGACGTGTCGCTGCGGGCGGTACTGCCCGCCCTCTCGGCACTGCGTGCCGAGGACCGGGTGCGAGCGGCCGTGAACGACTGGCGCTACCGCGTGGTGTGGCGGCCGGTCTCGGCGGACGGGGCGCTCCGGTTGGAGGGTGTCTGGGCGGTGTTGGGCGGCGCGGACGACGGTCCCGTACGGGACGGTGTCGTCGCGGCGCTGCGGTCGCACGGGGCTCGGGCCGAGGGCCTGGACCTTCCCGGGGGTGGCGGTTCGCGCGAGGAGATCGCCGGACTGCTGACCCTGGCGGCGGAGCGGCTGGAGGCGCCCTTGACGGGGGTGTTGCTGTTGGCCCCGGGCTCGGTGCCGGAGGGGGCCGAGGTGGTGACGCCCGGGCTCGCGGCGGCGCTCGGTGCGGTCCAAGCGGTGGCGGGCGGCGGCGCGGACACCCGGCTGTGGGTGGTGACGCGGTCGGCGGTGTCCGTCGGCGCGGACGATGCACCGGACGATCCGGAGCAGTCCCAGCTGTGGGGGCTCGGTGTGGTCGCCGGTCTTGAGCATCCCGGGCGTTGGGGCGGGCTGGTGGATCTGCCTGCCGGAGCGGATGAGGCCGTGGCGGGGGGAACGCTCACTGCCCTGTGCCGGGCGTTGACCGGAACTACTGGGGAGGACCAGTTGGCCGCGCGTTCCTCGGGTCTGCTGGCACGCAGGTTGGTCCGCGCGCCGCTCGGATCCGCCCCGGAGGGTCCGTGGTGCCCGGAGGGTACGGTGCTGATCACCGGCGGTACGGGCGCGCTGGCGGGTCATGTGGCCCGGCGGTTGGCGGGTGACGGGGCGGAGCATCTGGTGCTGACCAGCCGTCGGGGTGCGGGTGCGCCGGGTGCCGGGGAGTTGGAGCGGGAACTGTCCGCTCTGGGTGCCCGGGTCAGTCTGGTGGAGTGCGATGTCGCCGACCGGGCGGCGCTGGCAGGTCTCGTGGCGGAGCTGGCGGCGGCGGGTTCACCGGTGCGGGCGGTCGTGCACACGGCGGGCGTCGGCGACCGGGCGTCCCTGCTGGAGAGCGGTCCCGAGGAGTTCGCCGGAGTGCTGCGGGCGAAGGTTCTCGGGGCCCGGCATCTGGACGAGTTGTTCCCGGCCGGGAGCGTGGACGCGTTCGTCCTGTTCTCGTCGGCGGCGGCGGTGTGGGGCGGCGGCGGGCAGAGCGCGTACGCCGCGGCCAATGCCTATCTCGACGGTCTGGCCCGGCGACGGGCTCGGCAGGGTGCGGTGGCGACGTCGGTGGCCTGGGGCCTGTGGGACGGCGCGGGAATGGGTGAGGGTACGGACCGGGAGGGGCTGCTGGAGCGGGGGATGCGGCCGATGGACGCCGGTGTCGCGTCATCGGCGCTGAGCGGCGCACTGGCGCACGGCGACGCCTCGCTGGTGGTGGCCGACATGGAGTGGGAGCGGTTCGCGCCCCGGTTCACCGCCACGCGTCCCAGCCCGCTGCTGAGCGAGGTGCCCGAGGTGGCGGCGTTGGAGCGGGCTGCGGATGCGGCCGCACCGGCGGACCGGGACGGGGAGGAGCAGACGGCGCTGGTGTCCCGACTGGTTCCGCTGAGCCCCGCCGACCGGCAGTCGGCACTGACGGAGGAGGTGCGTTCGGTGGCTGCCGCCGTGCTTGGGCTCGGTGGTTCGGGTGAGATCTCGGAGCGGCGGAGCTTCCTCGACTCCGGCTTCGACTCGTTGACGGCGGTGGAGTTGCGGAACCGGCTGAACGCGGTGACCGGTCTGGTGCTGCCGGCGACGTTGATCTTCGATCATCCGACGGCGGTGGCGGTCGCCCGCCACATCGCTTCCCGGCTCCCGTTGGGCGGGCCTTCCTCCGGGGGGTCTCTGCTGGAGGGGATCGGCCGACTGGAAGTCGCTCTGGAGGCGGGATCGCCGTCCCTCGGTGACGAAGCGGACCTGATCGAGGAGAGGTTGATGAGCCTGTTGGGGCAGATCCGTGACGCCCGGGGCCGGGTTCCGGCCGCGAGCAGCGGGGTGGACCTGAACACGGCTCCGGTCGAGGAGGTGTTCGGCTTCATCGACGAGCTCGGGCTGTGAGGGGGTGAGGGGAGTCCTGTACGAGCCCCTACGGGCGCGGGCGACGCGTGTAGGGGGTTCGTACGGCGAAGGGTGGCCCGTGTAAGGGAGTTGGTGTCCTCGGCCGCCCTTTCCGTACGGAGCACCACTTGGCCACCCGGTCCGGGAGAACTGTCCCGGACCGGGTGGGAAACCGTGCGGACCGGGACGTGCGGCGCCGCGCATCCGCACGGTGGCGCAACCGCCCCCGCTCGCGTCGAAGCCGGCAGAGCGCAGCCCACGCTCTCCGGTTCACCTGTTGCCGAAAGCCGGGGCCCTTGTTTTCGGCCGCGGACGGGGGTCGGACGTTAGGGGCCCCTACATCCCCGGCGAAGGCTCTGATTCCGGCCGTCTGACCTGCACAGTGGGCGAGCAATACCGGGCATGACATGGGGGAAGAAGTGACTTCAGAACATCGCATTCCGCTGAACGGTCGGGTGCTCCCGGCGAGATCTCTGCGCATCCTGTTGGCTCTGCTGGCGTCGATGCTCCTGCTCTTCGTCGACGGGGCTCCCGCGCGGGCCTCGGTGCCGGGGACCGGGACCAACCCGCCCGTCGCACTGACCGTTCCTCAGCCCACCGGCAAGCACGGGGTGGGGGTGATCAAGTCCCATCTGGTGGACACCTCGCGGCAGGACCCGTGGAAGCCGGAGCGGCAGCGGGAGCTGATGGTCAGCGTCCACTATCCGGCGGTGAAGGCGACCCAGTACCCGCTGTCGCCGTGGCTTTCACCGGGTGTCGTTCCCGTCTTCGAGTTCCTGATGGCGCTTCCGGGCTATCTGGCGATCCCCACCGGCTCGGTGGACTGGGCCGGTGCCCGGTCGCACTCCCGGGTGGCCGCACCGCTGGACACCACCGCCACCAGCCCCAAGGTGGTGCTGTTCTCGACCGCGCAGGGAACCACCCGCGAACTGAACACGGTCCTCATCGAGGATCTGGCCAGCCGTGGATACATCGTGGTCTCCATCGACCACACCTATGAGTCGGCGGCGGTGGAGTTCCCCAACGGGCGCGTCGAGACCGGGCTCAACCACGACCGGGGGCCCGTGACCCAGAAGAAGTCGATCGACTCCCGGGTCGCGGACACCAGGTTCGTCCTCAACCAGCTCGCCGCCGTGTCCGGCACGTCGAACGCCACACTCGGCAACACCGCACTGCCCACCGGTCTGGCGGGTGCGATCAACACCACCAAGGTCGGCATGTTCGGTCATGTGCAGGGGGGCTACACCACGGCCGAGACCATGTACGCCGACTCCCGGATCCACGCGGGGATCAACCTCGACGGTGTCATGGCCTACGGCGACGGCAAGGGGGGCAACCCCTATCTGCCGGGCAAGGCCGCACAGCACGGCCTGGGTGAGCGGCCGATGCTGCTGATGGGCGCGGGCACCCAGGGCACCCCCACCAACCACGACCACACCTCGGGGTCGGACCAGTCGTGGACCGACTTCTGGTCCGTGCACCACGGCTGGAAGCGGGATCTGACGCTCAACGAGACCGCGCTGGACAGCTACACGGACTTCTCCTTCTTCCTTCCCCAGATCAACACCACGGTGCCGATCGCACCGGCGATGATCGAGCTCTTCATCGGCCGGGTGGACCCCGTGTTGTCCATGAACACGCAGCGCGTCTACGTCCGGAGCTTCTTCGACCTGGCCCTGCGCAACAAGCAGAGCGACCTCCTCAACGGTCCCTCGCCGCAGTACCCGGAAATCAAGTTCAACTACTGACCGAACGAATGGAGACTGCCGTGCCCGAGACTCATGGCGCAGACAACGGTTCCGTGGGGCTGGAGGTCGCCTGCGCGATCCCCGGCGAGGAGCCGCAGCACAGCGTCAACTACATCACGGTGACCGCCCCCGACACGCTCGCGGCCGGGGAGAAGGCCGAGCTGCGGGTCACCCTGCAGAGCAAGGCAGCCACCCCCCGGGATCTGGCGGCCCGGGAGGTCACCGCCGAGCTCAAGCTGACCGTCGAAGGCGGGGGCGAGAGCACGGTGCTCACGGTGACCGGGCTGACCAATCCGCAGGACATCCCGCTCGGCGGGCAGGTCCTGCTGGAGTCGGGCACGGCGACCTTCAACCCGTCTCGCGCGGGTACCTACACCTTCACGCCGGGCGACCACGTCGTGGTGACCTCGGACCACCCGGTCGACTGCACGGTCACCGGCGGGTCGGCCGTCGCGGCCCGTACCGAGGTTCGGTGAACGCCCCCGCCGCCGGGAACGCCACGGGCGGGACCCCGGTGACCGTACTGCCGGACGATCTGCGCTACCGCGATCTGGTGCAGGGCTGGAACGCACGGTTCGTGGGCCGACCGGAGGCCGTGCGGCTCCCGGACACCACGGAACAGGTCGTGGCTGCCGTGCAGAACGCGGTGGACCAGGAGAAGCGGATCGCCGTGCGCAGCGGCGGCCACTGCTTCGAGGACTTCGTGGCGAACGCCTCGGTCCAGGTCGTCATCGACATGTCGCTGCTGACGAACATCTACTGGGACCCCGAGATGCGGGCCGTGGCGGTCGAGGCGGGCGTCCAGCTCGGCGCGGTCAACCGGACCCTCTTCAAGCGGTGGGGCGTGGCCCTGCCCGGGGGCACCTGTCCGTCCGTCGGTGTCGGTGGACACATCAGCGGTGGGGGTTGGGGGCCGCTGTCGCGGCTGTTCGGCTCGGTCGTCGACCATCTGCACGCCGTGGAGACGGTGGTGGTGGACGCATCGGGCACCGCCCGCGCGGTGGTGGCCACCCGGGACCCGCAGGATCCCGCGCACGACCTCTGGTGGGCGCACACCGGGGCGGGTGGCGGCAACTTCGGTGTGGTGACCCGCTACTGGTTCCGCAGCCCGGACGCCGACGGTGACGATCCGGCCGAACTGCTGCCGACGCCGCCCGCGCGGCTGCTGGTGGCCCAGTTGCTGTGGCCGTGGGCCATGTTGGACGAGGAGAGCTTCTCCCGGCTGCTGCGCAACCACGGTGAGTGGCACGAGCGGAACAGCGGCCCCGACTCACCGTACGCCGGCATGTACAGCGTGATCGGTGCCACGCCCCGGGAGAGGGGTGGAGTGGTCATCATGAGTCTGCAGATCGACGCGTCCCTGCCGGACGCGGAGGGTCTGCTGAGCTCCTATCTGGCGGCGGTGCGGGAAGGGACGAGCGCCGAGCCGGTCGTCCTGGAGCGGCGGGAACTCCCCTGGCTGCACACGACCACTTGGCCCGGGGTCTCGGACCGGGCGGACCACACCAAGCACGCGAAGTTCAAGTCGGCTTACCTGCGCGCGCGGCTGACGGATGATCAGATAGGTGCGGTGTACCGGAGTCTGACCACTCCCGACTACGCCAACATGACGGCCGGGATCATGCTGGCCTCGTACGGGGGTGCGGTGAACACCGTCGATCCGTCGGCGACCGCGATGCCGCAGCGCGACTCCATCATGCGGCTGATCTTCGCGACCGAGTGGGACTCCCCCGAGGAGGCCGACAAGCATCTGACCTGGGTGCGCGAGTTCTATCGGGACGTGTTCGCCGCCACCGGCGGGGTCCCGGCGCCCGGCGGTACGGGTGACGGCTGTCACATCAACTACGCCGACGCCGATGTCGCCAACCCGGAGTGGAACACCTCCGGCGTGCCGTGGCACAGCCTGTACTTCAAGGACAACTATCCGCGGTTGCAGGCGGCGAAGGCGCGCTGGGACCCCCTGGACGTGTTCCGCCACTCCCTCTCCGTACGGCTGCCCGGCCAGGAGGTCGGGGACCGGGTGGAGGAGGGGACCGGCTGATGGCCGTGCGCACGGCGGCGACCTGGGGTCTCTTCGCGGCCTGGACGCTCCACGAGGCGGAGGAGGCGGCCGTCATGGCGCGGTGGCTGCGGCAGAACCTGCCCCGGCTCCAGGAGCGGTTCCCCCGGGTGCGTCAGGAGACCTGGGACCGGCTGCGCGACGACATGACGCCGGGCCGGGTCCGCACCGCGATCGGCCTGATGGGGTTGATCATGGCCGCCGCGGCGGCCGAAGGCCACCGCACCGGGGGGCGTTCGCGGCTCTACCAGGCGGCGTTGGCCGGGTACGGCTGGCACGGTCTCATTCACCTCGGGCAGAGCCTCGCCCTGCGGGGCTACACGCCGGGGGTGGCCACCGCACCGGTGGTCGTGCTGCCGTTCTCGCTATGGGCCTGGCGGGAGCTCCTGCGCTCGGACGTCCCGCATGACCTGGGGCGGGCCAGTGCGGCGGCTGCCGTGCTCTTCCCGGTCGGTCTGGCGTCGGCGCACGCCGTCGCCAAGGCCGTCCTGAGCGGGGAGAAGCCCGGACCGCCGCCCGGGCGGCTCGCCCGGGGGAGCCGCCGTCGCTGATCGGATCGCGCCCGGCCCACCACGGTCATGGCGACCGCGCCTTCCTGGCGCGGTCGCCATCGCCGTCACCGGGGTGGTTTCCCAGCTACCCTGCCCGTCAATGGCCCTGACCTGCATAAATGCATAGATGTTGGACGTCGCTCGGCAAAGCCCGACGTTGCAATCGGACGCTGATTCCTGGCAGGGTAGAGGCTCCGTGACGAGTGGAAGCATGACCGAAGTGAAGCAATGCAGGGAGGGATCGGCCTTGTTCGACGTGGTGCCGCGTGGAGGCGCGGTGGCGGCGTCCCTGTTCCGGGTCGGTCCCGCGGTTGTCGGGGCGTACGTCCCCACGGCAACGCGACCGGACGGCCGTTCGGCGCTGCGGTCGGAGCCGGGCGGTCAGGGCGCGATCAGCGCCGGGCTTCGTCGATCCGTCGGCTCGGGCGGGCGGGTGCCGGTAAGGGTGCGGCCCGGATCATGTGACACTCCACAGGTCCGGAAGGGGTCGAGGGCAGCCCGGTGACCGAAGTTGACGGAAAGCCTGCCACCGCCCGCAACAACTCCGCTTCGCTGCGGCGGGCGCTGACCATTCTGCTCCACCTCGGCGAGCACGGCCGCTCGCGGGGTGCCACGCTCGCGGAGCTGACGTCGGGCCTGAGCATGAACAAGAGCACGGTGTTGCGTCTCCTGGCGCCCCTGTGCGAGGTGCGGCTGATCGAGCAGGACGCGCGCACCGGCCGCTACCGGCTCGGATCGCGCACCGCGCAGTTGGGCCACGTCTATCTGGACGGTCTGGATCTGCGGGACACGGCCCATGACGTGTTGGAGCGATTGGCCTCGGAGACGGGCGAGACGTCCTACCTGGTGATGCCCGATCTGCCGGACGTGGTCTATGTGGACAAGGTCGAGAGCCCGCAGCCGGTACGGATGCACTCCCCCATCGGAAGCCGTCGGCCGGCCTACTGCACGGGGGTGGGAAAGGCGCTGCTGGCCCACACCGGGATCGAGGCGGTGAACGCGGCCCTCGCCCACGGCACGCCCCCGCGCACCCCGCAGACCCTCACCACTCCCGAGGCGCTGCACGCCGACCTGGCCGTGATCCGCTCGCGTGGCTATGCGGTGGACGACACCGAGAACGAGCCCGACGTCCGTTGCGTCGCGGCACCGGTGTTTGACCACGCGGGGACGCCGGTCTGCGCAATCAGTGTGTCCGGGCCCGCCACACGACTCACATCGGAGCGGGTGTCCGGCCTCGGGTCGCTGGTGTCCGCTGCCGCCGCCGAGATCTCCCAACGGCTCGGAGCGGCCGGCTGAGCCTCGTACCGGTCAGCCGATCCGGTGCGCGATCCGGTCGTGATGGCGCAGGGCGGACACGGTGCCGTCGGGTTCCCGGACGAAGGAGGCCGCGTCGCCGAGCGGTCTGCCGTCGGCACCGAGCGCGACCAGTGTGTCCGGCGGGCCCAACACCAGCCGGTCGGGGGATTCAAGGGCGATGACGTACTGGTTCGGTCCCGACGGTGCCTGGTTCGCGATGACCCGCATCTCCCCTTCGTACTGCCCCCGTATGAGGGTGATCGTGCCGTAGAAGCCGCAGTCGTACGTCCCCAGCAGGGCGTCCGCCAGTTCGTCGCCGACCGGAAGCAGTGCGCGGGCCGGCGGTTGCCCGCACGCCGCGGTGAGAATCAGTCGCTCGACGTCCTCGGCCACGCCCCATCCGTGGAGCGAGTTCGTCAGGATGGTGTAGGCGAGCTTGCGAGAAGGGACGAGGACCAGCCGGGACGCATAGCCGATGGTGAGACCGTCGTGGGACATCGTCGGGTCGCCCGCGCGGTCCTCCAGCATCCAGGCGAGGCCGATGTCACGACCCGCGCTCCCGCGGTGGGCATGGACACGGAACAGGCCGCTGGGGGCGGCGGGCGACATCACATGGGCCGCGTAGTGCATCAGGTCCCGCGCCGTGCTGAGGACGCCGCCGCCGGGTACGTCCCACCCTGGGAGTTGCCAGTGTCGCTGCCACCCCTGGTCGACGAGCAGGACGGGCCTGCCTTCCTCGTCGTGGCCGTGCGGTGCGGCCACGCGCCGGGTCACCACCTGGTCGGCCGTGGTGAACGTGCCCGACATTCCGGCCGGGTCGAGGACCTCGTCCTGGAGGACGTCCGTGTAGTGCCGTCCTGTGACCCGCTCGACCACGGCGGCGGCCACCATGATTCCGGGGCCGCTGTACGAGTAGTCCGTACCGGGTGGGAACAGCAGTGGTCGACGGACGAAGTGGGCCAGTGACGCCTGGACCGAGTCGTCCGCGTGGTCGGCGAGCAGGGTGGGAGCGTCCGCGATCATGTGCTGTGCATCGATGCCCGAGGTGTGCGTGATCAGGTGTCGCAGTGTGATCCGCTCGTCGACGCCGGCACCGGGGAACAGCGGTGCGACGGGGTCGTCCAGGTCCACGTGACCGCGGTCGGCGAGGCGCCCGATGACGCATCCCAACAGGGTCTTGGAGATCGAGCCGACCTGGAAGATCGTATCGGGATCCACGGGAAGGTGGTGTGCCGTGTTGGTGCCGCCGTAGCCGAGCAAAGTGGTCTCACCGTCGGCCAGAACGCCCACTGCGGCGCCCGGAACTCCGTGCCGGGAGAGGATTTCGGGGACCTGGCCGTCGAGCAGGGTGGTGAAGTCGGACACGGTGATCTCTCTCCTGCGGGGTGCTGGGTACGGGATGGTTGTCAGGCGCCGGCCGCGGTACGGGTGTGGGGGTCGAGCCGGTCGCGCAGGACGTCACCGAGGAGGTTGAACGCGAGGACGAGGACCACGAACGCGATCGACGGGAACGCCACGACCCATGGATCGGTGAGCAGGTACTGCTGGGACGACGAGATCATGCTGCCGTAGTCGGCATCGGGTGGGCGGACGCCGAACCCGAGGAAGCTCAGTGCGGCGTACGCCCCTTCTGCGGTGGAGAGGTTGATGGCGGTCATGATGACGAGCGGGGATGCGATGTTGGGCAGGATGTGACGGAACACGATCCACAACCTGCCGCGACCGCACAACCGGGCGGCGTCGACGAAGGCCCGTTGTGCGATCTCGATCGTGGCGCCGCGTGCGATGCGTGCGAACCGCGGGATGGTCACGATGCCGATGGCCAACGATGCGTTGATCAGGCCGCTTCCCATCACCGCGATCACGAGGATGGCGAGGAGGTACTCGGGGATCGCGAACAGCAGATCGACGAGTCGGGACAGGACGCCGTCCCAGAGGCGGCCCAGGAAGCCGGCCGCTATCCCGATCGCGGTCCCGATCAACAGGGCGAACAGCACTGCGTAGGCCGCGGACAGGAGAGCGGGGCGGGCGGCGGCGATGATCCGCGAGAACTGGTCGCGTCCCAGCGCGTCCGTCCCCAGCCAGTGGTCCGACGACGGTGAGGACAGTCGTGGGCCGGCGCTGACGTCGTTCGGTCCGTACGGCACGAGGAACGAGCCGAAGGCGGCCAGGAAGATGTAGCCGAGGATGAGGAAGACGGCGATGTTGGCGACGATGCCGCGCAGCGGCCAGCGGGAGCTGCGCTTTCGGGCGGGCGGCGGTGTGGTGGACGGGGTCGGCCGGAGATCCGGCGAGAGGTGCTTGGTCACGCTGACTCCCGTTTCCTAGGTGTGGATGATGCGTCGGTCGACGAACGGCAGGGCGATGTCGACGAGCAGGTTGCCGAGGATGAAGGTGCCGGCGATGACGAGGGCCTGCGCGGTGAGTTGGGAGAAGTCCCGGTTCGAGATCGAGTCGAGCACTCCGCGGCCCAGGCCCGGCAGGCTGAAGATCTCCTCGACGATGAACAGTCCGCCGACGAGGAATCCGAAGATGAATCCGATCAGGGTGAGCACCGGGGGCAGTGCGGCCCGCAGGGCGTAGAGGTAGCGGATGCGCCACTCCGCGATGCCATTGGTGCGTGCCGTGGTGATGTGCGGCTGGGCGAGGACCTCGATCATGGACGAGCGGGTCATCTGGGCCACGAGCGGGGCGGTGGGGATGCCGACCGCCAGTGCCGGCAGCAGCATGGTCTGGAGATTGCCGACGGCGCTCTCGGAGAACGGGATGTAGCTCGCCGAATACAGGTTCGTGAGGTACTGCGCCGCCAGATAGAGGGCTGCGGAGCCCGAGACGAAGCCGGGAAAGGCGAACACGACGAGCAGGGGGATGCGGATGCCCCAGTCGATGCCCTTGCCCGAGTGGGTCGCGGCGATGACGCCGACGGGAAGCCCGATGGCGACCGCTATGACCAGCCCGATGATCGCCAGTTCGAAGGAGATGGGCGCCTGCTGGGCGATGACGTCGAGGTTGTTCTGACCGGAGATGGGTGACACTCCGAAGTCGCCCTGGAGGGTGTTCCAGAGCCAGTCCAGGTACTGGCGGTAGAGGGGCTGGTCCAGTCCGAGTTCGCGTTCGATGGCGGCGATGGTCTCGGGAGATGCCTTGGCACCGGCGATCACCGATGCGGCACTGCCCGGTACGAGGCCGCGGCCCGCGAAGAACACCAGCGCCGAGAGCGCCAACAGGACACCTGCGGCACCGGTGAGCTTCTTGGCCAGGTAGAGGATCACAACACTCCTCCGAGTTCTGCCGCGCCCGTGGTGGCGGCGCCGATGTGGGCGGCCGGGGTCAGTGTGAGCCCACCGGGCTTGTGACAGCGCACCCGGTGGCCGGTGGACATCTCCGTCAGTTCAGGGGCGACCCGGACGCATCCCTCGTCGGCGATCGGGCAGCGCGGTGCGAAGCGACAGCCCGACGGAGGATTGACCGCACTCGGCGGCTCTCCTCGCAACACGACGCGTTGGATGCCCTCCTCGCCCTGGAAGATGCCAGGTTCGGTGGATCGGAGGGCGACGGCGTACGGATGGAGCAACCCTCGGTCGAACGCCTCGGCCGGTGCCTCCTCCACGATCTGCCCGAGGTACATGACCGCCATCGAGTGGCTGACCTGCCGCACCGCCCGCAGGTCGTGCGAGATGAACACGTACGCGGTGCCGGTTTCGCGCTGCAACCGCTCCAGCAGGTCCAACACCTGGGCCTGAAGGGAGGCGTCCAGCGAACTCACCGCTTCGTCGAGCAGGACGAGGTCGGGGCGGGCGATCAGCGCACGGGCGATACAGACGCGCTGCTGTTGGCCACCGGACAGCTGGTGGGGGTAGCGGGAGCCGAGTTCGAGCGGTAGGCCGACCGTGGCGAACGCATCGTCGACACGCTGCTCCCGTTCGGCCTTCTCGACGCCGCCGAGGGCTTCGGCAACGCTGGCCCGTACGCTCATCCGCGGATCCAGGGCACTCGCGGGGTCCTGAAACACCGCTTGGACCTTGCCGTTCGCACCGGCCGTGACCGTGCGCAGTTCGGTGCCGACCAGGACCTCACCCGCCGTGGGGGTGTCGAGTCCGGTGATCAGCCGTCCGAGCGTGGACTTTCCGCATCCCGACTCGCCGACCAGACCGAGCGTGCGTCCGGCCCGAAGTCGCACGCTGATGCCGTCGACCGCGTGCACTTGGGCGCGTTCACCCCGCAGGCTGGTGCGCCGCATCCGGAAGTGCTTGAACGCCTCACGGACGTCGAGCACCACGTCCTGGCGGTCCGCGGATGTCTCGAGCCGTGTTTGCTTCCCGGTCATGTCACCATCTCACTCGGGCCGTCACCGTCACCGTCACCGAATGCCGTGCCACGGGCCGCGGCAATCAGGGACCGGGTGTAGGGGTGGGTGGGGCGGGTCAGGACTTCGGACGCCGCACCCCTCTCGACGATCTCGCCGCCGTACATCACCATCACGGTGGTGCACAGTTCGGCGACCACACCGATGTCGTGCGAGATCAGCAGGAGGGTCATGTCGGCCTCGGCGACCCGCTCCCGCAGCAGTTCGATGACCTGCGCCTGAACGGTGACGTCCAGAGCCGTGGTGGGTTCATCGGCGATCAGGAGGTCGGGGTGGTTGAGCAGTGCCATGGCGATCATGACGCGCTGCCTCATACCGCCCGACAACTCGTGCGGATAGTTGCGCCGCTTGACGGCCGCATCACCGATGCCGACCCGGTGCAGGGCCTCCTCGACGATCGCCGTGCGTTCCTTGCGGCCGAGCGAGCGGTGTGCGGCGATCACATCGGACATCTGTCGCCCGATGGTGAAGACCGGGTTGAGGTTTCCCAACGGGTCCTGGGGAACGCGCGACATCCGGGTGCTGCGCAGGGCCCGCAGCTCGGAGGGTCCCAGGGCCGTCAGATCGTTGCCGTCGAGATCGACCCGACCCGTGACCGAGGCCGAAGCCGGCAGCAACCGCAGGACGGCCGCCGCCAACGTCGACTTCCCGGAACCCGACTCACCCACCAGCCCGACGCGGTCGCCGGGGTGGAGGCTGAAGGAGACGTCGTGCACCGCGGGCGGTTGGGACCGTCCGTAGCGCACGGTGAGTCCCTCGATCACGAGCAGCGGGTCCTGTCCGTCCGCCGCGCGGGTCGCGCCACTGGGGGCACGACCCGCCACCGGGGTCCTAGCCACGGCTCACCCGGGTCAGGAACGCCCGGCTCTGGCTCGCCGGCAGATCGACTCCGGTCAATCCCTTCTGGTGGGCGACCAGCAGGTTCGTCGCGAGCAGTGTGAGGGTGGGGTAGACGTTCTCGGCCTCCCACTGCTGGACAGCGACGAGTGCCTTCTCGTAGGCGGTCGGGTCGGCGGCGCGCAGGGCGTCGTCGAGGAGCTTCTTCAGCTCGGGCGGCACCGGACCCTGGCGCCCTTCGGCCGGGGCCACGTACTGGTACGGGTTCGAGTAGTACGACTGAGCGTTCCAGCTGAGGGCGTACTTGGCCTTGACGAGCCGGTCACCCCACGAACCGCCCTCCAGCGGTTCGAGCTTGATCTTGATGCCGACCTTGGCCAGCTGTGCCTGGACGGCTGCCATCAGGTCGTTGGTACCGGGGTCGTAGGCGGCTATGTACATCAGGGAGGTGGAGAAGCCGTTGGGGAAACCGGCCTCCTTGAGGAGTTGCTTGGCCTTTTCGAGGTCGGGCGTCGAGTTCGGCACCTCGGCGGGCTTGGGCGCCCAGGCGTTGCTGTCGGGGATGTAGACGCTGGGGCGGGCACCACCGCCGCTGTACGCCTGCTCGGCGAGGCCCTCACGGTCGAGCGCCAGGGCGAGTGCTTGGCGCACCTTGATGTTGTCGAGGGGCTTGCTGAGGTTGTTGACCTGGAGGAAGATCGTGGAGTCCGTCGGAACGTTCTTGACCTCCAACTTGTCGGAGCCGGAGAGCGACTTCCCGCTCGACGCGGCGGTGAAGATCAGATCGACCGCTCCGGCCTGGAGGTTGTTGACCTGTGTCGAGGCGCCGGGGACGTAGACCACCTTGAGCTGTCCGGACTTCGTCTTCTCGCCCCAGTAGTCGTCGAAGCGCTTGAGCTTCAACTCGCTGTTGGGACGGTACGACTCCTGCTTCCACGGCCCCGTGCCGACCATGCGGGTCGCCATGTTGTCCGAGGTGGCGGCCTTCTTGTTCATCACGGCGCAGCCCCACACCAGCGGGTTCGCCATGTTGCTGACGAACCCGGCGTCGGGGCGCGTGAGGTGGAACACGACGGTGGAGTCGCCCGAGGCGACGGCCTTGTCGAAGGTGGGGAACAGTTCCTTGGCGATTCCGTCCGGACTGCGCTTCAACCGGTCGAAGGTGTAGGCGACATCCGCGCTGGTCAGCGTCTCGCCGTTCTGGAACTTGACGTTCTTTCTGAGGTCGAAGGTGTAGGTGAGTCCGTCGGGGGACCGCTTGTAGCCGGTGGCCAGCTCCGGCTCGACCTTCCCGTCGGGGGTGGTGGTCATCAGGCACTGGTAGGACAGTTGCCAGGCGAACCGGTCGGCGTAGAGAGCCGAGCCCTGCGGATCGAGCGTCGAGGGTGCCGCAGTCTCGGCCACGGTGATGCCCTTGGAGGACGAACCTCCGCTGGGCGGCGGGGAGCATCCCGCCGCGACCGCAGCAGTCGCACAGGCCGCGAGGGCCGCTGCCGAGCGGAAGGCATAGCCGTGTTGCTTCTTCATCTGAACCTCTTCTGAAAGGGTCTGCGTCTTTCCGGTCCGGCCGCACAGCCTTTGACGGATCGCAAGACACGAGGTCTGCAATGCAATCCAGCGGAATGCATTGCAGAATGCTGACCGACGCTTCATAGTGCTGTCAAGGCTCGGTTCGAACACGAAAGGGGCACATCGACCACACCCTCCGCCCCCCGGATTCCAGGGAGGAACGAGGGGTTCCGCCGCCTTCCCCTCCCGGGCGCGACTGCGGTATACCAGCCTCAAATGACAACGCCCCCAGGGTGATTCCACCCGTCGACAACGACCCGCGCTCGCGCTCGACGCGCCCCACGGCACCTCGAACCCATCGCCCACCAGGACGTTGGATGCCCACGAGCACGCGGTCCGACAGCCAGCAGGACACGCACAACACCGGTTCAACCCACGGGAACGAATGCCTCACGCCGCCGGGAAGACCCGGTGCGAGAAGGAGCCAGGAGCGCGAGAAGGGGAGCGAGACGTCAGGACGGACCAGGCCCACGTACGAATCGGAGGGCCGAGTCCCGCCCGGAACACGCCCCCCGGCAGGTCCGTACCAACGACAGGAGCGGAGCCCGCCCATCGAGGGCGGCGCACCGACACACGCACCGGGGCACCCCGGAGGAAAGGACCACCCAGGATGAGCCCGGACCCGAACCCCGCCCCGGGACGTCGCAACAACTCGGCCTCGCTGCGGCGAGCCGTCTCCATCCTCCTCCAGCTGGGAGAATCCACCGACGGAAGCGGGTACTCCCTCGCCGAACTGTGCCGGGAACTCGACCTGAACAAGAGCACGTCACTCCGTCTGCTCCAGCCGCTCCTGGAAGCCCGCCTCGTCGAACACCTCCCCTCGGGCCGCTATCGCCTCGGCTGGCGCATGGCCCAGTTGGGCCGGGCGTATCTCGCCGGATTGGATCTACCACGCGGTATGCACGACGTCCTGCAGAAGCTCGCCTCGCAGACCCGTGAGACCGTTCACCTCGTCGTCGCCGACTACCCGAACATCGTCTACATCCACAAGGTGGACACCCCCCACCCGGTCCGCATGTTCTCCCGCATCGGAAACAGCGCACCCGCCTACTGCACCAGCGTCGGCAAGGCGATGTTGGCCCACGCATCACAGGAGACGATCGAGCTGGTGATCGCCAACGGGATGCCGATGCACACACCGCGGACGATCACAACGCCCGAGCAGCTGAGGGCCGCACTCAGTGAGATCAGACAACAGGGTTACGCGGTCGACGACATCGAGCACGAGGAGGGCATCCGGTGCGTTGCGGCCCCGGTCTTCGATCACTCGGGGGCGTGCATGACCGCCATCAGCGTCTCGGCGCCCGCGGAGCGACTGCCCGCAGAAGACCTACCGAAACTGGCGCCCCTGGTGATCGCCGCCGCTCAGGAGATCTCCACCCGACTGGGCGCGATCGGCTGAGTCGCGACCCCGGGACGGGCGCACCAGGCCGGGGTTCACACGTGGGCATCGCCGTGAAATCTTCCGGCATCTCCGCGGCCAGCAAGGAATGACGGGGGAAGAGAGAGACGGGCTCACCCGGCGGCCTTCATCAGCGGAGTCCTGGAGTCACCCGGGTCGCTGGATCCCGCCCCGGACCTATGGGTGACCGCTGCCCGGCCCCGTCACGGCACCGGAGCGCGACGGGGCGCCGGCCCGCGGGCGGAACAGGGCCTGACGGCATCACTATGGCACCACAGGACATCGAGTGGCACGGACTGGCGCCACACTGCGACCATCTAGCGCCACTCGGAGCCAGCTGGCTCAACCAAGGACAGGTTCCCACGCGTGGCAGCACACCGAAACCAATCACCTTTTTGGCATGTTCCCAGCTCAGAGCCGTATGCGCAGCTCTGGTGTAAAAGATTTCCCCGGGCGGGTGGCGCATAGCGCCATAGTGATGCCATGATGGCGCTATGGATCTGACCCCGTATGTCGATAACCTCCGCCGTGAACTCGCGGTGGCCGCTGAAGCCGGCGGCGACGAAGCCCGCGAGTTGGCTGAGAGGCTCACCGCTCCCCTGGAGTCGGCGACCCGGCTGATCATGCTCAACGTGCTCTCCGCCGCGATGGACGAGGTCACCCGAGAGCTCGCCCCCGGATCGGTCGACGTACGACTACGGGGGCTCGACCCCGACTTCGTGGTGACACCGCCGCCCGCCGGCGGCGCTCCCGCCGAGTCGACTGCCCCCCTCGAACCGCTCAAGGCCCCGACCCCGGCCGATGGCGACGAGGGCGGCACGGCACGCGTCAATCTGCGCCTGCCCGCCCACCTCAAGGCACGTGCCGAGGAGGCCGCGAGCCGGGAGGGCCTGTCGGTCAACGCCTGGCTGGTCCGGGCTGTATCGGCCGCGGTCGACGGCGGCACTCGACCGCGTACGGCCGAGAGGACTCAGGTCATCGGACAGAGCTACACGGGCTGGGTGCGCTAACAGCTAGCTGGGCGCACCACTTCACCTCCACCACGTCCCACCAGCGGGGACGTCTCGAAGACCCAAGAGGACGGGACAGCCATGCCTTCTTTTGACACTCCCGAGCCGATCTCGGCCACGGCCCATGTGGCGGCCGGTTCCATCCAGTTCACGGCTGGCAAGCGCCTTGACACCCTTGTCGAGGTGCGGCCCCACAACCCCAAGAGGGAGCTGGACGTACGGACGGCCGACCAGACAGAGGTCACGTACACGAACGGCACCTTGACCGTTCGGACGCCCAAGGCTGGTCTGTTCACCCGCACCGGCATGGTCAATGTGACGGTCGAACTGCCAGCGGGTTCGCGCCTCGACCTGACCGGCGCCTGGGTGCAGGTGCTCGGCGAGGGTCGACTCGGCGAGGTCCGGGTGAAGACCTCGTCAGGCGATGTCCGCCTGGACACGACCGGCCCGCTACAGCTGACCGCGGCGCACGGCACGATCACCGTGGACCGCGTCGAGGGGACGGCCGAGATCACCACCAGCTCCGGCAGTCTGCGCGTCGGCCTGGTCGACGGCCCCGCCGTCCTGAAGAACTCGCACGGCACCACGACCGTCGGCGCCGCGACCGGCGACCTGCGGGTGAGCGGCGCCAACGGTGACATCGAGATCCGGCGCGCCGAGGCGTCGGTCACCGCCAAGACCGCCCACGGCACCCTTCGCGTGGGCGAGGTTGCCTCCGGGACGGTTCAGTTGGAGACCAACTACGGCGCCATCGACGTGGGTATCCGCGAGGGCACGGCCGCCTGGCTCGACGTCCACTCGGACGCCGGACAGGTACACAACGCACTCACCGCGTCCGACACTCCGGAGCAGGTCGAGGACACCGTCAAGATCCGCGCCCGTACCCGGTGGGGCAACATCGACGTCCGCCGCGCCAGGGGCTGACCTCCGGTCCGAGCCGTCATCGCCGACAACGGCGGTTCGGGTAGTGCGCGCGTTCCTGCGTGCCTCCCACCCACCCGCTCCCCCAACCAATCCAGCCTTCAAACGGGAGGACCCTATGCCGTCTTCTGTCATGCCCACGCCCAGAAGGGTGGACGGTCTCACAGCACCGGCCGCCATCTCCACCGTCGGGCTCTGCAAGTCGTACGGGGACAAGGTCGTCCTCGACGGCATCGATCTACGCATCGCGGTCGGGTCGGTGTTCGCCCTGCTCGGCCCGAACGGCGCTGGGAAGACCACGGCGGTGAAGATCCTGTCCACGCTCATCACCGCGGACGGCGGACAGGCCCAGGTGGCGGGCCACGATCTGGCCGCCGACCCGCAGGGCGTTCGAGCCGCGATCGGTGTCACCGGACAGTTCTCCGCGGTCGATGGACTGATCACCGGTGAGGAGAACATGCTCCTCATGGCCGACCTGCACCACCTGCCCCGCCACGAGGGCCGACGGATCACCGCCGAACTCCTGGAGCGCTTCGACCTGGTCGACGCCGCGAAGAAGCCGGCCTCCACCTACTCCGGCGGCATGAAGCGCCGCCTGGACATCGCCATGACCCTCGTCGGCAACCCCCGGATCATCTTCCTCGACGAACCCACCACCGGACTCGACCCCCGCAGCCGCCACAACATGTGGAACATCATCCGTGCACTGGTCTCCGGCGGCGTCACCGTCTTCCTCACCACCCAATACCTCGAAGAAGCCGACCAACTCGCCGACCGCATCGCCGTCCTGAGCAACGGCACCATCGCCGCAGAAGGCACCGCCGACGAACTCAAACGCCTCGTCCCCGGCGGACACATCCGCCTCCGCTTCGCCGACCCCACCACCTACCGCGCCGCCACCATCGCACTCAACGAAGCCACGCCCAACGACGACGGCCTTGCGCTCCACATCCCCAGCGACGGCACCCAACGCAAGCTCCGGGCCATCCTCGACCGACTCGACGCGGCCGGCATCGAAGCCGACGAACTTACCGTGCACACCCCCGACCTCGACGACGTCTTCTTCGCCCTCACCACCAACACTCACCAGCCCGGCCAGCGCAAGGAGAACGTCCGATGAGCCTTCCCTCGCTCGCGCTGCGCGACTCGTCCACCATGCTGCGACGCAACCTGCTCCACGTGCGCCGCTATCCCTCCCTCACACTGAACCTCCTCCTCACACCGGTCGTCCTACTGCTCCTCTTCGTCTACGTCTTCGGCGATGTGATGAGCGCCGGCATCGGAGGCAACGGCGCCGACCGATCCCACTACATCGCCTACCTCTTCCCCGGAATCCTGATGCTGACCATCGGCGGCACCACGATCGGCAGCGCGGTGTCCGTCGCCATGGACATGAACGAAGGCATCATCGCCCGCTTCCGTACGATGGCGATCCACCGCGGCTCGGTGCTCATCGGGCACGTCGTCGGAAGCGTGCTCCAGTGCATGATGAGCGTGGTGCTGGTCGGGGCCGTCGCCGTGGCCATCGGTTTCCGATCCACCGGTGCCACCCCTCTGGAGTGGATCCTGGCGGTGGGGCTGTTGACTCTCGTCTCACTGGCCCTCACCTGGATCGCGGTCGGGATGGGCCTGTCCAGCCCGACCGCCGAAGCGGCCAGCAACAACGCCATGCCCCTCATGGTCCTCCCCCTCATTTCGAGCGCTTTCGTCCCGGTCGACGCCATGCCGGGCTGGTTTCAGCCGATCGCCGAGTACCAACCCTTCACACCTGCCATCGAGACCTTGCGCGGCCTGCTGCTCGGGAGCGAGATCGGCCACAACGGGTGGCTGGCCGTGGTCTGGTGCCTGGGACTGGCCGTGCTCGGCTACCTCTGGTCCCAATCCCTGTACGACCGCGACCCGAAGTGAGCGGAGCGGGTTGCCTTCCAGGAACTCGCCCCGCTCCAGGGCGGCGTACCCCGACCCGGCGTCGGTGTGTGCCGCCCCGCCGGCGTTCTCCGCCATCACGCGATCTGCGGCCCGCACGAGGCGACAGCATCAGCTGCGGGGCTTTTTCGCGAACACCCAACGATTGCCCTCCAGCGCGTCGTTGTCCTCGGGCAGTGGGCCACGACCATGACGACGGCTGAAGTCGAAGGGCGTGTGCATCGATGTGGACCAGCCCTTGTCCAGCAGATCACCGGCGGAGTCCGGCCGCGGCTCTCCGTCGAAGAGACGGAGGAGGTCAATGCCGATCTGGTCCGCCGTCGAGGTGTAGATGGGGCTATTGCGGTACTCCATCAAGTCCTTTTCGAGCTTGACCTCGAATGCCAACGCGCTCCCTTGGGTGCTCAGCCGGTCCACCGTGTCGATGAGATTGGTCTCGGCAGCGGCCGGCAGATAGAACAGCAGCCCTTCGGCCAGCCAGACGCTCGGTGCGGCGGAGTCAAAACCGGATTCGACCAGCGCGCCCGCCCAGTCGTCGCGCAGATCGATCGGAACGGGAACGCGCGCCGCCTTGGGGTCGGCCGAGAGTCCGTCGAGCACCTTGTGCTTGAAATCCAGCACGCCTGCCCTGTCGATTTCGAAGACCACACAGCCGCGAGGCCAGTCGAGCCGGAACGCCCGAGTGTCCAACCCCGCTCCGAGCAGGACCACTTGGTGGGCACCGGCCGTGTGCATCGACTGGAGAAGGAAGTCGTCGAGGACCCTCGTACGGAGACCGAAGTAGCGCGCGAACCGTCCCCACAACGGGTTGGCGTCCCCGTCCGGGACCTGTTGTATGCGGACCGGCCAGCCGGCCGACGCGGGGGCGGCGCGCACGAAGTGCTCCGCATAGACGTCCCGTGCCAGGAAGTCATGGCGATGCGTTTCGATGGCCCGCGCGGCGGCGACCATGAGAGCGGTCACCCCCACGCCTCCCTCCACGCCCTCCACGCCCTCCGTGCCATTGTTCGCGGGCGTTGTGCCGACCACATGTCCTCCCATGAGCGAGTTGTGTCCACGAGCGGTGCTGAACAGCGATGATCGATCAGGCAGCGGGCTAACCCCGCTCATCGCCTCCTCCTCTCCGGAATCAGAACGGGTTTGACCACGCGCCCCGCGTTGCAGTCGCGTTCCGCCTCGTTGATGTCGGCGAGCGGGTACGTACGGATCAGCTCGTGGAAGGGGAACCGCCCGGCCCGCCACAGGCCGATCAGCCGCGGAATCAGTAGTCCCGGAACTGCATCCCCCTCACAGATGTGAGAGATCTTCCGGCCGCGGTCCAGTGTCCCGGGTTCCAGCGGGAGGGCAGTGTGCAGCCGCGCCACCAGCCCGAGGTGACCGGTCGGGCGCAGCGCCCGGAGCGCATCGTTGATCAGCCGGGCAGAGGCCGTGGTGTCCAGCGCGTACTGCGCTCCGCCGTCCGTCAGCTGTCGGATGCGACCGGGCAGGTCGGCCGTAGAGGCGTGCAGCGGAATCGCACCGAACCGCTCGGCGAGTGCCAGCCGTTCGGGATGCCGGTCCACGGCCACGGCCACCGCTCCGGACGCCACCGCCGCCATCACCGAGGTCAGGCCAACGGCACCCGTACCGAAGACCACGACGGTGTCACCGGGGGCGACCGCGAAGGAGTTGAGGACCGCGCCGGCTCCGGTGAGGAAGCCGCAGCCGAGCGGTCCGAGCAGTTCCACGGGCAGCGACGCGTCGACCCGAACGGCGTTGCGGGCCGACACCACCGCGTACTCCGCGAATGCGGACTGGCCGAACCAACGGGGGGCCAACTCGCCCCCCGCGGAGTCGGTGAACCGCGCAGCGTTCTCCGTGCGCCCTCCGAACAGGTTGAGCGCAGCGAAGGCGTCACAGTAGGCGGGGGCAGCTGCCCGGCAGTTCCGGCAGTGTCCGCAGGAGTCGAAGGTCAGGACGACGTGGTCGCCAGGGCTCAGACCGGTGTTCGGACCGCCCGTATCCACCACGATCCCTGCGCCCTCGTGGCCGAGTACCGCCGGTAGTGGTGAGCGGCCCGCCGAACGTCGCACCGCGAGATCGGTCCGGCACATTCCACAGCCCGCGATCTCGACCAGGATCTCGCCCTCGGCCGGCCCCGCGTCGAGGATGACCTCCTCGACCGCGAATCGGCTCTCGGGCGAGCGCAGTACGGCCGCGCCGAACGTGATCGTCACGCTTCCTCCGGGCGGTGCACGACGAACGGTCTGAGGTTTCCGTAGAGCCCCCACGGCCCTCCGGCGACACCGACACCGCTCTCCTTGGTGCCGGCGAAGGGTTGGGCGAGGGAGAGTTCGGCGTGGTGGTTGATCCATGCCGTCCCGCACTCCAGCCGGTCGGCCACGGCTTCGGCGCGGTCGAGATCGGTGCCCCACACCGATCCGCCCAGCCCGAAGCCGGTGTCGTTGGCGGCGTCGACGGCCTCGTCGATGCTCTCGTACGGTAGGACCGGCAGGACCGGACCGAACTGTTCCTCCGTCACCACCCGGCTTTCGGGTGGGACGTCCGCGAGGATAGTGGGGGCGTAGAAGTAGCCCGGTCGGTCCAGTCGATGGCCACCGGTCACGGCTCGGGCTCCTTCCGCCAGTGCCCGGGTCGTGTAGCGCTCGACCTTCGCGAGTTGGGGGGCGTTGTTGACCGGTCCCAGTTGTGTACCAGGGTCGAGGCCGGCTCCGACCACGACGGTCTTCGCATGTTGTGCGAGGGCTTCGACGACGTCGGAGTGGAGCCGGGCCGGGGCGTAGACCCGTTTGACCGCCATGCAGACCTGGCCGCAGTTGCGGAAGGCCGTCCAGAACAGTCGGTCGGCGATCTGCTCCACATCGACGTCGTCCAGGAGGACGGCCGCATCATTGCCGCCGAGTTCCAGGGTGACCCTGGCCAGCGAAGCCGCCGCTCCTTCCGCGACGGCCCGCCCGGTGGGGACGGAGCCGGTGAAGGTCACATGGCGGATCCCCGGATGGGAGGCCAGTCGGGCGCCGAGGGGCTCGCGGCCGGTGACGATCGTCAGCACCCCCTCGGGGAGGGCGGCGGCGATGACGGACCCCAACAACCGTGTGGCGAGGGGTGTGAAGGGAGAGGGTTTGAGCAGCATGGTGTTGCCCGCGGCGAGTGCGGGCGCGAACTTCGCCGACGCGAGCTGGACGGGAAAGTTCCAGGGGACGATCGCGGCGACAGGCCCGAGCGATCGCCAACGGATCTCGCTGCGCACCGGCCGTCCGTCTGCGATGGGCTGGGTGCCGGGATCGAGCTCGGCGAAGTAGCGCAGGCGGGCTGCTGCGCGGGTGATCTCCGCGGCGGACTCGGCCAGGGGCTTGCCCTGTTCACGGGTGAGGAGGGCTGCAAGGTCCGTCCGTGCCTCCTCGACGGCGTCGGCCGCCGCGCGCAAGGCTCGGGCGCGGGCGACGCGGTCGGTCCGCCAACTGCGCCAGGCGTCGTGGGCCCGGCCGACCAGTGCATCCAACTCGTCCGGCTGCTGGTCGGGAGCGTCGTCGAAGGCTTCGCCCGTTGCCGGATCGATGACGGCGAAGCGTGCGCCGGGGGCTCGGGGCATGTGTAGGGGCTGACGCATCGCCATGCCGGCGATCAGCTGGCAGGGGTGGCGGCGGCCGTGTGTTCCCGGGCGTGCCGATCCATCTCCGCCCGGAAGGCGGCCACCAAGTGCGGTTGGATCCGTCCGGTGGTGCGATCGCCTCCTTCGCAGACCGCTCCGCGCACGCCCACGATGTCCGTACCGATGCGGGTCAGCTCTCCGAGGTCCCCTACTTTCACACTGCCCGCGAGGGCGGCGAGCAGACCGGATGCATGGGCCCGTCGGACGAACTCCGCGCAGACCTCCGGCGGAACGTGGTCGAACAGTCGTGTCCCATCCTTGATCGCGGTGTCGAGCATGGCCGCGTCGGAGCCGGAGCGGAGGGCGATGTCGGGGAGTGCGAGCGGGTTGACGCAGCCGATCCGGTGGGCGTCGGCATAGCCGGAGGCGACGACTAACGCGTCGGGCCGGTAGTCCTTCACGGCCCTTACGACTCCTCGCATGACGTCGATGGCCTGGTCGGGCGTGGTGCAACCGTAGAGGCCGACCTTGATGTACGTGGCTCCTGAGACGGCCGCACCGAGCGCCGCTTGTGCCACGGTGCCGGGTTTGTACGGCACGTCCCCGACGGTGGCGGACACCGGCTTGTCAGCGGGGACCGCATCGCGGATCTCTCTGATGACCCAAGGGAAGTTCGCACCGAGCGAGCCCTCGTCGGGCCTTTTGACATCGACGATGTCGAGGTGTTCCGCGGCCTTCGCACAGTCGAGGGCCTCCTCGACGCCGTCCGGAGAGATGAGCAGCAACAACCTGGGCTCCTTCCACCGCATGTCCACCTGACCTGGGGCAGGTGTGCGGAGTCGCCTGGATCACTTGCGGTCTGCTCATCATCACCGCGGGCGGTGACCGTCGGTAGGGCGCACGAATGCCGTCCGGGTGACACCACAGCGCCCCCTATGCGCCGTACACACCGGTTCACCTCGTGCCCTCTGACACCGAACCTGGATCGTTTGCCACTGAAGGTGGACCGATGTGTGACCGGCGCTAGGCTGCAGTGGTGAACTACAGCGAGGTCGAGGCAAGCATTCTCCGGCTCGTCACCGAAGCCACCGAGGACAGTGCCCGCGCCTTCGCGGAACAGACCGTCACCCGCTTGGTGCGGCCGGAACTGCTGCACGCCGCCGGCGAGGACGAACTCACCGAGGATGCGCGAACGGCACTCACCACCGGGTGCGCGAACGTCCTGACGATGGGCGCCGCGGAACTGCACGAACTGCTCGCGACGATCGACGACGGAATCCTGGTCGACGACGGTCTGGACACCGGAGTCCTCACCGCAGTCAGCGCATTGGAGCACTGGAAGAACTACCTGGAGCAGAACCGGCGCAGCGAGCTCTACGAACTCGCCGTCCGCTCCCTCGAGGACATCGACCATGAAGTGTCCGCCGCCCTCGACGATTTCCTCGCCACACCGGAGATGGCGGCCGAGTATCAGCGCATCCGCCTCCTACTGGCCCCCGGCTCGGAGTAGGCGGCACCCGTCTGCTGGTTGATCCTCCGGGGCACTGGGTCACTGGGGCACCGGGCGGTACTCGGCACGGCACCGCTCCTCCGGTGGCGCGGGTTCGCGGTCAGCGGTTCTCGTCTACGGACTTCGCCGCGGCATGGTAAAGCACGCGACCGAGCAGCAGGATGGCATCCGCACAACCCACGCAGTGCCCCGATACGCGACAAGGCGTGTGCTCCGCCGGGTGCTCCCGTCCGCGCCGCGGAGGGTTTCCGGCTGTGGGTCGACCTCCGGCCCGGTCCAGGGTGGCCGGAGGTCGAGAACACGCCGCAGGTGCGGCGGTCAGCGCGGATGGCTAGGCATCGGGGCGCCAATCGAACGGGAAGTGCTTGCTGGATCCGCCGCGGTAGTTGCTGGAGAAGTCGAAGCCCTCGGCGTGATCAGCATTCACCACGCCCCAGGTCGCCACCTGGCCGGGTCCCACCTCCGCTCCGGGCGCGTTGATCAACTGCACCCGACGCTCGGGGTCCGAGGTGGGACCTGTCAGCGCCGTGGCACCCACACTCACCTTGTCGGCCACGGTCGCGCGCCAGTACGCGAGATCCTCTGCGGCATCGAACTGGATCGGTGCGTACTGGACGCTGCGGACCTCGCTGATCAGCGAACCGAACTTGCCCGGCCACCCACCGACGTTGCCGCGGAAGATCTCCTCCAGGGCGTCCCGCTGTGCTGGAGTCCCCTTCGCATCGATGTAGAACATCGCCGTCATCGTGGCGTCGGGATCGTCCACCCACATGTTCCCGGCGAACTCGCCGAGCGCCACGACGCCGAGACCGTCCAGGCGCACGTCACCGAAGTGGCCCTCGTGGATCTGCCATACGAGCGTGAACAGACAGCAGCCGTTCGTCGGGGCCTGCGCGAAGGTGCAAGGGCAGGGCATCGAGCAACTGCATACGTCGAACCACTCGCCTTTGAGGTGCCAGTTCGTTGTGCTCATCGACAAATCCCTCCCATAGGTATACCCCGGCGGGGTATCTCTCATCAGAGGTTAACCACCCACTCATGGTCCGTCAAATACCCGTAGGGGGTATCCAGTTGACTGATGGTGACGATCGCCCACGACACTGAGGAAACCGGTCGCAGCAGGCCGCTACGAGGTGGAGCAACCGGTGGATGCGTCCCACCGGCCTTGTGTTCATACACCTCCCCGACATGGAGTACGACGTCCCTCCCGGTTCATCCTGAACATGAGGGCATCGCACCACCCGAGTTCCGTAGCGCGGCCACGATGAGAGCGTCACCGTCGGTTCGAATCACATCAAGGCAGTCAGCGGGGTTCATACGTGCAGGGTGCCGCACGCGTCTGACAACAGCCGTGGTGGTGGTTCCGTTCAGCGGTCAGAGACTGGAGAGCAGATCGTCGAGCGGGCCGGGTACGCGGTCGGGTTCGAGAGCTTCGACGAGAACGTGTCCGTAGCGGATCTTGCGGCCCTTCTTCGTGCCGAGAAAGCGCCGCAACTGCTGGTGGCGGGGGCGACCATGGTGTGCGGGTTGCCGCAGGAAGGTCTGGAGCGCACGCACGTCGCCTTCCTGTTGAACGAGTTCCTCCACGCGGGCGACGCCGAGTGCACGGATGAGTTCGTCCTCCAGATCTGCCGCGCAGACGAAGATTCCGTGGTCTGCCGCTTCGGCCCGTTCCCATCCACTGGCGTAGTAGCGGCGCTCCGCCTCGTCACACAGTCCTGTGAGCCGAAGGCCAAGGCCGGACGGTCCGAGGAGGCGCGCATGGCGTGCGACGCTCATCGCACCGCCCATCGACAGTACGCAGACCCCCTCGGCTTCCAGATTCCTGCCGCGGATCGAGGCCAACGCGTTGACCGCTGCGACATCGCTGGGTCCTTCGAGCAAGACGACCGTGCGGACCGGTAGTCGTGCGGCCAACTCTCGCGCGCGGTCACCGATGCCACCGGCCGCCCATGCAGTGGCCGCTTCCCGGAACTCCGCCATGTCAGCCATGTCATCCATGGAACAAGTCTCTGCCCTTTCCGGCCAGTGCGGTACCGGTTTCCGTCAGCACTCCGATGGGCGCGAGCCACGTGGCCGACCCAACCACCGGCCGGTGGTTGCGTTGGTTTCGCGGACGGCGAGCACCATCCGGTTGTTGCCCAGGAGCGCCTACCGTTTGACCGTGCGCGCCGTCTCTCCGTGCGACCGAGAAGCGGACTTGAGGGCGTTTCCCCTGGTCGGAGCTGTCTAACCGGCTTCCTCCGCCATTCGAGGAGCTCGGGATTGCGCCGTCTCCCTTCCTATGATCGCCGCATGGTTCGCACATCGAAGATCAGGAAGAGCTCGGTTCTCTCCGTAGCAGCCGCCACCCTTGCCGGCCCTCTGCTGTTGGCAGGACCTGCCCAAGCAGCTCCCGTCGCCATCACCTGCACTACCAACACCACGGCTTCCGGTGTGACTCCCAGTTGCACTCGGGACGTCTCCGATGGCGATGCGGGTGGCGTCAGCGGTGCCGTCCGCATCACGGCGAACTCAGGCGAGTACGCCCGCATCGCATTTCAGGCCGATGGCGAGAAGGTCGTCATGCAGAACACCTGGCGTTCTTGGAAGGCGGTCTTCGAGCTCTACACCCACTCGTCCAGCGGCTGGTCCAAGAAGGCCACATGGAAGGTGAGCACGGCGGTGACGTCCAACCTCAGCATCCCCGAAGGCGTTCCGGTTTACATCAAGGTGTGCATGGAGGGCGGAGGGTTCGGCTGCGCCGGCAACAACAGGCTGATCGCCTGAACCCGGCTGCATCCGCACGGCATACACATGGTGTTGATCGTGGCTCGGGGTGATCTACGGGTCAGCGGAGAACGCTCGCAACGAGCACGGCCGCGGTCTGATTTCCCGATAGGAGCCGTTGAGCAGGTGATCGTGCTCTCCTACGGTGCGCGCGAAGCGGCCGTGTTCACGCCGCAATCCCCATGACACCCCGGAGACCGTCGCCGGAAGACGGTCCATGGACAGCGCCAGGGCCTGGGGGCAGCTTCCTGGGGGATCTGAGCGGGGACACCCTGAACAGTGACCTGATCAAGGCCATCCGCTGACGGTCGGCCTCGGACGCCCGGGGCCGACGACGAGCGATCCAGGGGGCGGGCAGCCGGTCGGCTGCCCGCCCTTGCGATCTGAGGAGAATCGCACGGCATTTCAGTGACGAATCGTCACTCTGTGTAAATCGGGTCCCCGAAGCTGCGGAACAGGGCCTTGGGCAGAGCTTGCCACCGGTTTTATCTGCCGGGCTGCGTGTTTACCGGTCGAGGAGGAGACTCGAACGGTACGCGGAGTCCCCGGGGGCGTCGACTCGCGCGGCCGCCGAGGGGCATGGAGGTGACGTGGTGTGACCGGGAACAAGGCAGTGGCCTATGTGAAGCCGGGAACGGTGAAGATCGAGAACACCGACTATCCAGGACTGGAACTCCGGGACGGCCCTGGGGTGGCGCGCGAGAACGTGGGGCGAAAGTGTCCGCACGGTGTGATCCTGAAGGTCCTGGCGACCAACATCTGCGGCAGCGACCAACACATGGTGCGCGGACGGACCACCGCCCCGGCGGGTCTGGTCCTCGGGCACGAGATCACCGGCGAGGTGGTGGAACGCGGACCGGACGCAGAGTTCGTCCAGGTCGGGGACGTCGTCTCCGTACCGTTCAACATCGCCTGCGGCAGATGCCGCAACTGCAAGGAGCGCCAGACCGGCATCTGTCTGAATGTGAACCCTGCCCGCCCGGGAGCCGCATACGGATATGTCGATATGGGCGGCTGGGTCGGCGGGCAGGCGGAGTACGTGATGGTCCCGTACGCGGACTTCAATTTGCTGCGCTTCCCCGACCCCGACCAGGCGCGGACCAAGCTCCTCGACCTGACGATGCTGTCCGACATCTTCCCCACCGGGTTCCACGGCGCGGTCACCGCCGGCACCGGGGTGGGCTCCACCGTGTACGTGGCCGGAGCCGGGCCGGTCGGTCTCGCCGCGGCTGCCTCCGCCCAACTCTTGGGCGCGGCGGTGGTGATCGTGGGAGACCTCAACGCCGAACGCCTGGCGCAGGCGCGCAGTTTCGGCTGTGAAACCGTCGATCTGACCCGGGGCACCGCCCAGGAGCAGATCGAGCAGATCCTCGGCGAACCGGAGGTCGACGCGGCCGTCGACGCCGTCGGCTTCGAGGCCCGTGCGCACGGCAAGGACTCGGAGGAGGCGCCCGCGACCGTCCTCAACTCCTTGATGGGTCTGACTCGGGCGGGCGGCGCACTCGGCATCCCCGGTCTCTATGTGACCGACGACCCCGGTGGCGTCGACCAGGACGCGCGGACCGGCACCCTGAAGATGCGGCTCGGCCAGGGGTGGGCCAAGAGCCACACCTTCGCCACCGGTCAGTGCCCCGTCATGCGCTATCACCGCGGTCTGATGCAGGCCATCCTCAACGAGCGCGTACACATCGCCCGTGCCGTCAACGCGACCGTGATCGGCCTGGAGGACGCCCCGCGCGGCTATGCCGAGTTCGATCAGGGGGCCAGCCGCAAGTACGTCCTCAATCCGCACGGCGCACTCGACACCGCCCAGCCCGTCTGACGACGGCCAGGCTGACAGGCCGCCCGTCGGACTATCCGGTCACAACCCACCATCGGTTCAGCGAAGGAGGACGCCGTGACCTCGGGAACGCCTCCACCGGAGGAATCCGGCGACCCGGCCAGGTCCGCCCCCGATTTGGGGCGCAGAGTGGCCGCTCGCCGACGTGAACTGGGCCTGTCCCGCGAGGAACTCGCCGAGAGGACCGGGTCCGTCCCCGGCTTCGTCCAGTACATCGAGGAGAGCGCGGCGGCTCCGGGCATGGGAGTGTTGCTGCGGCTCGCCGACGCCCTGAGCACGACGGTTCCCGAACTCACCGGCGCCTCCGCCGACCGTCCGCCGGGCGGGGGTTCCGCCGGCGGCGGCGCCAGGCTGCGGGAGTTGGACCCTGCGGAGTGCCGTTCGCTGCTCGCCCGGGCGGGAGTGGGCCGAGTCGCCGTCACGACCCACGAGGGGCCGGCGGTCGTCCCGGTCAACTATGTGATGAGCGGGGAGGAGATCGTCTATCGGACGATGTCCGGGAGCGTGCCCGCCGCGGCTGCCGGTGCGGAGATCGCCTTCGAGGTGGACCGGATCGACGATGCGTTCCGTACGGGCTGGAGCGTCCTCGCGGTCGGTGAGGGGCGGGAGATCACCGCTCCGGACCAGATCCGGGACCTGGACGCCCGGGCCGCTGACCTCGCCTGGGCGGGTGGTCACCGCGATCTGTGGATCGCCGTCCGACCCCGCCGCCTCACCGGCCGCACCATCGACAACGCACTCCGCCCGCCCTCCTGAACCACGGCGGCTCCTTGGTTCTTGGGGCGAGCACCGCCCTGGCCGTAAGTCGGCCGGAAAGCCACCCGGACCGGAGGGTCAGTCGGCGTCCTCGAACGGGGTGATGCGGCGATAGGCAGCCCGCGCGTGCCGGACTCGGCCGACCACCGTGCCGATGAGGGCGGCGGCCAACAGGCAGGCGATCCACTCGGGGTCGCGATGGCCGGCCCAGGAGATCTCACCGATGGGATGGGTCGCGAAGACGTTCAGGAATCCCCAACACACAAGTGCGGTCCCCGGTGCTGCGGCGAAGCGTCCCCGGACCCCGAGCAATGCGGCCAACAGGGCCAGCGCGGCGAGTGCGAGCCCCGTGTGGTCCAGGACTCCGAGCAGGTCGAACAAGCTCACCAGCCCGAAGGCGCCGGCGTACGCGGCCGTCCAAACGAAGGAAGTGGCCACGGGATCGGGCACGGGCCTCGCGCCGTCGACCAGGTGCCACCACTCCATCGTTCCTCCTCCGCCGGGAATGCAGCCGCGCGCACTGCGCCGTCGCCCGTGAGCGAGGCTGACTTGGACGGAGCCCGCAGTCAAGACGACCTCCTCGCTGCCACGGCCCACCCCCATGGAAGGAGCCACGGGGATGGGCCGGGAACCGAACGGAGGAGCGAAGACAACAGGGACATACCCCCGCCATAGCCGCCGGAGTGTCGGCGCCCTGTCGCCTACCGGTTGCCGCCCCGGCGTCGGAACGGGATCAGTCGGCGCTCGCGGTCGGCGCCGTGAGCAGGGCGATGGTGTGCTGGGAACGCACCATCTTCAGCATCGGGCAGCGCTCGTCGGCAGCCGCGATGAGGGTGGCGTACTGCTCGGGTGAACTCGGGCCCGTCAGGAGGACGGTCGCCTTCAGATCGTGGGGCACGTCCGGGGCGTCGGACGGCACTTCGAAGAACCGTGCGTCGTTGTTGCGGGCCCGGACCTGGACCTCGACCCGATCGATCGGGATGTCATCCAGCGCCGCCATGCACATCAGGGTGTGCGTCAGGCAGGTACTGATCACTGCGCAGAGCAGTTCCGGCGAGGACGGGCCGAGACCAAAACCCCCGATGTCCGGGCCGCCGTCACCGATGAACGACCAGTCGCCGATGCGGACTTTGCGTACGCCGGTGGCATCGTCGGCAACGCACACGGCCCCGATCTCCTCATCCCAGTCGGAGTCGTGCGGGCGACGGCCGGCGGCGGCGCGCATGGCTGCGCCCTTGTCCTTGAGGTGTTCGGCGAGGCCCGGTGTGCGGGCCGGTGTGATGGTCATGACGGGAAGCGTACGAGGGTTCTGCCGGTGACCCGCTTCCCGCCCACATGACCAGATGACCAGATGGGCTTCTGCCCCCACTGCACGACGCCTCACCGGTGCGGTCGGGCGCCGCAGTGGACAACGAACCGTTCCGGTCCGCATCGTTGGGCACGACAGACCAGCGGAATCGGCGGTGAGCGGCTCGGATCTCATCGCTGTGCCGCGCGAGGGGAACGGCAGCGATGTTGAGCCAGACGGTGTTTCGCACCGACGACGTACCGGCAGCCGACCGCATGGACGCATGGCAGCAGTGCGTGGGGCAGACGATCGCACCGTTGGAAGTGCACGTCGACCCTCAGGGCAGCAGCGCCCACTCCGGGGAGTCGTTCACGGCGCACCAGCGGCTGATTCGGCTGGACGGAGTTGCGGTCTGGCCGATGGCTTCCGACCCGTGCCGCTATGTGAGGAACCCGCGGCTCATTAGACGCTCCGACCCGGAGCAGTACCATCTGACCCTGTTGCTCCCGGGTTGTGGTCCGCTGCGCACCGAGCACGCAGGGCGGCGCAGCGTTCACCGCGCTCACGGGCTCTATCTGCTCGACACTTCCCTGCCCTCGAACGTGACCAGCAGTCGCTCCGATGGACCGGTGCGGGCGATCGGCGTCGAGGTCCCTCGTCTGCTGCTGGACCCTCCGCGGCACGGTGCGCTGGCCTCGGTGCTCGGTCGGTCGTTGTCGGCCGAGGTCGGCTTCGGCGGATTGTTGGCACAGTTCCTCACCTCGTTGGATTCCGACCGTTCCGACTACCGTCCGTCCGACGCCCCGCGGCTCCGAACGGTTCTGCTCGATCTGCTGTCGGGCCTCATCGCCCACGAGGTCGAGTCGGAAGTCGGGCTGCCGATCGAGGTGCGGGAGAGGAACGTGGAGGTGCGGATCCGCTCGTACATCCATGCACGCCTCCACGACCCGGAGCTGACCGTGGGTTCGGTGGCCGGTGCCCATCACCTCTCCGTCCGGCAGCTCCATCGTGTCTTCCAGCACGGAGACTTCACCGTGTCCGGTTACATACGGGCGCAGCGGCTTGAGCGCGCCCGTTCCCTTCTGGCCGATCCTGGCGGCAGCGCGACTCCGGTCCGTACGGTGGCCGCCCTGTGTGGATTCAGTTCGTTGGCCCACTTCAGCCGCCTCTTCCGCGCCACCTATGGCGTCACGCCCAGCGAGTACCGCCGCGAGGGGCAGGATCGAACGGGACGCCGCTCCCCCGGTCGGGCGCCCGAACCGCCACGCGCGGACCGAACCGGGGCCACAAGGGCCGTGCGGTCGAAGAGTGTTGTGCCACGACCCCCTACGAACAGGCCGGACGCCTGACAACACCCGTTCCGACCGGGCGCCTCTGTTGGGTTGGGGGCAGGGAAGCGGTCGCAGTGGGTGCCGGGCCAGGCTCGGCCGGCACCACAGGCGTTGGAGTCGCTACAAGGCTGCCACCTCCGGATAGGGCGGCGCTCCACGCGCTCCCTCATCCAGGAGCGCTCGACACTCTCTGCGCCCGAGCAGTGCTCTCCCATGACTCGCCTCAGGCGTCCGTTCCCGCGTCGTGCTCTTGACGGAGTCTCCGACCGTCCCTGACCGCCTGCGAACCGGTCCCGGTCTCCCCGCTCAGCTCAGGGCCCGGCGGAGACGGACGCAGTTCTCGCCTTCGCGCCGTTCTCTCCTTCTCGCCGTTCTCTCCTCTCGCCGCTGCCTCGCCGCGAAGCGGAATCGTGCTGCCGTGGTGCTTCCCCGGCTCTCGGCCGCCCGGGAGAGCTGTGTCGTGGGCATGTTCGGTCCATCGCCGACAAGGGCCGCGCGGGCGGGCTCGTCGTCGTGGACGCTGTCGCCCTTCACCGGTCGGTCGTGTTCGTCACGCCTTGGACGTCTCGCCATCACTCATGGCATTCGCGGGCGTTTTCTCTAGACGAGTCCGCCTTTCGTGTCGTAACCTCACCGCAACGCGCACGCAATGTGCGCACTGCGCACATTAAGGTGTGGAACATGGCTGAGGCTCTAGGGAACGCCGGGCTCCTGAGACATGTCCTGGTCGTGGAGGTCGGAGCTCGCACCGCCGTCGCGGCGTGCGGGGGGCTCCTTGCACAACTCGGGGCGGAGGTCTTGCTCGTGGAACCGACACTCCCCCGGACGGACCACAAGTGGACGGACAGGGCGGTCACGGCAGCCGGCAAGCGGAGCGTGGTCATCGACCACGGGACGCCCGAGGGCAGGAAGACCTACGCGGAGCTGATGCACGCTGCCGACATCGTGCTGTTCTCCAGCGATTTCGACGGTGACGCCGATCGCACCGTCCGCCGCGCATCCGACGTGCACGGCAGTGTCGCGGGGGCTGGAAGGTCGAACCGGTGTCGTCCCGAACGGCCCGCGCGGCAGATCGCCTGCGACATCACAGCGTTCGGACACAGCGGGCCCCTCTCGGGAACAAGGGGCTCCCAGGCATTGGTGGAGGCCCTCGCCGGGGTCGCCGCGACCACCGGGCAGCGCAACGGGCTCCCCGTACTCCTCGGTGCTCCGCTGCTGGAGATGGAAGCGGCCGTCTACGCCGCATCGGCCGTCATCGCGGCACTACGTGCCCGGCGGCTGCACGGACTCGGGCAGCACGTCGACATCGCCCTGTACGACGTCGCGGTGAACGCACTCGCGGCGTTCCTCCCGCTGCCGTTCACGGGCCGCGTGGCCACGCGCAACGGCAATCGGCATCCCACGCTGTCCCCGTGGAACGCCTACCCCGCGGGGGACGGGTGGGTGGTGATCTGCGCGCCGACGAACGAACAGTGGGAGCGGTTGTGCACGGTGATGGGTCGTCCGGAACTGGTGGACGACGAGTTGTTCGCGACCACGACCCGACGGATGGAGAACGCCGATGCCATCGACGAGGTGGTCGGTGCCTGGACCGCACAGCGCTCGGTGCAGGAGTGTGTCGAGGCCCTCACCGAGGCGGTGGTCCCGAGCGGGCCAGTGGTTCCTGTGGAGGAACTGGCCGACGAGCCCAATCTGAGGCACCGCGCGATGGTGCGGACCGCTGTCGAGCCGGGCACCGGTAGGAGGGTGTTGCTCCCCGGCTGTCCGGTGCGATGGAGGGCGGACAGCACGACTCCGCGCATCCCGGCGCGCGATGCCGACCGGGAGCACATCATGGGCCTGCTGGCCCAGCGCACCGCCGTTGACCAGCAGCAACGTCCACACTCCGACCCACCGGCCCATGCACCCGAGCCGGATCGGCACACCGGCTCCAGGTCCCACGGCCGCCCTGGTATCGGACACTCACCGCCGGCGAAACCACTCGAAGGCATCCGGGTGGTCGAGATCGGGATGAACACGGTGGGTCCACTGGCGGGCAAGCAACTGGGCGCGCTCGGCGCCGACGTCATCAAGGTGGAACCGCCCCGGGGCGACTCCAACCGTCACAACGCCCCCTTGCGCCCGGACGGCCAGGCATATGTGTTCGCCCTGCTCAACACGGACAAGAGAGGGCTCGTGCTCGATCTGCGCGAAGAGCGCGACCGTGCGGCACTCTGGGATCTGCTGGCATCCGCGGACGCCCTCATCGAGAATCTGAAACCCGGCTCGCTGGAGCGGCTGGGCTTCGGGCCGGAGCAGGTGAAGGCCACCTTGCCGCACCTCGTCTACTGCTCGATCAACGGCTTCGGCCATCACACCGTATACCCGGGCCGCCCCGCGTTGGACACCGTGGTTCAGGCGATGTCAGGAGTGATGAGCACGACCGTCGTGGACGGGGTGCCCACCAAGGCGGGAATCTCCGTATCCGACCAGCTAGGCGGCCTGTTCGGACTGCTCGGGGTACTGGCGGCCGTCGAACACCGCGAGACGCACGGTGGTCCCGGAGCCACGCTGGACCTCGCCATGCAGGACGGCTCCGCATGGGCGACCCACCGCAACTGGAACGGTTCGCCCACCCCAGAGGCGGCGATCGTCGCCGATGTTTCCGGCCCGGTCCTCGACGAGAGTGGCCGCCGCACCCCGGTCGCCACGGTCGACGAGGTGCTCGCCCGGGAGCAGACCGCCGCCCGGGACCTGATCATCGATCGCCCGACGTCCGACGGTGGCCGCTGGACCGTGCTGGGCCCGCCGTTCCGGCTGGAGTCCACACCGGCCGAGGTCCGCAGCGTGATGCCTCGGCTCGGTTTCCCCGACCCCGGCCTCATCGACGAGTTCGGTGCTCGGGACCTCCCCGCCCAGGACGCACTCACGGCAAGGGAGCGCTGACCATGCCCGCAACCGATCGGCTCGCCGCACTGCGGGACGACATCGCCATCGTGGGCGTCGGTGAGAGTGACTATCCCGGTGACTACGCCCTGGCCCGGCGCGGGGAGCGCCGGTTCGACGCCTACGGGTACGCTGCGACCGCCTTCCGCAGAGCGCTCGACGACTGCGGACTGACCCGCGAGGACATCGACGGGCTCGTCGCCGGACCGGCCACCGCGAGCGAACGACTCGGCGAAGTGCTCGGCATGGACGTGCGTTGGGCCGACCAGGCGGACGCCGTGCAGGCCGTCCTCAAGGCGGCCCTCGCCATCCACACGGGTGTGGCCGAGTGCGTCGCCCTCGTCTACGGCAACGACCAGCGCACCGCCGGAACCGCCTACGGCGGACACAACGCGATGGGCGGGGACCGCCACCTCGCCTACACCTACTACGCCCCCTGGGGCCTGACCTCCCAAGGCGCGCTCTATGCCCTGCTCGCCAACCGCTACCAGGCCGTCACCGGTCTCACCGCGCGGGAACTCGGCCAGGTGGCCGTTGCACAACGCGCCTTCGCACGGCTCAACCCCAACGCCGTCATGCGCGGCCCGCTGGACATCGACGACTACCTGTCCGCCCGGTACATCTGCGAACCGTTGCGGTTGTTCGACTACTGCCTGATCAACGACGGCGGTGTGGCCCTGATCGTCACGACCGCCGAGCGGGCACGTCGACTTCGCCGCCCCGCGGTGCTGCTGAGCGGCATCGGTCGCGCCGACCACAACCGGGACGCCACGAGCCTGCGGCCACGACTGGTCGACTTCTACCGTCCGGCACAGCACAAGGCCGCCGAGCAGGTGTACGCGATGGCGGGAGCGGGCCCGTCCGACGTGGACGTCCTCCAGGTCTACGACAGCTTTAGCGTGCACGTGCCCCTCGCCCTGGAGGGATTCGGCTTCTGCGCCGAGGGGGACGCAGGGCGGCTGCTCGCCGACGGCGGTCTGGGCCCCGGCGGTCGGCTGCCGGTGAACACCGCCGGCGGGCACCTCTCGGGCAGCTATATGCAGGGCTGGGGCCACCAGGCAGAGTGCGTCCGCCAACTGCGCCAAGAGGCCGGTGAGCGGCAGATTCCGCAGGCCAGGACCGCTCAGTACATCTCCGATGTCGCCGGCAAGGTGACCTCGCTGGTCTACCGGAGGGCGGACGCATGACCGCAACACCACGGCCGAAGCCGGCATCGGGGCTCTACGACGCTCCGTACTGGAGGTACGCGGCAGCGGGCGAGCTGCGCCTCCAGCGCTGTGGCGAATGCGCGGGATTCAGATATCCACCGGGGCCCGTGTGCCCGGATTGTCTGGCGGAGGAGAGCTCCTGGGAACAGCTGTCCGGCACGGGCACGCTGTTGGCCTGGACGGTGTTCCACCGGCAGTACTTCCCGTGGATTCGGGCCCCCTATCTGGTGGGCGCGGTCCGCACTACGGAGGGGCCGATCCTCATCGGCAACCTCGTCGGCACCACCGCGGCCGATCTGATCCACGACATGCCCCTGCGGGCGGTCTTCGAGACCGTCGACGACGACCTGCCCGTCACGGCGGGCACCGACGAACCCAACGACCCTCCCGGCGGAGCCTGGCGCCTGTGCCAGTGGACTCCGCGGGACACCCATCCGCATCACGAGGAGCGAGCATGAACGCAGTCAGCGCACCGGAGTCGGCCACCCGTGAGGACGTGTCGCGCGGACGTGACTTCGCCGTCCGCGACCGGGTCGTCATCATCACCGGCGGCGGACAGGGCATAGGCCGCGAGTACGCACGGGAGTTCGCCGCGGCGGGCGCGGTCACGGTGATCGCCGAGATCAACGGTGACTCCGCCCGCACGGTCGCCGCCGAGATCACCCGTGCGGGCGGTACGGCCCTCGCGGTGGAGACCGACGTCTCCGACCCCGAATCCGTGGAGGCGCTCGTCGAGTCGGTCGTCCGGGAGTTCGGACGCGTCGACGTGCTCATCAACAACGCGGCCATCTTCTCCAGTCTCGCGATGCGCCCGTTCGACGAGATCCCCCTCGACGAGTGGGACGCGGTCCTCGGTGTCAATGTCACCGGCGCGTTCCTCTGCACCCGTGCCGTCGCCCCACACATGCGGGCGGCGGGCTGGGGGCGGATCGTGAACATCGTCTCCGGTGCGGTGCCCCTGGGCGTCAAGAACTATCTGCACTACGTGACGTCGAAGGCAGCGCTCACCGGTATGACCAACTCACTCGCCCGCGAGTTGGGCGGGCACGGCATCACGGTCAACGCCGTACAGCCCGGGGGGACGTTCACGGAGGTGCCCCGCGAGACGGTCACCGCGGAGGGCAAGGCACGGCTCATCGCCTCCCAGTGCATCCAGCGCGAAGAGGTGCCGATGGACCTCGTCGGTCTGGTGCTCTTCCTGAGCACACCGGCAGCCGCCTTCATCACCGGGCAGACCATCGCCTGCGACGGCGGCCTCACCCACACCTGACCAGCCCGGAGCACCCCCCGAACACCCCGATCCCGGAGGATCTCCCATGACGTCCCAACCCCGACCCGCCCACCACGACCTCTGGCTCGGCGGCACCGACCGTCCCGCCGCGTCCGGTGAGGTCTTCGAACGGTTCAGTCCCTTCGACGGCACCCTTGCCGGCGTCTTCGCCGACGCCGACGAGACGGACGCCGCCCACGCCGTGGCACTGGCCCGAGACGCGTTCGACCACGGGCCCTGGCCCACCGCTCCCGCCCGCGTCCGCTTCCAGGTGCTGAGCGCAACGGCCAGGCTGCTGACCGAGCACGCCGCCACCGTGGCCGAGCGCATGGTCCTGGAGTCCGGCAAGCCCGTCACCCTCGCGCTCGGCGAAGTGGCCGCCGCCGCGCGGTGCCTGGACTACTACGCGGGACTCGCCCTGTCCGCGGAGGGCTCGGCGGTCAGTGACCGCAACCCGGACGCGCTCGGGCTCGTCCTGCGCGAACCGGTCGGAGTCGCCGCCCTCATCACGGCCTGGAACTTCCCACTGCTCGGCATCGTGTGCAAGCTGGCCCCCGCACTGGCCGCCGGCTGCACCCTCATCGCCAAGCCGTCGCACCTCTGCCCCGGTCCTGCGCTCCTCCTCGCCCGCTTCCTCACCGAGGCGGGACTGCCCGACGGCGTCTTCAACGTCCTCACCTCACAACGGGAGCGCGGGGCGGTCGTGGGCCGCCATCTCTCCGCATCGCCGGAGATCGACAAGATCGCCTTCACCGGATCGACCGCCAGCGGCCGTGACGTGATGCGCTCCGCCGCCATCAACACCAAGCGGGTCGCCCTGGAACTGGGGGGCAAGTCGGCGAACATCGTCTTCCCCGATGCGCCCTTGGCTGACGCGGCACTGACCGCACTGACCGCCTTCACGTTCAACAGTGGGCAGCAGTGCTCGGCCGGCAGCCGACTGCTGCTCCACCGCGACATCCACGACGAGTTCCTCGCGGAGCTCACCCGACACGCCCGCGCCCAGGTGCTCGGTGATCCGCGGGACCCGGCCACCACCATGGGCCCGCTGGTGAGCGAGCAGCAGCGTGAGCGCGTACTCGGCTACATCGACCTCGGACGCTCCGAGGCGAATCTCGTCACCGGCGGTGGCGCCCCCGCCGACCCGGCCCTCAAGCAGGGGCACTTCGTGGAGCCGACCGTGTTCGACCGGGTCGACAACTCCTCCCGCCTCGCCCAGGAGGAGGTCTTCGGACCGGTCCTCGCGGTGATCCCCTTCGAGACCGAGGAGGAAGCCGTCGCGCTCGCCAACGACAGCGCATACGGGCTCGCCGGAGGCGTCTGGACGAACTCCTTGGACACGGCGATCCGGGTCGCGAAGGGCATCCGCACCGGCAAGGTCTTCGTCAACAGCTACAACACGGCGGGCATCGACGACATGCCGCACGGCGGCTACAAGGACAGCGGCACGGGCCGTGAGTTCGGACAGATCGGTCTGGAGGAGTTCCAGGAGCTCAAGACCGTCCAGATCCTGCTGCGATGAGGAGGGTACGCAGATGAACATCGCACACTGGCTCGCCGCCACGGCCCGACGCACCCCCGGATCCCCGGCCCTGCTCATCGGCGACCGGGTGGATTCCGACTACGCGGCCTTCGCCGAATCCGCCGCGTCCGTGGGCGCCTGGCTCGCCTCCGAGCACGGTGTGGCCCCCGGGGACCGGGTGGCGCTCCACCTCACCAACTCGGCCCGCTATCTGGAGTGTCTGTACGGCATCTGGTGGTGCGGAGGGGTGGCCGTGCCGGTGAACTGCAAGCTCACCACGCAGGAGACCGCGGCCGTCGTCGAGGACGCCGGCGCCATGGTCGTCTTCACCGACGCCCGAACCGCGGGCGCAGCACCGGGGACGGATACCGCCGCGGGCCGCGCCACCTTCGTACCGGTGGCCGACGCCCCTTGGCGCGGTGTACGGGGACCCCGCGAGCCTGCGGAGCGCGGTCCGGACGACCTCGCCTGGCTGTTCTACACCTCGGGCACCACCGGCCGCCCCAAGGGCGTCATGCTCACGCACGGCAACCTGGTCGTGATGGCCCTGTGCCAGCTCACCGACGTCGATCCGGTCGGACCGGGCGAGTCGGTGCTCTACGCGGCACCGCTGTCCCACGGCGCCGGCCTGTCCGGACTGGTCCACGTTCGCGCGGGCTCCCGGCATGTCTTCCCGACCAGCGGACGGTTCGACGCGGACGAGGTACTGACCCTGGCCGAGAGCGTGGGGCAGATGTCCCTGTTCGCCGCGCCCACCATGGTCCGGCGGTTGGTCACGGCCGCCCGTCGACGGGGCTCGGACGGCAAGGGGATCAAGACCGTGATCTACGGCGGGGGGCCCATGTACCGGGCCGACATCGAGGAGGCGATCGCGGTCCTCGGGCAGCGCTTCGTCCAGATCTACGGCCAGGGCGAATCACCCATGACGATTACGACCCTGTCCAGGGCGGACCATCGGAACACCGAACACCCCCGGCACGCACAGCGCCTGGCCGGGGTGGGAACCGCGCACAGCGCCGTCCGCGTACGGGTCTGCGACCGCGAGGGCAGGCCGCTGCCGGCAGGCCGCACCGGTGAGATCGAGGTCATGGGCGCAACGGTGATGGCTGGTTACTGGCGCGATCCCGAGGCGACTGCGGCGGCGCTGCACAACGGCTGGCTCCGTACCGGTGACCTCGGGGTGTTCGACGAGGACGGCTTCCTCACCCTGGCCGGCCGCTCCAAGGAGCTCATCGTCTCCGGTGGCACCAACATCCATCCCCGTGAGGTCGAGGAAGCGCTGGTCACGCATCCCGGCGTCGCCGAGGTCGCCGTGGTCGGGGTCCCCGATGCCGAGTGGGGCGAACTCGTCGTCGCCTTCGTCGTACCGGCCGACGCGCGCAGTGCCGATGCTCGCGGTGGCATCCCGAACAGCACCAACCCGAACGCTGCCGACCCCAACACTTCCGGCCCGAACAGTACCGATCCGAACGGCGCCGACGCCGCGGCCCTGGACGCACACTGCCGCGGTCTCATTGCCCGGTTCAAGCGGCCCCGGCGCTACCACTTCGTCTCCGAACTGCCCAAGAACGCCTACGGCAAGGTCGACAAGAACGCACTGGACACGACCCCCGTCGCCCCGTGACACCCACCGACACCCACACCGACAGCCGGGAGAGGCCATGCCCCAGGAGCCGCACGACGACCAGCTCGAAGTCGTCTACGAGGACATCACCTACGAGGAGAAGGACCATGTCGCGACGATCACCTTCAACCGCCCGGCGAAGCTGAACGCCTTCCGCGGTCACACCTACGCCGAAGTGGCGGACGCCCTCCAACGTGCCGGCTGGAACCGCGACATCGGCGTCATCGTGCTCACCGGCGCCGGGGACCGCGCCTTCGCCGTCGGCGGCGACTCCTCTGAGAAGAAGGCCGACAGGGTCAGCCGGGGTCGGGGCGTCCTCGGCATCCCGGTGGAAGAGGTGCAGAGCGCCATCAGGGACGTGCCCAAACCGGTCATCGCCAAGGTGCGCGGCTATGCAATCGGCAGCGGCAATGTGCTCGTCACCCTGTGCGACCTCGCCATCGCCGCCGAGAACGCCGTGTTCGGACAGGCCGGCCCGAAGATGGGCTCGGTCGACCCGGGCTTCGGCACCGCGCTGCTGGCCAGGACCATCGGGGAGAAGAAGGCCCGCGAGATGTGGTTCACGTGCCGCAAGTACCCGGCCGCGGAGGCGTTGCGGATGGGGCTGGTCAACCAGGTCGTCCCCGATGACGAACTCGACGACGAGGTCGACCGTTGGTGCCGCGAGATCAATGCGCTCAGCCCCACGGCCCTCGCCATCGCCAAACGCTCCTTCAACGCCGACAGCGAGAACATCAGGGGCATCGGTCACCTCGGATTCCAGGCACTCGCCCTGTACTTCGGTACGGACGAGTCCAAGGAGGGCGGCGAGGCACTGCGCGCCAAGCGCACTCCCGACTTCCGCGGGGCGATGGGATGAGCGGCCCGACACCGCCCCGCAGGGGAGACCCCACCGAAGCCCCGCCCCGTCCCGGGAACCCGCGGCGCACCGAACACCCCACCGTGGACCCCCTGCGCATCGCCTTCCTGGACGACGACCACGTCCTGACCCTCGTACGGGGACTGCTCACCGCCCGGACCACATCCGAATGGCAGGCCGTGGCCGACTTCTTCACACCGGACCTGCCCGACCTCGCCACCGTACGGGCGTTGCGTGCCGAGCTCGGCGCGCACGGCGGCGCGTCGGTCACCGTGCGCCCCGAGGACGCCACCGTTCTCGTGCTGCGCAGGGGGACTGCGGACCGCGCACTCCTCGAAGCCGCTCCTTCGCTGCGGCTGGTGCAGCGGCTGGGCGCACGCTCCACCGCGATCGACCTCGAAGCCGCCCGCGCACTCGGGATCGAGGTGTCCTGTCTGCCCAGGCCGAGCCTGGTGCGCACGGCCGAGCACGCCCTGCTGCTCATGCTCGCCCTGGTCAAACGGCTCCCCGCCGCAGACCGCGCCGTACGGGCGGGTAGTGATCGGCCGGGACAGGAGGTCACCTACAACTGGGCCGGACTGACCGGGCTCGGGGGCTTGGCGGGGCGCACCCTCGGCATCGTCGGCCTCGGCGAGGTCGGCTCGCTGGTCGCCGAACGGGCCCGCGCCTTCGGGATGCACCTGCTCTACACGGGGCGCACCCGGCAGTCCCGGGCCCGTGAGCAGGAGCTCGGTGTCAGCTACCGTCCGTTGCCCGAACTCCTCGCCGCAGCCGATGTCGTCTCCCTGCACGTGCCCGGGCCCGGTGGCGGCGCACCGGTGCTGGGGCCGGCCGAGATCGCCGCCATGCGTCCGGGCGCGCTGCTCGTCAACACCGGTCGTGGCCGGCTCGTCGACGAACGCGCCCTGTACGAGGCGTTGGTGGAGGGGCGGCTCGGCGGGGCGGGCCTGGACGTCCACGGAGTGGAGCCGCGCCCACGCACGGATCCGCTGTGCGCGCTCGACAGTGTGGTGCTCACCCCGCACATCGCGGGTGGATCACGGGTCGGAGTGTTGGACGAGGTGGTGCAGATCTTCGAGAACGTGCGTGCCGTACTCGCCGGTGGTGTGCCCGTGCACGGTCGGGTGGTGGACACGCCATGACGTCGGTGGACCGTACCCCTGGCGCGGTGCGGGTGGACCCCGCCCGTATCACGGCACTCGACGACATCGACTTCACCACGATCATCAGCCCCGGTGACACCGTGCTCTGGACGCAGGGGGCCGGCGAGCCGCTGCCGCTGATCGAGCGGCTGCTGGCACAGCGCCATGCCATCGGTGGATTCAACGTCGTCTTCGGCGGTGCCGGATTCACCGACGTGGTGCGACCCGAACACGCTGATGTGATCTCGTTCAGCGGACTGGGCGCGGTCGGTTGTCAACGGGCGCTGTGTCGGGCCGGGGCCCTGGACATCCTTCCCGTCCATCTCTCCGAACTGTCCCGGCTCATCAGCTCGCGTGCGCTACGGATCGATGTTGTACTCGCCCAGGTCAGCGAAGGTCCGCAGGGTCAGCTGAGCCTCTCGACGGCCGGGGGCTGCGCGGCTGCGGCCCTCTCCGTGGCACGTACGGTGATCGCCGAGGTCAATGAGCAGGCGCCGTGGACCTTCTCCCGGTACCCCTTCGACACGGGATGCATCGACCTCGCGGTCCGTACCTCCCGGCCGCTGGTGGAGGTGCCCGGTCGTCCCCCGTCCGCGGTGGATGCGGCGATCGCGGCTCATGTGGCGGGGCTGGTCCGGGACGGCGCCACGCTCCAACTCGGGATCGGCGCGGTGCCGGGGGCCGTTGCCGGGCTGCTCACCGGGCATCGGGACCTGGGCCTGCACAGCGGGGTGATCGGCGATGCGCTGGTCGATCTCATCGAGTCAGGGGCGGTCACCAACGCGGCCAAGACGGTGGACCGCGGGGTGAGTGTGACCGGGGGTCTGCTCGGCACCAGACGGCTCTTCGACTTCGCACACCGCAATGAGGGGGTGCGGGTGGAGCCGGTCGGTCACACCCATGCGCCGGACGTCCTGCGCCGCTTGCCCCGCTTGACCGCAGTGAACTCGGCGTTGGAGGTGGATCTCACCGGCCAGGTCTCCGCCGAGGTCGCCGGATCGGCCTACGTGGGCACGATCGGCGGTCAGGTGGACTTCGTACGGGGCGCCCTCGCTTCCCCGGGCGGTCGCTCGATCATCGCCCTCCCCTCGCGCACCACGTCGGCGAGGACCAGGGTCGTTCCGCGGCTCTCCGCCGGGATCGTGACGACCGGGCGGGCGGACGCGGACGCGGTCGTCACCGAGTACGGCGTCGCGGAACTCCGTGGCATCCCCATCAGCGAACGGGTTCGGCGCATGATCCAGATCGCCCACCCCGACGATCGCGAGGCACTGCAACGGCAGGCGCACGACCAGGTCGCCGGGCTGAGGAAGGGATGAGGAAGGGATGAGGGAGAGATGAAGCTGTACGTCCTCGACGGAGGGACCATCGAGATCCTGGACTGGTCGCTGTTCCAACCGGATGCGGGCAAGGGCGTTCGGCGCACCCTCGCCGACTCCTGCTATCTCGTCGTCCACCCGCGCGGCACGTTGGTGTGGGACACCGGACTGTCCGATGCCCTGGCCGAGGAACCCGACGGCCATCGGGTCGGGGACATCGCGGTGTTCCGGGTGGACGATTCGTTGGAGCGCCAACTCAGCCGGGCGGGGTGCCCTGCCGACACCGTCGACTTCCTCGCCCTGTCACACTTCCACCCGGACCACGTCGGCAACACGGCGCTGTTCCCCGGGGCCACCTTGTTCGTCCAACGGGACGAGTACGCAGCCGCTTTCGGAACCTCGCCCGGCGACCATGGATTCGATCCGGGAAACTACGCCCACCTGCGCGAACAGCCGGTGCACACACTGGACGGCGACCACGATGTGTTCGGCGACGGATCGGTCGTGATCCTGCGTCTGCCCGGACACACTCCCGGCAGCCAGTCATTGCTGGTACGGCTACCGGACACCGGGCCCGTGCTCATCTCGGGCGACCTCGTCCACAGCCTGGAGAACTGGGCGCGGCGGGTGGTCCCCGCACTCAACGCGGATGCCGACGAGTCCCTCCGCAGCATGGACCGCGCGGCGGACGTGCTCGCGGAGGAGGGCGCCGTTCTCTGGGTGCAGCACGACCACGCACAGCAGTCGGCCCTGCGCCGCCTTCCACACCACTACACCTGAACCGGAGATCCTCATGAAGACGAACACCCTGGGCGTCGCCGTGGTCGGCGCCGGCGCCGACCACTGGAGCAGCGCCGCTCATCTGCCTGCGATCGCCGCACTGGACGAACTGCGCCTGAACGGCCTGGTGACGTCCTCGCCGGAGTCCGCTGTTGCCGCGGCCGAGCGGTGGGGCACGGTCGCCACGCACGAGCTCGATCGGGTCCTCGCCGACGAGACGGTGGACATCGTGGCGGTCACCGTCCGCGTGCCGCGTCATGCGGAGATCGTCAAGGCGGCGATCGCGGCGGGCAAGCACGTCTACTGCGAATGGCCGCTCGCCACCGGTTCGAAGCAGGCCCGCGACCTGGCGGAGCTCTCGGCCGCCCACCCCGACAAGGTCCACGTCACCGGTCTCCAGGGGCGCTACTCGCCGCATCTGCGGACGGCAGCCGCGCTGCTGACCTCGGGGCGGATCGGCAGGCCGCTGTCGGCGAATCTGCGTCTGCACCTGCCGCACGGTCTGCTGCCGCGGCCCGCGCACCGGGCGCATCTGCGTCACCGCTCGGTCGGCGCCAATGTGCTGACCATCCAGGCCGGGCACGCGCTCGACATGCTGGGGGTCGTCCTGGGCCGACCGCAGGTGGACAGTGCGCGCTTGTGGTCGGCGGTGCCCGAGTTCCTCGTGGACACGGGGGAACGACTGCCCCGGGACGCGCCGGACACCCTCGTCACGGTGCTCGACCACGCGGGCGTCATCACCGTCGCCCATGTCTCCCAGACCGGCCCGCGCGAGACCTTCGCACTGGAGGTCCTCGGTACGGAGGGGTCCCTGACCCTCACGGGAACGAGTCAGCCGCAGTTCGGCGGGTTGACCCTCACCGTCACCCCGCTCGGCGGGGCTCCGAGCGAGGAGATCGCGCCGGACGTCGATCTGGCGCATCCGTCGCCGCTCCCCGCCTCCCACGCCGGTCACAACGTGGCCTCCGCGTACGCCGCACTGGCCGCCGCAGTGCGCGACGGACACCGCGACCCGCTGCTGCCTGACTTCCGGGCCGCCGTCGACCTGCATGACCTGCTCGATGAGATCGAACAGGCAGCTGTGGGGAAGCGTTGACACCCCCTGCGTTAGTACTGATACTGAGGCACTTTTACGCACGTGGTATGCGCAATGCGCTCAAGGAGTTATTGATTCCACCCTGAACCACCTCACGAACCAACGCGGACGGTGCATATGAACCCGATCCTGGAATTCCACGACGTATCCAAGGTCTTCTTCAAGGGCAGCCAGCAGATCCATGCGCTGTCGCAGGTCACCGCCGAAGTCGGAGACGGTGAGCTGCTCGCCATCGTCGGCCCCAGCGGCTGCGGCAAATCCACCCTCCTGAACCTCGCCGCAGGGCTGATGAAGCCCGGCACCGGACGGCTGCTGTACCGGGGCAGGCCCCTCACCGGAGTCAACACCGAGGTCGCCTACATCACCCAGAAGGACAATCTGCTGCCCTGGCGCACGGTCGAGGACAACATCGGCCTCCCTCTCAACCTGGGCGGTCGGGCCCGCCTCAGCAAGCAGGAACGGCACGAACGGATCGCACGACAGATCGAGCTGGTGGGACTCGCCGGTTTCGAGAAGCACTACCCGAGCGAACTCTCCGGCGGGATGCGCAAGCGGGCCCAGCTCGCCCGCTCCCTGGTCTACGAGCCCGATGTGCTCCTCATGGACGAACCCTTCGGAGCACTCGACGCCCAGCTCAAGCTGGTGCTCCAGGCGGAGCTGCTACGCACGTGGGAGGGCACCGGCAAGACGCTCGTCTTCGTCACGCACGACCTCACCGAGGCCATATCCCTCGCCGACCGGGTGATCGTGATGTCCGCCAGGCCCGGCCGGATCAAAGCCGTCGAACGCATCGACCTGCCGCGACCGCGCGACCCCTTCAGCATTCGATTCGAACCCGGCTTCGGAGAGTACTTCGACCGTCTGTGGTCAGCGCTCCGCGAGGACATCCATCAGGGAAGCGAGGCCTAGTCCCATGACCGAAACGACCCTCAACGCCACCGGCGGCAAGCGCATCGACACTGCGGACCCCGTCGACGAGGTCTTCCTCGTCGACCCCAGCATCCGCGAGCGCCGCCGGCGCACCCTCATCGTCACCGTCGCCCGCGTGGCGCTCACCCTGGTGGCCCTCGGCTCCTGGGAGTTGGCGTCGGGTCGGCTGGTGTCGGAGTTCTGGATCAGCAGTCCGGGCGCCGTCTGGTCGGCCCTGGTCGACTTCGCGGGGGAGGGACAACTCCTGCCCGCCGTATGGGCCACGCTGGTGGAGACGGCTCTCGGCTTCGCCGCCGGAGCCGCCGCCGGGATCGCCGTCGGACTGCTCTTCGGCGTCAGCTCGCTGGTGGCGAGGACCCTCGATCCCTTCCTCGTGGCCTTCAACTCCATCCCACGAGTCGCGCTGATCCCGCTGTTCATCCTGTGGTTCGGCATCGGCTTGGAGACCAAGGTGCTCTTCGCCGCCACCCTGGTGTTCTTCCCGGTCTTCATGAACACCTTCGCCGGGGCGCGGGACGTGGACCGCGATCTGATCGACGTCATCCGGGTGATGGGCGCCTCCCGGTTCGACGCGGTACGACAGGTCCTCATCCCCTCGGCCCTCGTCTGGGTCTTCGCGGGACTGCGGATGTCGGTGCCGTTCGCCCTCATCGGTGCCGTGGTCGCCGAGATGTTCACCTCCAACGAGGGGCTCGGCTACCTCATCTCGGTCACCGCCAACCAGTACGACACCGCCGGATCGTTCGCCGCCCTGCTGGTCACCACGGTCCTCGGCCTCGCCCTCACCGGAGCGGTGAGCCTGCTGGAGCGCCGCACCCTGCGCTGGCGCCCCGCCACCGCCTGACCGCCCCGGACCGCCGGCACCCCCACCGGCGTACGGCCCGCCCCACCGCACCCACGCAAGCACGAAAGGTCATCTCATGCTGCCCAGACGCCCCAGCGCACCCCCTTCCCTCCCCGTCCCCTCCCGCCGTACCGTCCTCGGCTGGGCCGCGGGCGCGGCCACCGTGCCGCTCCTCGCCGCTTGCGCCAAGCGGCCCGCCCCCGCCGGGTCGGGCTCCGGCACCGTGGAACTCGTGCACGCCGCCAAGGACTCGCTGTTGTTGTGGTCGGTGAGCTACCTCGCCGAGGACGACGGCTACTACAAGAAGGAGGGGCTCACCGTGAAGCGGGTGCCCCTCGGCGGCGGCCCCGCCGCGATGACGGGGCTGCTCTCCGGCGAGGGCCACGCCAACCTCTCGGCACCGGGTGAACTCCTGTCCGCGGTCGCCAAGGGAAGGCGGCTCAAGGTCCTCCTCGCCCACACGAACTCCATGCCGTCGATCTTCGTGCTCAGCAAGAAGTTCGCCGAGCGCGTCGGCGTCACCGCGGACAGTCCGCTCGCCGAGCGCCGGGCAGCCATCGGCAAGGTCCGCAACGGGCGGTTCGGCATCACCGCCCCCGGCAGCATCACCGACGGATTCACCAGGCTCGCCCTGAGACAGGCCGGTCTCGACCCGGCGAAGGACGCCAAGATCGTCCCCCTCCAGACGGCCGCCAACTCCCTTGCCGCGCTGGCCAACGGTCAGATCGACGGTTTCGTCGGGGTGCCGCCCGCCGCGGAGAAGGCAGTACTCGAATTCGGCGCCGTGCAACTGCTGGTCAACCAGACCGGTGAGATCGAAGGCGCCGACCGTGTCCAAGGCATGACGCTCCAGGCACGCACCGAGGACGTCGAGGCCAACCCCGATCTGTACCGCGCCCTGGTCCGCGCCGACGTCCGCGCCATGCGCGCCCTCATAGACGACCCCGAAGAAGCGGGGAAGCTGCTTCGCAGGACCCGCTTCAGCCAGTTGGAACAACCCATCTGGGAGTACGCGTGGAAGCTCGTCCAGCTCTCCTGGCGATCCCCGATCGTCCCGCGTGACTCACTGGCGGCCTGGTTCGACAACCGGCTGGTCGCCGACACGGACGGCACATCGTTCGCCTACGACGAAGTCCTCGACATGAGGTTCGCCGAAGAGGCCCTGAAGGCCACCGGCTGGAAACCAGCGGGCTTGACATGACAGAGTTGACAGCGCAATACGCGAAGTGTTGACGTATTGCGCACAGAGCCAACGCATTCCGCACGATCATTTCCGACCGGACATCACCTCGCCGTGGAGGCCCCGTGACAACGAAACAGACCCAGGCCCCCGAAGCCGCCGAGGCGCCGGCCAGGCGGTCAGTGGTCCAATCGGTGACGCGGGCCTTCGATCTGCTGAACCTCCTCCGGGACAGCACGGCCCCGATGTCCGTACAGGAAATCGCCCGCAGCGCCGGTCTGGACCGCACGGTGGTCCACCGGCTGCTGCGGTCCCTGCTCCCCCAAGGCATGGTGGTCGAGGAGCGCGGCCTCTTCGGAGTCGGCCCGGCGTCCATCCTGTTGGCAAACCGCTACCTCGACGACCTCCTGGTGCGCAGACTGGCGCTGCCGTACATGGTCGAACTCCAGGCGAACGACATCGCCGACAAGCCCTGGACGGCGAACCTGTCCGTCGCGGTCGGCGATGTGTCCGCGGTGATCGAACGGATCTGGACGCCCAGCACTCCCCTCGATCTCGTACTCAGCGTGGGAGACACCTTCCCCATCGACAGCACGGCGACCGGCCGCAGCATCCTGGCGTACTACGAGCCGGACCGGCTCGTCGACACCGTCGGCGCCCAACGGGCGGCCGAGTTGGCCGACACCTTCGCGAGCGTTCGTTCGGCGGGTGGTGTTGGCCTGTCCCGAGGCGAGGCGGTGCCCGGCGTGGAGGCGGTCGCGGCAGTGATCCTCTCCCGCCGCCAAGCACCGGTCGCGGCCATCAGCGTCTCCGGGGTCGACCTCGGAGACCAGATGGACTCCGTGTCCCCGCTGGCCCAGACCCTGCGTCGCGCCGCGGCCGCCATCGGACAGATGATCGCCTGACGCTCTTCGCACCGAACGGTCGCGCCGGTCGGTAGCCCCGTCGAGGGACGGCGGGACCAGGCCGGTACGGACGCCGCCCACCAGGCAGAGGAGATTCGGAGCCAGGCCGCCCGGGCATCCAGAGTGCGCCCGGGCAGCCCGGTTTCCTACGTCTACCAGGTGTGGGCGACGTCCACGATCAGCTTGTCGCCGGACTGGAGGACCCGGAACGGAAGCTTGGCGCGCACCCCGAGGCCCACCTGCGTCTGTCCTTCGAAGCTCGCACCGAACTTGGTGTCCTTGAAGGTCCGGTATCCGGTGATGTTCACCCCCGGCAGCGGCTGTGCGCCCCGACCGGGATAGACGACACTGCCGGTCTCCGGGTCGTAGCTGGGAGCGTTCACGAAGATCTGGAGGATGGCACCGCCCTTGACCGGGATCTGCGTGCCGGTGCCGTCCTGGTGGAAGGCGTTGACATAGCTGACGTGGTACCCGATCTTGCCGGTGGCGCCGGTTATGTCGAAGACCATACGGTCGTAGCACGCGTGTTGACCCGTGCGAATGTTCTTCAGCGTCTCGAAGCTCGTACCGGTGAGTGCTTCGGTGCCGCTTCCCCAAGGGGTGGAACACACGGGCGCCGAGGGGGCCTTGCCCGCCTGGCCGGTCGCGGCGCCCGCCGCCCCGGCCGATCCGACCACTGCGGCTCCCGCCAGCACCATGGCCGCGGCAACCGTTCCTAACTGTCGCATGACCTACCTCCATCGTATTGAACTCGGACTGTCCGCGGCGGGGTTCACCCGCCGCGCTCTTCACCCTTCCACCACAGGGACTTGGCGACATCCGCACACATACTCAGCCGGCGGATCCGTACGGAGCGAGGCACGGAATGACTCTCCTCCGTGTCGCCCGGAATTCCCAGGGACATCTTCCACGAAAAGCTGAGCTAAGGGTCACCGGGGCGACGGGGAGCGAGTCCTCATCGGATCACAACACTGGCGTGGTCCGGTTGAAGAGTCGGCCGGCAAGGTCGACACCGACGATCTCGCCCTTGCCATTGCGGGAGAAGTAGCCGCGCTGCCCGGAAAGACCGCCCTCGGTGACGACGTACTCATCGCCATCACCGGGGAGGAACCCGATGGCCGCGGCACCGTAGTCCGGGGGCATCTCCTCGTCCGACGCCTCGCGGATCTCCGGCTTGATCTCGACGGCCAGGGTGAGCCGGGTGCCGTCGGTGGCGATGTCGACGTTCATGGCGTCGATCTCATAGCGGCCGACGACCTGACGGGCCCGCCGTTCGTCGTATGGGACCGGTTCCACCGTCCGCTCGACGATGCCGAGGTGGTGTTCGAGCGCCCACTTCACCATGGACTGGTTGAAGAGGTATCCGTCGGGGCCGGCATTGGCCAGGGAGACCACGGCGAAGTCGCGCTCGGGCACGATGAGCAGTTCGGCGAACTGGCCGTTGCCCGAGCCGCCGTGTCCGATTCCCCGCACACCATCCAGGTCGTGCAGGAACCAACAGATGCCGAAACCGTCGCCGAGGGTGCTGGCGCGCAGTGCGACCGTCTGCTCCCGCATGAGGTGGAGCGCTTCGGCGGGCAACACCCCTTCTCCGTCGCCGAGTTGGAAGCGGGCCCAACGCAGCAGATCGCTCACGGACGAGGCGAGGCCGCCGCCGGGATTGTCACCGCGCGCGCCTTCCCTGAACGCACCCCAGGGCCGGGCCGCCCGCAACGCATCGCCACTGTCCGGATTGTGACCCACCGAGAACTTGCGGACCATCACCTCGGTGAGGCCGTACACGGTGTCCGAGAGTCCTACGGGCCCCAGGACGAGCGAGGACATGGCCTGTTCGAAGGGCAGGCCCGTGACCTTTTCGACGACCCGTCCGGCCAGGTTGTATCCGGCCTGGCTGTATGAGGCGCGAGCGCCGGGAGGTGCGATCAGCGGCAGTTCGGGCAGCTTGGCCACGAGCCCGGCCAAGGAACGGTCGCCGTGCCCGTCGTCGATCAGGTTCCAGTCCAGACCGGCGGTGTGGTTGAGCAGGTTGAGCACGGTGATCTCGGCCGTGGCCTGTTCGTCGGCGAGTTGCAACTCGGGGACGTAGCGCCGTACGGGAGCGTCCAGATCCACCTTCCCCTCCGCGACCAGGCGCATCAGCGCGGTCGCCGTGAAGGTCTTGGACACCGACGCCAGCGGGAACAGCGTCCTCTCGTCGACCGGCTGTGGGTTGGCGAGGCTCGTCACTCCGTGCGCGGCGTAGGTCTCACGACCGTCCAACAGTACTCCGACGGCGACGCCCGGCACTCCGAACTCCTCGGCCCGCGCCCGGGTGAAATCCAACAGTTCCTTCTGCGACATCTGCTCCCCCTCCGAAACTTGAACTAAGTACGAGAGCAGCGTAGACCGCCACTTGAACAAAGTGCAAGCGCGGGCATGAACTAAGTTCAACTAGAGTGAGGGCCATGCCGCGAGACACACTGACCCCCGACCGGATCGTCCGTGCAGCCATCGAACTGTTGGATGAGGAGGGACTGGACGGCCTCAACATGCGCAGCCTGGCCAAGCGGCTCGGCTCGGCGGCCACGGCCGTCTACTGGCACATCAAGACCAAGGACGAGTTGGTTCGACTCGCCAGCGATGCCGTCTGGCTTGAGGTCGAACCGCCCGACCTCGACAGCATGGACTGGCGCACGGCCGCCACCGCCCAAGCCACCGACATGCACCGGATGCTCACCCGGCACCCCTGGCTCGGCCAGGCGTTCGGCAGCCACTTCCTGTACGGCCCCGGTCAGGCAGGCCACGACGACCTGAGCCTCGCCATCTATGAGAAGGCGGGTTTCGGGGCCGCCGACGCGAGCCGGGCCGCCGGCACCGTGCTCCTCTTCGTACTCGGCAGTGCTCTCGGACCTGCCGCCGAGGTCTCGTTGAACCGCCGGCTGAGCAAGAACGGTGCCGACGCCGAGCAATCGATGGCGGATGCCATGGCACACGCCACCGAGATCGCCCGGCGATTCCCCCGGCTGCGCGAACGCCTCGACACCACCGCCGCCTCTCAGTACGCGGCAGCGCCCGACCACACCTTTGAGTTCGGCCTCCGATCCATCCTCGACGGCTTCGAAGCCCGCCTCACCGCGAACACCTGACCACAACCCGCCGATTCGGCTCCACGCGCCACCCTCATCTCCCATGACGAACGAACGCGTCACACCGGGAGAGATCCACCCCGCCCGGCTCGAACAGCCGGAAGAGATGCTGGCGTTCCTGTGCGTCATCGGGCTGAGCCTGGAGGACGCGATCCGGGTGCGCGCCCGCCTGCTCCTAGGCGTCTTCGCCATGTCCTCCTCGTCGACTATCGCTACGACCCCGGTGACGAGACCGAACGCTCCTTCATTCGGCAGCCGGTACCCGCGCCCCTGCTCGACGCCCATCCCGAACTGGACCTACCGAACGCTCGGGCAGCAGCAGAACTGCCCCCGATCAGCAGTGACGAGTACTTCGACCAGCTCGTGGATGACGCGCTCGCCCTGATCGAGCACAAACTCAACCCACGCCGACCGTAGGGCCGTTCCACGGCAGGCAGTAGGGGACACGACTTCCACCCGTCGGCGCACGGTCGACCGCCCGAATGGCCGTGGTGTGGAGCAACGCCACGGAGTGGGCCACTCCGCACTATGCCCTCACCCCGTTGCAACAACGGCACACTGACCATGGGGATGCGGGGGTGGAAGTGACCACTGTTGGGTAACGGGACGGCAGTTGACCCCTGGGCCGCAGCCATCGCACCCATCGTCCTCACACGAATGGACACCGTTGTCCTCAGCGTCGGCCCACTCCATTGGCAGTCGTGAACCGTTCCCGTTGTCATTGCATCCCATGCACCCGCCCCAGGTCATCGACGGTCTTCGGCGGACGGTTGCCCTCGAACGCCTCGGACCAGCGCAGGTGAATGCACTGTTGGGGGCGGGTTGTCACCGGGTCGTTGGGAGGTGCCGTGCTGTTTCGGCCGAGGTGTTGCGCGGCAGTAGACGGTTTCACCTGCGAACACGCAGGTGGACGTTTACTCAGAACGACCGGAATCAAACCGAACCCACCGAACCGCCCTTGTCGGGGGCCTATGCAACTGTGACCATTCGAACGCACGCTCTGCGGTGGCCGGCACGAGGGACAGATCCGGTCGGCCCATCCGTTGGTTTCTGTCCGACGAGCGACCTACTAGGAGTTCCTTCCTCATGATCCGATCGAGACTTCGTACGCTTCTGCTCGGCAGCGGGTCCGCGGCCGTGATGCTGGCCGCCGCACTGGTTCCGACGACCGCGTCAGCCTCGACACCCCCCGCCGAACGCTCCGCCGCGGACAGCCGTGGGGCAGTCGCCAAGGCCGAGAGCGGGGCTCTCGCGGGGTTCTGGTCCTGCTCCATCCCGCCCGGCTACATTTACAGCGACACGCAGAACACACTGAGCTGTGGAGGGACCGGCTTCCGGACCCAGTACTTCGTCCAGCCGCCATCGGACAGTCTCTGGGCGTGCACGACCGCCTCGGGCTTCACCTACACGAGCACACAGAGCACCCTCGACTGCTCCACCAGCGGCTTCCGCACCAAGTACTTCCTGCGCACGCCCACAACGGGACTGTGGGCATGTTCCGTCCCATCGGGCTTCACCTACACGAGCACACAGAGCACCCTCGACTGCTCCACCAGCGGCTTCCGCACCAAGTACCTGTTGCAAGCCTACTGACGGACCGCCCGGACCCCGGTCCGCCGGCTCTCGGGCCCCTTCCCCCGCCGGTGACGCGCATCTGACGACCGTACAGATGACGACGGCCCGAGACTGACCGCGGTACGGCAATGGACCAAGGCCCCACCGCGCGACCCCGCCCGGACACGACCGGTGCCGGCACGGATCCCGTGCACCCCACCGCCCCACTGACTCCGGGTCCCGTCCGGCCACTCCCCCGCACAAGACTTCCACCACGAGCAACCACCACGAGGCGGAAGCTTCCGCCTCGAAACAACGTACGGCCTGTCGTGCGTGTGTCGCCGCACCGTCGTTGCAGAGGTGCAGCGACACACACGGAGACGTCGGCACGTCTCGGAGTGGCGGGAATCGCTGCTTCAACGACCGTCCGCGTGGGCGTCCACCCCCTGGGGTGCCCACGCGGACTCGGCGTTTCCGAGTAGATGGAATCGGAGTCCAGAAGGACCGATCCACTCTACCGTCGCCGCAGACAATTCCCCCTACGCCCTCGGTCGCATACACATCAGCAAAAGGGACTAGGACCATGGTCCCTGCCGATCGATAGCCGTTTTCACACTCCCCTTTGCTAAGGTCGGCATCGAATCAACTGGCCAGGCATATTCCCTGCGGGGAATGAGGAATTTAGCAGCCGCGCACCGCGCTGAACCCTTCGCTGAATTCATCACCATGCCGCGACTGTCCAAAGCTCCACCAGGACGGCGAACGGCCGGTCCAGGAAAGGATGCCGATCATGCCCCATGCCGCCTACACCGATGGTTCCGTACAGTACGAAGTGGAAGGAACCGGCCCCGGCCTCGCCCTGGTGCACGGGGTCGGCGGTAGTGCTGAGGGAGCCTTCGGCACGGTCGTCAAGGTCCTTGCAGAGGACCGCACCGTCATCCGCCCCAACCTCAGCGGTAGCGGCGAGACCACCGACCGCGGCGGGCCGCTGACCCTCAGCCAGCTCGCCGAGCAGACCGCCAGCGTCATCGAGGACGCCGTCGACGGACCGGTTGACCTGCTCGGATTCTCCCTCGGTGGCGCAGTCGCGGCAACAGTGGCGGCCGAACGCCCTGACCTCGTCAACAAGCTCATCCTGGCCGGTTCCTGGGCGTATCCGGATCCGCGGCACCGGTTCTACTTCGAGACCTGGGCCAAGTTACTGGCAACTGATCTCGATCTGTTCAGACGATTCACCACACTGACCGGGTTCAGTCCCACCGCGGTCAACAGTTGGGGCCACGACGGTTTGGCAGCCTCGCTCGACAACCACGCCTGGCCGGAAGCGGGCATCTCTCGGCAGATCGAGATGGGTCTACTGAGTGACATTCGGGGAATTCTGCCGAAGATCACCGCTCCCACCTTCATCATCGGCTTCGCGCAGGACGAGATGATTCCCATCGAGGGCTCACGGCAATTGCATTCCGGAATTCCCGGCAGCACCCTCACGGAGATCGAAGGCCAGGGCCACATGGACTGGATCGGAAATCCGAACCAGATGATCGAACTGGTGCGGAACTTCCTCGGCTGAGGAAAGCAGGACCGGGCATGCGGAACAGCCTGCGCATCCCGGTCAGCCGGTCACCTCTGTGGCCCCCTCAGTGAGCCGCGACGGCGGCGCGGACCGCGGGAATGACCTCGTCGGCGAACCGTCGTGCCGTGTCGAGGTCGGCCTCACCGCTGGAGTCGGTCAGATGGGTGTTAAATCCTCCTGCCCCGTGCTCCAGGACGGCACCGGTGAGCTCCTCGATCCACTGCCGGGTGGATCCGCCGACCCAGCGCCCTTCGGCATCCCGGGGAGCGGGCAGGTCGTGGTCGGTGAGAGCACCGCCGAAGTTGAAGTAGGAGATGACCTCGGAGGGGTCCCGGCCCGCTTCCTGAGCGGCGCGGTCGACCAACGGGCGGGAGGTGCGGTACCGCTCGGACAGCCAGTCCGCGCCGAAACTCGGGATCCAGCCGTCCGTGAGGCGCCCGGTGATCGCCAGGGCCCGAGGGCCGTTCGCCCCAGTCCAGATCCTGGGCGTGGGTACGGGGGCGGGCGTCGCCTTGGCGACCTGGTAGAACCGCCCCTCGTAGGTGACCTGGGCGGTTCCGCCCCCCGTGAGCTTTCCGATGAGGACGATGGCCTCCTCGAAGGCACTCACCGCGTCCCCGGGGCTCATCCGTGGCACGCCGAACTGCGTGATGCGGTCCCAGATCCCGCCGGAGCCCAGTCCGAGGACGAACCGCCCTCCGGAGAGGGAGGACAGCGCCGCGACCGTACGGGCCAGGACCGGTGCGGGGCGCAGTGGCAGATTGGTGACGCCCACGTACCCACTGATCCGTCGGGTGTGGCCCAGCGCATAGCCGAGCGTCGCGTACGCCTCGTGCCGGTCGCCGGCGTAGGGGTGGTCCATGACGGAGAAGAGGTCGTACCCCGACTCGTCCGCCATCCGAAGTCGCCTGGTCAGTTCCTCCGAATGGGGGAGGGGTGTGTTGAGGTCCAGCCCGAAGTACGGGGGCTGTTGCAGTGCCATGGTGTCCACTCCTCGTCGTCCGGAATGCTTTGGGTGACCCGCTCTCGCTCGACTCCTTCCCTCCCCGGAACGTCGTGGAGGTGCGCGTCCGGCGTGTGTGGTCGCGGGTCGGCCCTTGTTGCTGCTTGCGGTGGCTCGGGCTCACCGCTCGGCAGCGCGGTGAGGCAGGTGACACAACACCAACAAGATGACCACACGGGGGCGCGCCTCGCTCTCGCCGGGGGTTGCTCGTCGTCCTGCTGCACGCCGGCGGCCCGGACCACCCCAGTCTGCTGCCGCTCGCCGACCCGACTCGTCGACCGGCATACCGTCGTCCTGCCGGACCTGCGGGGATACGGTCGTTCCCGGTGCGCCGACCCGTCGCGTCACATCTGGGCCCAGTACACCTGGGACCTCGGGGAGGGACCGCATGACGTTGTCCTGTCTGGACGGGAGGTCGGGTCAGGACAGTGAGGTCGGGCGGCGCGGTGGCGGCACGGTGCCGAGGAGGTCCCACAGCGGTGTGGAACCTGCGGCCCACTGCGCCAGGAGAGCGCGGTTGACCAGATGGAGGTCCTGTGAGCGGGCGAAGTCGACGGCCTTCGCGGTGAAGCGACCGTTGGTGACGAGTACGACCACATCACCGTGGTGCACGGGGCGGCCGGTGCCGTTCAGTACATGGAGGTCGGGCGTTCCGACCGCGGATCCGGCCGTGCCCGCCTTCCGGTGTTTGCACTGGATGACCCATCGGCGACCGTACGGATCGGTGGCCTTCACATCAGCGCCGTTGTCACCGGCTCCCCCGACCTGCTCCGCGTCGGAGCACCCGTCCCGACGCATCAGATCACGGACGGCGTACTCGAACTGGCGGTGGTGCAGGGCGTCGATCTGCGGCATTGCGAACCGCAGCCCGCGTTGGCGTGCCTCTGCCCATCGGCTGCGCTCCCGCCGGCGCACTGCCCAGACTCCGGCTCCACCCGCGACGGCGACCAGGAGCAGGACGAGGACGGGCGGATGTGCCGTCAGCCATCGCAACACCCCCACCACCAGGCTCCCCAACGCCACGACCACGAACGCACCGAGGGCCAGCATGGAACTGCTGCTGCCGCCGCGCCGACGGATCGGCCGCCGACGCGGCCGTCCGGTCCTCCGCCGGGCCGGGCGACGCCGACTCATGGCTCACCGTCCGTGCGACTGACCGTCCTGGTGGGCATCACGTCCCTCTCCCCCCTGGGCGCCCTGCGCCCGGGCTTCCGTCCGCCAACGGCAGAGCCCGGAAGTGCGGGCCGCCTCCCGGCCTTCCTGTGTATCCAGCACGGCGACGCTCCATGACCCGCTTGACCGGAGTTGGCGGCAAAAGACCTTCCTTGGCCTGAACGCACCGATGGGTGAACAGGGATGGAACGCTCCGGTCCGAACGGGCACGTCCATGGGGAGGAGTTGTTCGAGCAGCTGACCAGGCGTTGCGGTGTGGTCGGCGCGACAACCGACAACCGATGGCCCCAGGCGCCGTCGGCCGTCCGGGCACCGGGCCGCGAACGGTCGACGACGAACCACTGAACCAGCGGATGGTGTGTCACGTTCCCTGCGACTAGGCGGGGGTTGGCACCGGGGTCGCCTGTATCACCAACGCTCGGCCTTGGCGTGGAAGGTCAGGCCCGGCCATGCCTGGACCGGCGTGGGTGAGTACACGATCCGTCCCGCACACAACTTGCGCTCCGCCAGCCCTTCGACAATCTTCGGAATGGCGGCGAGCGTCGCCGGGATGCCGTCGTGGAGGAGGACGATGCCTCCCGACTGCACCGTGAGTGCGTTCGCCACGATGGCATCGCTCGAAATGCCGCTCCAGTCGACCGTGTCGGCCGTCCAGATCACCTCCGTCATTCCAAGTCTCGCCGCGTCCTGTCTCGTTCGGGCATCCGTGCTCCCGAACGGCGGCCGGAAGAGCGTCGGTGCACGGCCTGTCTGTTCCCGGACGACGCGGCTGGTGTCGCGCAGTTCCGCGAAGGCGGTGGCCGCATCGAGCGCGACGAGGTTCGGGTGGGTGTACGAGTGGTTGCCGATGCGGTGGCCGTCGGCGGCGATACGGCGGGTTCCGTTCGGGTCCGCAGCAGCCAGGGCGCCGGTCACGAACCAGGTGGCCCGCACTCGCCCAGCATCGCGCAGTGCCTTGAGGTACGCGGGCGTACTGGCCGTCGGGCCGTCGTCGAAGGTGAGCGCCACATAGCCCCCGGAGCAACGGTTCCCGGTTTCACCCTGTGCCTGTGCGACTCCCGGTACCAACGCGAACGTCGACATCAGGGTCGCCAGCGCAGCGCCGAGCCATATCCGCGACCTGACTCGCTTCTTCATTCCGTTTTCCTCTCGATCGACGATTCGTCGTGGGAGGGGGGTTCCCGGAACGGCTCGAAGGTCGGTTCACACCGTGGGTGCCGCACCTCCGGGGGTGGTGCCCCGACCCCCGCTTGCCGTCCATCTCCGTCCCTTCCACACGAGGCCGGGTCGTCTCGCACGTCCGTACGAGCTTCGGCCGGAGACCATTGAACGCGAGCAGGGGCTGCATGGGGGAAGTAATCCCGGATTCCACAGGGTGTTCCCAACTGCCCTGTAGATATGGGGTGTTGCGATGTCGACCACTCGTTCCGCTCCTCGGGGAACGAGCTCACATATACCGGACATCCCCGACTGAAAGGCCCTCGCCCCGTCCCGACGGAGAGACGAAGCCCACCTTCACCTGCCATGTCATCTGTTGTGACACCAAACACGGGCATCAATCAGAGCCCGTGCAACGATCAGCTCCGAGGCCCGCGGGTCGGCGGTCGGCACGGCGATCACGTCAGTACCGCAGAAGAAGGAGTTGACGGCCCGTCAGTTGTGCTAATCCGGCGTTGCGTACGTGGTGGGGCTCATGCCGTAGAAGTCGCGAAAGGCGCGGGCGAAGCTGCTGGGGTCCTCGTAGCCCACGCGTTGGGTCACGGAGACCACCGACGAACCCGCACGCAGGAGTCGGGCCGCGGCATGCATACGGCTCCTGGTGCGCCATTGCCCGAACGTGAATCCGGTCTCCGCGACGAAGGCCCGCTCCAGACTGCGACCGCTGGTCCGCACTTCGAGTGCCCAATCGAGGATGCGCCGGTCGTCGCCCGGATTGAACAACAGGGCACCGGCCACCGCCGCGGCGCCGGGACTCGTCGGCAACGGCAGATCGTCGGGGGCCAGTACACGGCGCTCAAGGATCGACAACACCTGCCGTTGGATGTTCGCGGACGGTCGGATGATCGTGCTCTGACTCTGGTGAAGGGCGAGGAAGTAGATCTTCTCGTCGTTGCGGATCGAAACGACCGTGATGTCCGTGAGCACCGTTGCGATCTCGTCCACCGAGATCGACAGCGGGAACAGTACGGAGTTCGCCCGGACCTCCAGTGAGTGCCTGGTTCCCGCGGGCAGCCAGATGACCTCCCCTTCGGTGATCTCTACGGTCGTCTCTCCACACTGCACCAGGGTGCTGCCCCTGATCTGCCAGAGCGCCATATGTTCGTCGTCGTGCACCCGCTCGGGGATGTCGACACTCGGAATGTGGAGCGGGAAGTCCAGCGAGGAGAGGTTCGCGTGTGATCGCGCATCACGTCGCCTCGGGGTCATCCGCTCACTCCCCCTGTCGTGATCTGCATCGAAGTTGTCGTTTTTCGCACTGGAGACATCACATAGGCAAGGCTAACCATAGTTGGGAGCCCGTGTCGCCCAGTCCGCTCGGTCGTCGCACAGGGCTGGCACAGAGCACCACTACTCGGAAGGCCCCATGCACGCCATGCGCAACCCCCGCTCCCGCGCCGCCCGGCTGGTCGGCGCCCTCATCACCGGCCTGGTGCTGATCACCGCATGTGGGACCTCCGGCGATCCCGCTACGGACAAGGGCTCGGCCAAGACCTCGACTTCCCTGCCAGCTGCCGAAGGTTCGACCACCTATCCACTCACTCTCAAGACGCCTTTCGGCAGCACCAAACTCGACAAGCGCCCGAACCGCATTGCGATCGTCACCGCGAACACCCTCGATACGGATGCGCTGCTCGCCCTCGGCGGTACGCCGGTGTTCGCGCCGTCGACCGTCGACCGCAACCCCTGGCTCGACAAGGGCGACGTCGCGGGCATCAAGACGCTGTGGGACGCGGAAGCGGGAACCGAGGTGTCCGCCGAGTCGGTGGCCGCCGCCTCCCCTGACCTCATCGTCGCCCTCGCCGCGTATGAGACGTTCGACCAGGCCCGATTCGACAAGCTCAGCGCCATCGCACCCGTGCTCTACGCGGCTCAGGGCGATCTGAGCTGGCAGGAGCTCACCCGGAAGTTGGGCAGCACCCTCGACCTCACGGCCACTGCCGAGAAGGCCGTCGCAGCCGCGGAGAAGAAGGTGGTGCAGACACGCGCGGCCCACCCCGAGTTCAAGGGCAGGAGCGCCACCCACGTCATCGTGTACGACGAGAAGTACGGTCCGTACTACGCGAGTGCTCCCGGCTCCGACACCGCACTCCTCCTCGAACAGCTCGGCTTCGTCCTGCCCGCCGCCGCGTCGAAGTTCACCAAGGACGGCACCATCAGCGATGAGCTCGTCGGTCTTATCGACGCCGACTTCCTGCTCCTGAGCACCTCTGCCAACCCCGAGTACTTCGTCGACGCACCACTGGTCAAGGCCGTCCCGGCCGTCGCAGATGGGCGGGCGATCACCAATCCGGCGGACAAGAAGACGTCGACCAACCACTTCGCCTGGGGACTCAACGTCCAGAGCGTGCTGAGCGTGCCCTGGCTGATCGAGCAGCTCGCCGAGTTCGGTGCGAAGGCGATCCGTTGAGACACAGCACCGAGGGGGGCCGGCCGGACACGGTCGGCTTCCCCGCCCACTCCGGAACCGCTCCCGAGGGCACCGTCTCCCCCGGGGCGGTCGTCCGCGCATGACGATCACTCGCGCCCCCGCAGGGAGCCTCTCGGCCGCCCGCCGCGACCCGAGCGCCGGCGCACCGCGCCGCATCCTCGGCCTGGTGGTGCTCCTGTTCCTCCTCACGGTGACCGTGTCGGCGAGCTTGGCCGTCGGTGCCAACGACGTGCCCGTCGCACAGGTGTGGCGAGGGTTCTGGACCCCCGACACATCGGAGGCGTCGGTCATCGTCTGGACGTTGAGGGTGCCGCGCACGGTCGTCGGCATCGCCGTGGGGGCTGCGCTGGGGGTGGCGGGGGCTGTGATCCAGGCGCTGACGCGCAATCCGCTCGCCGACCCGGGCATCCTCGGTGTGAACGCGGGCGCCGGGTTCGCCGTCACTCTCGGCGTGGGCTTCTTCGGCCTGTCCGGGATCACCGGCTACGTCTGGTTCGCGTTCGCGGGGGCCACGATCGCCACGGTGCTGGTGTACCTCATCGGCTCGGCCACGCGGGGGACGGCATCGCCGGTGACACTCGTCCTGGCCGGAGTCGCCCTCGGCGCGGTGCTCAACGGATTCAGCACCTTCTTGACCCTGATCAACCCGGAGACCTTCCGCTCGATCCGCAATTGGGGCTTGGGGTCCATCGCCCGCACGAGCTTCGACGACACGCTGGTGGTCGCTCCGCTCCTCGGCGTCGGACTACTGATCGCGGTGGCGGTCTCGGGTTCGCTGAACTCGATCGCCCTCGGCGACGACCTCGCGGTTTCGCTGGGGACGAAGGTGGTGCGCACGAGGATCCTGGGCGTGGTCGCCGTAACCCTGTTGGCCGGCGGCGCCACGGCGCTCACCGGCGGGATCGCGTTCGTGGGTCTGATGGTGCCGCACATCGTCCGCTGGTTCGTCGGGCCCGACCAACGGTGGATCATCGTCTACTCCGCGCTGGTCGGCCCAGTGCTGATCCTCGCTTCAGACGTGCTCGGGCGGGTGATCGCCCGCCCCGGCGAGATAGAGGTCGGCATTCTGACCGCCGTGATCGGTGCGCCCGCGCTGATCGCACTCGTACGACGTCGGAAGGCGAGCGGACTGTGAGGGGAGACATCTCGGGGAACCCGCCCGGCGGTGTCCGGTCGGTGGATGCGCGTGGCTCGGGCGCAGTCGAGTTCGGCTATGCGGTCCGCGCCGTGCGCTGCCGCTGGTTCTCCGTACGGATCGGCGTTCGCCAAGCCACCGTGACCGGGGTCCTGTTCCTCACGGCGGTGACGCTGGCCCTGGTGGCGATCCGGTTCGGGGAGTACGCGTTGACGATCGGGGACGTCGTCGCGGCACTCACCGGGTCCGGCGCGGACTTCCATCGGATGATCGTGGTGGAGTGGCGGCTACCGGTGGCCGTGGCCGCCCTCGTGTTCGGTGCGCTGTTGGGCATCGGCGGGGCGATCTTCCAGTCGCTGACCCGCAACCCCCTCGGTTCGCCGGACGTGATCGGTTTCGACGCCGGCTCCTACACCGCCGTGGTGCTGTCCATCCTGGTCCTCGGGAAGGGCGGTTACTGGTCCGTCGCCGGCGCGGCGATCGTGGGAGGTCTGGGAACGGCGTTCCTGGTGTACGTACTTGCCTACCGACGCGGTGTGCAGGGGTTCCGACTGATCATCGTGGGCATCGGAGTGTCCGCGATGCTCGGTTCGATCAACGCCTATCTGATCACGCGTGCCGATCTGAGCGATGCGATGACCGTGGGGTTCTGGGGTGCCGGGTCCATCAGCCGCGTGACGTGGAGCAGCATGGTCCCTTCGCTGTTCATCGCCGCGGTGATCGCTCTGGCCGCGGCGCTCCTCGCCCCGGCACTGCGTCGCTTGGAACTGGGCGACGACGCGGCCGTCACCCAGGGCACCAGGGTCCACTCGGTCCGGCTCGCGTTGTTGGTGGTCGGGGTCGCGACGGCCGCCCTGGTGACCGCCGCAGCGGGGCCGATCGGGTTCATCGCCCTCATCGCACCGCAACTGGCCCGGCGGTTGACCCGCTCTCCCGGTGTGGGGATGCTCCCCGCAGCCGCGATGGGGGCGGTGCTGCTCGCTGCGGCGCACTTCCTGGCGCTCCTCGTCGCACAGTCCTACCGGCCGATCCCGGTCGGTCTGCTCACCGTGTGTCTGGGCGGTCTCTATCTGATCTGGCTCCTGGTGCAGGAGTCCCGGCGTCAGTACGGGGCAGCCCGATGACCTCTCCCGCCTCCGCGGCATCGTCGATGCCTCCCGAAGAGAACGATCACATGACCCTCATGACCGATGAGAGACGAACCGACGATCCCGTCGCCGAGCCGGCCGCCCCGTCGCGACTCGTCGTCGACGGAGCAACCATCGGGTACGACGGGGCCGTCGTCTCCGACCACCTTTCGGTACGGATACCGGACGGGTCGTTCACGGCGATCATCGGCCCGAACGGGTGCGGCAAGTCCACCCTGTTGCGTGCCCTCGCCCGGGTGCTGACCCCGACGGCGGGCCAGGTGCTGCTGGACGGAAAGGCGATTGGCACCTACCGCTCCAAGGAGATCGCCCGCCGCATGGGGCTGCTCCCCCAGACCTCCCTTGCGCCCGACGGGATCCGGGTCGCGGATCTGGTGTCCCGTGGTCGCGCCCCCTACCAGAGCCTGTTCCACCAGTGGCGCCCCGATGACGAGGAGGCCGTGGCGGCAGCGATGCGCGCGACGCGGGTGACCGAACTGTCCGGTCGTCTGGTGGACGAACTGTCGGGCGGGCAGCGGCAGCGGGTGTGGGTGGCGATGCTGCTGGCGCAGCAGACGCGGATCGTGCTGCTGGACGAACCGACCACCTTCTTGGACATCGCCCACCAGTACGAGCTGATGGAGTTGTTCCGCACCTTCCACGACGAGGGCAAGACGATCGTGGCGGTGCTCCACGATCTGAACCAGGCCGCCCGTTACGCGGACCACCTCGTCGTCATGCGCGACGGTGGCGTCGTCACCACCGGCAGCCCACGGGAGGTCATCACCGCGGAGCTGATCGAGGAGGTCTTCGGGCTGCGTTCCCTCGTCGTTCCCGATCCCGTGACGGGCACCCCGACGGTGGTGCCGTTGGATCCGAGAGCGACACCCCCCAAGCCCGATGCAGCTGTTGCACCCGCCTCTCCCAACGGCACGGTTGCGCCCAGCGGCACGGTCCCGGTCGACACCCACGCGCAGAAGTGAGACACCCATGGCACAGAGCCTGAGATCCATCGAGGTCTTCCCCATCACCACTCGTACGCTGGACGTCCTCCGGGTGACGGACGTGACGCCCGCGATGCGTCGGATCACCCTCGGCGGTCCCGAACTGGCCGCTCACACCGCGGCGAATGGCTATCCGGTGGCCGCGTTCCGCTCGGAGGGGTTCGACGACGAGTTCAAGATCCTCCTCAAGCATCCCGACGCCGAGGCGGTCGTCGGACCGACGCAGGCGGACGGGCTGCTGAACTGGCCCCGCAACAACCCCCACATGCTCTCCCGTACGTACACGGTCCGCCGTTGGGACCCCGTGGCCGGGGAACTGGACGTCGACTTCGTCCAGCACGGCGTCGGTCCCGCATCGGCGTGGGCGTACGGGGTGCAGCCGGGTGAGCGGGTGCAGATCGCCGGGCCGAAGTCGTCCTCGCGGCACCCCGAGGGGGTGGACTGGACGTTGGTGGCCGGCGACGAGACGGCGCTGCCGGCGATCGGCCGCTGGTTGGAGGAGTGGCCCGCCGGGGCCCGTGGTCAGGTGTTCATCGAGGTCGGCCGGCCCGAGCACCGGCAGGAACTCCCGGTCCCTCACGGGGTGACGTTGACCTGGCTCAGTCGGGACGGCGCGGAGCCGGGCACGACGACGCTGCTGTTCGACGCCATCCGGAAGGCTCCGTGGTGGGAGGGGACGGTCCTCGCTTGGGCGGCCGGCGAATCCCTCACCCTCGCCCCGATCAGACGGTGGCTGAAGAACGAGAAGGGCCTGAGCAGGGAACAGATCGACGTCACCGGGTACTGGCGCCGCCAGGTCACGGTGAACGACGAGGACTCCGCCCGGCCCGCCTCCGGGGAGGTCGACGCGGGCGAGGACGAGGGGAGGCGGTTCCACGAACTCGCGGAGATCCTGCCCGGCTTCGCCCTCCGGGTCGCGGCGACGATCGGCCTCGCCGCCGCGTTCGACGATCGTCCGCGTACCGTCGCCGAGCTCGCCGCGACGACCGGCGCCGCGCCTCAGGGGCTGGCCAAGCTGCTGCGCTTCCTGGCCGCCCTCGACATCACCGAACGCCTCGATGACGGCCGCCACCGGCTCACCGGTCTGGGCCGGGAGTTGGAAAGCGATCACGTCGTCGATGCCTTCGACCTCGACGGGCTGCACGCCCGGCGTGAACTCGGCGGCGTCCTGTCGCTGCTGTCCGCCGTGCGCACCGGGCAGGGCGACCACGACCGGTGGTTCGGCACCGAGTACGCCCAACACATCGCGGACGACCCGGACCTGTTGGCCGCCCGCACCGAGCACGAGGCCGGGGAAGCCGTGTACGTGGCCGGTGCCGTCGCCGCTGCCACCGCATTCGCCGGGCTGTCCACGATCGCGGTCGCAGGTCCGGCACCCGGTAGCTTCGCCGCAGCCCTGGTCAAGGCGCATCCCGGGCTGCACGCCACGATCGTCGCCGCCCCCTCGGAGATCGACGCCCTGCGGCGAGTGTTCCCGGCGCACGAGCGCATCGGCTACGAGGCGGGCAGCCTGCTGGGGGCCCGGCCCGTGCCCGTCGACGCGGTGCTGTTGGCCGACGTGCTGCCCACGCTCACCGACACCGACGCGGTGCACGTGCTGTGGCAGGCAGCCGCCAGCCTCAACCCCGGCGGTCGGGTGCTGGTCTTCGGCGACGTCCTCAACCCCGAGGTGGCGGACGAGCACGACTACGAGGAGGACCTCATCGGGTTCGCCCTGCACGGCGGCGGCGCCCGGGACCACGACGAGCACCATGCGCTGTTCGCCGCCGCGGGCCTGCACCCCGTGGAGCGCACCACGGTCGGTTGGGGCTACACCCTCCACGCGCTCACCCCGTGGGGCTGACCCGGGTGCGGGCACAAGGACGCGTGGGAGGCGAACGGCGTTGGGGGTTGTTCGAAGCGGGGGACGCTCCCCGGGAGCCCCGGTTGCGCATCGACCCCACCTGGTCGTCCGCGCGTTTGAGCAGGGCGATCATCCGTTCCGCGGGGGCCTGGGTGTTCCCGGGAGCGCTGCTGCTGGTGCTGTTCAACATCGCCGCCATGCTGTTGCCGGTCGTCATCGGTCAGTTCGTCGACACCGTGATCGCTCCCGCGGCGGCGGGGGCGGGTTTCGATACGATCAGATCGGCGCTGGCGGGCTGGCTCGCCGCCCTGGTCGGTGTGTACGTGGTGATCAACCTCGGCTACCGGTTCGGCGGCCGGCTGGGTTGGTTCGGTGTGCAGCGGGCGCAGTTCGAACTGTCCCAGAGCGTGCTGGGGCGCATCCTCGACGAGCGCGGTACGGCGGGTCCCGCTCGCGCCCCCGGCCAACTGTTGGCACTGGCCACGGGCGATGTGCACCGTGCGTGCCTCGTCCTCTACGTCACCGTCTACCCGCCGGGTGAGGTCATCGGCCTGCTGGTTGCGGCCGGCATCCTGTTCTGGGTCCACCCGGCCCTCGGCATCGGGGTGGTCATCGCGCTGCCGGTGGTGTTGTTGCTCATGCAGATGGCCGCCCGGCCGCTGCGCCGAAGGAGCGGCGCCGAGCAGGCGGGCCTGGCCGATGCCGCAGCGGCTGCGGCCGATCTGGTGGCGGGGTACCGGGTGATCCGGGGCCTGCACGCCCAGGGTCATGCCGCGGACCGCTACCGAGGCGTGAGCCGTGAGGCGTTGCGGGCGACCCTGTCGGCACGCGGTGCGCAGGCCGGCTTCGAGGGTGTGAGCACGGCCGCCGCGCACGTGTTCGCCGCCGTGGTGGTGCTTGCCGCCGCCGTACCGGCCTTCGCGGGGCGGATCTCACCGGGAGAGTTGGTCACGGTCGCCGGGGTCGCGGTCACCCTGATCGGGCCGCTCGACGGTCTGGTGGGCACGCTGGGGTCGTTCTGGGCGGTCTCCCAAGCCTCCGCCGGGCGCGTCCTCGATCTGGTTGCGCACGCCCCGCATCCCGCCGCTTCGGGTACGGCGGTGCCCGTCGGCGGCGCTGAGCGCCCCCTGACGTTCGACCGACTGACGTTCGACCGACTCGGGCTGGCGGACGACGTCGTGCTCAACGCCGTCGTCCACACCGGTGGGTTCGTCGTACTGGATCTGCCGCAATCCGCCCAGGCGGGCCTGGCCGAACTCCTCGGTCTCAGGGCGATGCCGTCGTCGGGGCGGGTGGAGCACTTCGGCCGGGCCGTGCATGAACACCATCCCTCGCTGTTCCGCGAGCGCGTGCTCGTCGCTCCGCGCACCCCTGGGGTCCTGGCGGGAACAGTGCTGGACAACGTGCGTGCCACCGGCTCCGCACCGACCGCGGTCGACGCGGCACGGACTGCGTTGGTGGTCGCGGGGATGGAGGCCACGGAGCTTCCCGACGGGTACGACACCGCGGTCGGTGATGGCGGTCGGGAGCTCTCGGGAGGCCAACGCCAGCGGATCGCCCTGGCCCGGGCCGTTGCCGCGGACCCGGAGGTGTTGGTGTTGATCGAGCCGACCACCGCGGTGGACGCCGTCACCGAACAGCGCATCGCCACCCGTCTCCGAGAGCACCGGGCCGGGCGGACCACGCTCGTGCTCACCGCCGCCGCGGCCTTCCACACCGTGGCCGATCAGGTCCTGATGGCCCACGAGGAAACGAGGGTCGATGTCTGAGACGGTGAAGGCCCCACATCCCGGCGACCGGTTGCTGCCGGTCGCATCGGGTGGGCAGGTCGCCGCGCACCTCTGGACCGTGCTGCACGGCCGTCGCCGTCGGCTGGCGGGCGTCCTCGCCCTGTTCCTCGCCGAAGCCGCCGTGTCCCTCGTCTTCCCCCTGGTCATCGGGCGACTCGTGGACACGGTGATCGCGTCAGACGGGTCGGGGGTGCCGGGGTCGTTCTGGTGGCAGGTCGCCTCCTTGGTCGGGGCGGCGATCGCCGCAGGGGTGCTGACCTGGATCACTGCGGGCGCGCTGGCCCGGTTCGCGGAAACGCTGATCGCGGAACTGCGCGAGGCATACGTCGGCGCAGCCCTGGGTCTGCCCCGTCGCACGGTGGAGGACGCCGGTGCAGGAGACGTCGTCACCCGGGCCGGCGATGACATCGCCCAGGTCTCCGGCACACTGCCGGAGGTGGTGCCGCGGCTGTGCGTGTCGGTGTTCACGATCCTGCTCGTCGCCGCCGGCATGGGCGCACTCGACCCCTGGTTCCTGTTGGGCTTCGCCCTGACCGTGCTGCCGTACGTCTTCGCCGTGCGCTGGTATCTGCATACCGCCCCCGAGGTGTACGCCGCCGAGCGCGCCACGCAGTCCCGGCGCGGGCAACACATCCTGGGGACGCTCACCGAACTCCCGACCGTCACCGCCCATCGACTCGAACACCGCCAACTGGGACACGTCCGGGATGCCACCTGGCAGGCCGTCCGATGGGCGATGCGTACCCGGATCGTGCAGAACCGGCTGTTCGGACGCCTCAATCTGACCGAGGCGATCGGGCTGATCGCCGTCCTCGGCATCGGTGTGCGGCTCGCCCTCACCGGTGATGCGACTGCCGGTCAGGTGACCGCCGCCGCACTGCTGTTCCTGCGTACCGTCGACCCGATCTCGGCCCTGCTGTTCGTCATGGACGACGCACAGTCCGCGCTCGCCGCTCTCGGACGGATCATCGGTGTCATCCAACGGCCCGGCCCCCCGGACGAAGGGGAATCAACGCCGTCGACCGAGGACACCGCACCGGAAGTCGACGACACCGTGGTGGACGTGCAGGGGGTGCACTTCGCGTATCGCGTTCAGAGGCCGGTCCTGTGCGACGTCAGCGTGCGCATCTCCCGCGACGAGACCGTCGCGCTGGTCGGGGCAACGGGGTCCGGCAAGTCCACGCTCGCCGCACTGATCGCCGACGTCCATCGTCCCGATGCGGGCAGGATCGTCCGATGCGTCCCCCATGCGGCGATCATGACCGTGACCCAGGAGACCCATGTCTTCACGGGCACCCTGCGCGACAATCTCACCCTCACCGCACACGTCAGCGACGACGAGGAAGTCCTCAGGGCACTCGCCTTGGTGGGGGCCGCACCCCTGGTTCCCACACTGCCCAACGGGCTGGACACACCGGTGGGGCACGGCGGGCATCCACTGACTGCGGCACAGGCCCAACTCATCGCGCTCGCACGGCTGGTGCTCGCCGATCCGGAGTTGGTGGTCCTGGACGAAGCCACCGCTGACGCCGGTACGGCGGACGCCGCCCTGCTGGACCTGGCCGCGGCTGCGGTCGTCCGGGGGCGGGCAGCACTGGTGATCGCCCATCGGCTCTCCCAAGCCGTCACTGCTGATCGGATTCTCGTGCTCGATGCCGGCCGGATCATCGAGCACGGCACCCATGACGAACTCGTCGCCGCTCAGGGTGCGTACGCACGGTTGTGGCAGGCGTGGAGCACGGGCGCCGCCACCCCGACCCGATCAGAAACGAGGTCCGTTCAGACGATCTCACCGGTGCAGGAGGCGTGAGCACCACAGTCGTAGCAGGCGTACCTCATGCATCCGGTACAGAGCCCGATGTTCTCCAGCCGGTAGGTGTCCCCGCAGCTCACGCAGATGACTCGCTCGCGCAGCATGGCGTTCCAGCCGTCGCTGCCCCCGATGCCGTGGAAGGAGGCGGCGGTGTACTCGGCCCAGGTGATGTCATGGTCCGTCCAGTGCCGAAGGTGCCAGGAGTAGACGGCGAAGAAGGCTTTCCCGGTCACGAGTTGGCTGCCGTCACGGCCGCCGCGGATCCAGGCCAGGGCGAGGCGTCCGATCCGTTCCTCAATGGGTAGCGCACAGTCCAGGGCCATCTGATTGCTCTTCACCGTTGCAGTATGCGGGGCCGCCCTGCGTCTTTCCGAGGGAGGTGGGCGCGCTCGTCCGCGTCGCCCCGAACGCCGCCGTGACCGACCAGGTCCCAACGGGGCGCGGTTGCGGCAGGACGGCGGCCGTGGGGTGTGCCGGCGCGGAAGCACGCGCCGGTGGCCTTGACGATGGGGGGCGATTCGTACAAGACGAGTACGGACCGTCCCGAGGTCCGTGCCGTGATGGCATCGCGCCAGTCAGGTTCGGGGACGGCGACCCGGTCGATCGGCGAGGCCGGAGCCGACCCCGCTGTATGGAATCCCATCTCGTCCACAAGGTCAGCACACGATAGATCTAGTTCGTTCCATAACGAACTATAGCACTTCCCTTCCAGCTTCTGAGCTGGTCATTCATACAGGATCACCATCGAAAAACGCCTGCACACCACATCGCTTGACCTATGGAGAAATGCGTGTTTATCTTCGTTGCAGAACGAACTATATAGAGACTTGCTCCCGGCACACGGTCGACCACTGTCCGTGCACCCCGACCGCGCAGGCAGCAAAGGACATACGTGCGGGGTCGTGGTTGGTCGAGTCCGCCCCGCACACCACGGATCTCCGTCCTGCGCGTCGGGGCGTAGCCACCCCTCCACACCGGGAGCGCCCTGCGTATGGCGTTCCAGTCACCAGTCACCAGTCACCAGTCAAGAGGAAGTGCGTCATGACCGATTTTGAGAAGCCTGGCACTCCGACTGATCGGCATCAGTTGGGTGCGGCGGGTATGCCGTTGAACACGTTGGCGGACTACCGTCCGATTCCGGCCGACAGCTACGGTGCGTTGTTTCTGCCGGAGCGGTTGGCGAAGGGGTACCACGTCGAGGAGATCCATGACGGTGCGTACTACGTGACGTCGGGGGCGTACGACACCATGTTCGTGCGCACGGGCAATGGTGTGGTGGTGGTGGATGCTCCGCCGTTGCTCGGGGAGAACCTGAAGCGGGCGATCGCGGAGGTCACCGATGAGCCGGTGACCCACCTCATCTATAGCCACTGGCATTCCGATCACATCGGAGCCGCCGGGATCTTCGCCGCCGACAAGCCGAAGGTGATCGCCCATGACTACACCCGCGAGATGATCCAACGCTGGCCGGACCTGGGCGGGGAACGGGGGCTGCCCCTGCCCACCGACACACTCACCGAGAGCACCACCCTCGACGTCAACGGCGTCCGGTTCAACCTCGACTACCACGGTGTAAACCACACCCCGGGCAACATCTTCATCTACGCCCCGCAGCAGAAGGCCCTCGCCGCGATCGACATCATCAGCCCCGGATGGAGCGCCTTCAAGCACTGCGACGCCTCCGAGAACATTCGCGGCTGGGCCGAGGCACACGACTGGATCCTCGACTACGACTTCAAGGGCGTCGTCTCCGGCCACGTCAACCGCTACGGCACTCCCGAGGACGCCCGAGCCTCCCGCGACTACACCCACGACATCGTCGAGTTCTCCAAAGAGGCCCTCAACCACGGCCAGGAGTTCGAGTACATCGAGAAGATCGGCTTCTCCAACGCCTGGGTCCTCTGGGAGAACTACTTCAACGAGATGACCAACTACGTCACCAAGAAGACCCTGGAAAAGGTCACGGACAACGGCCAGACCTGGGCCCAGCGCCTCGCCGGAGCCGACGTCATGACCAAGTACCACGCCTACTCCGTGCTCGAAGCACTCCGCCTCGAATACGGCATGGTCTCCGGCTTCGAAAAGCTCATCCTGCCCCAGCCCGGCGAGTGACCGGATCAGCACAGGAAGTAGCGATCGGGCCCGGCGTACTGGCGACCGGGCCCGCCCCGCAACAGAAGGGTCCCCGGATATAATTCGTTGTGAAACAAACTTTTTGGAGGGGCCATGAGCCCGAGAGCCAACGAAGCACCTGCGGCCGAGGTCGACGGGATCGACCACGCCCATCAGCCCACCACCACGAGAGAACTTTCCCCGTCGCGCCCGCTGAACCGCACCGAGCGGGCCGTATGGCTCGGGCTCCTCTCCACCCATCTGCGGCTCCTGCGCACCCTCGATACCGAGTTGGTCGCGGCCGAGCGCCTGCCCACGTCCTCCTTCGAGGTGCTGCTGACCCTCGCCGAAGCCCCCGGCGGCCAGCTACGGATGAAGGACATCGCCGCGTCCCTGCTCATCAGCCGTAGCGGACTCACCCGTATCGTCGACGACCTCGAACGACAGGGCTTCGTCGAACGCCGCAAGTGCTCGTCCGACGCCCGCGGATTCGATGCGGTCCTCACCGACGCCGGCAGCAAAGCGTACCGCCGGGCCCGCAAGGTCCATCTGACCAATCTGCGGCGGGAGTTCCTCGACAAGCTCACCCCGGAGCAGCTCACCGCACTGGCCGAGATCTGGGCAGCTGTCGGCTACGACGAGACCGCCAACGCCTGCTGACCGAAGCCCGCCGCACCGGCGGGCTTCCCCTCCCGGTCGCCCGAGGCGGCCGGCTGCTCACGGAAAGCACCACACCCACATGACGGACTACGGACACGACCTGCGGTTCGGCGCCTTCCTCACGCCGACGGCCGACGGCCATGACGACCTCGTACGACTGGCCGTCGTCGCCGACGGGATCGGACTGGATCTCATCGGCATCCAGGACCATCCCTACCAGCCGGCGTTCCTGGACACCTGGACGCTGCTGTCCCACCTCGCGGCCCGGACCGAGCGCGTGTCCCTGTTCCCCCATGTCGCCAACCTGCCCCTGCGGCCACCCGCGGTCCTCGCCCGCTCGGCCGCCACGCTGGACATCCTCAGCGGCGGCCGTGCCGAACTCGGGATCGGAGCCGGCGCCTTCTGGGACGCGATCGTCTCCGTCGGAGGGCCCCGTCGTACACCGGGGGAAGCCGTCGACGCCTTGGCAGAGGCGATCACGGTCATCCGGGCGCTGTGGACACCCGGTGCCGGCGCGGACTTCGCGGGTCGACACTACTTCCTCGACGGCGCCCGCCCCGGTCCGTTTCCACCCCACCCCATCGGCATCTGGGTCGGCTCGTACAAGAGGCGCATGTTGGAGCTCACCGGACGACTCGGTGACGGTTGGTTGCCCTCCTCGGCGTACGCACCGCCGGAAGCGCTGGCGGCGATGACCCGCACCATCGACACCGCCGCACGTGCCGCCGGGCGCGACCCCGCGGCCGTGCAGCGCATCTACACCGTGACCGGCCGCTTCTCCCGCCTCGCCTCGGACGGGTTCCTCAACGGACCACCCGAACTCTGGGCGCGTCAGTTGACCGACCTCGCCCTGACTCAGGGGATGAGCGGCTTCGTCCTGGCGCCTTCGAGCCCCGACGCCGAACGTGAGCTGCGCACCTTCGCCGAGGACGTGGCGCCGCTGGTCCGTGCTGCCGTCAGGGCGGCGCGGGGGCACGCTTCCTCCACGGGTTCCGTCGACGCGCTCCCGGCGTCGATCCGCCCCACCGCGCCCGTCGGTCAGCACGTCCGACCCGCGACGCCGGACCACATCGACCTCTGGTCCGCCGACCCCCTGGACGAGGCGACCCGCCCCCACGCCCCCAAGCAGCAGTCGACCGGGGCCCACTCCCACAGCACCGGCACCCGGCTCGTACGCATCCATGACAACCTGCGCCAGGAGATGCGGCAGATCAGGGATGCCGTGGCCCAGGTGGCGGCCGGTCAGCAGGATGCGGCGACGGCCCGTTCGATGATCAACAGCCTCACACTGCGACAGAACTACTGGACCCTCGGTTCCTTCTGCACCGCCTACAGCCGGACCCTCACCACCCATCACACCATCGAGGACCAGTACATGTTTCCCGAGCTCCGCGAGAAGCAGCCCTCGCTGGGGCCCGTGGTGGAACGACTGGAACAGGAACACGAGGTCATCGCGGAGGCCCTGGCCCGTTTGGACGCGGCACTGGTCGTCCTCGTCCAGGACGACAGCCAGCTGGGTGAGGTGCAGGATCTCACCCAGGTGCTGGACCGCATCCTGATCTCCCATCTCGACTACGAAGAGGCCGAGTTGGTCGAACCGCTGGACCGGCTGCGCATCAACGTGTGACGAGGACCCCGACACTGGCTCCTCGCCGTGATGACGGCGACACGGGGCACGACGATCCTCTCCGTGGTGCTCCTGGTGCCGTTCCACTTCACCGTCCGGCACAGCTGGCAGGACCGCTGGCCCCCACAGTTACTCGCACAGTACGGGTCCGTACTCAGCCAGGAATCCCGCGATGGGGTGCCCCTCGCCCGGATACCGCGCGGGAATGAGGGCGGGTGAGCGAGGTGGCGGCCGTTGGGGGGAGGTGGGTGAATGGAGCAAGGCCCTGACCTGGGCCTTCCATCGGAGTGCTCGTGGAGGGATCGAAGATGGCTGCTGACGCGCCCGTCACCCCCGTACTGGAGGAGGCCGCGGCGGATTTCGCCGCCGCCACCGCGAATCCTCCGTATCTGTTCGACCTCGGGCCGGAGAAGGGGCGCCAGGCCGTCGACGAGGTCCAGTCGAACGGCATCACAGGGCCGCCGGTGGACGAGGAGTGGATCACGGTGCAGGGCGGCCCGACCGGCTCGGTCAGGGCCCGGATCGTCAAGCCCGTGGGCGCCGCCGGCCCGCTGCCTGTGATCATCTACATCCACGGCGCAGGCTGGGTCTTCGGCAACGCCCACACCCATGACCGTCTTGTGCGGGAGCTCGCCGTGGGCACCGGCGCCGCCGTCGTCTTTCCGGAATATGACCTGTCTCCCGAGGCCAGGTACCCCACCGCGATCGAACAGAACTACGCCGTCGCCCGCTGGGTCGTCACCGACGGCGCCGCGAAGGATCTGGATCCGACCCGCATCGCGGTGGCGGGCGATTCCGTGGGCGGGAACATGAGCATCGCGCTGACCCTGATGGCCAAAGAACGCGGCGATGTGCCCCTGCGCCATCAGGTGCTCTTCTACCCGGTCACCGACGCCGCTTTCAACACCTCCTCCTACCACCAGTTCGCCACCGGATACTTCCTGCGCCGCGATGCCATGCAGTGGTTCTGGGACCAGTACACGACCGACCCCGCCCAGCGGAACCAGATCACCGCCTCCCCGTTGCGGGCGAGCGTCGAGCAGCTGACGGATCTGCCACCGGCACTCGTCATCACCGCCGAGGCGGACGTGCTGCGCGACGAAGGCGAGGCGTACGCCCGCAGATTGCGCCAAGCGGGCGTACCCGTCACGGCTGTCCGCTACCAGGGCGTCATCCATGACTTCGTGATGCTCAACGCCCTGCATGACACCCAGGCAGCCCGGGCCGCAGTGGCCCAGGCCATCGCCGTCCTGCGCACCGCACTCGACCCGGCTTAGAGGTCGTTGCAGCACCACTCCACGACAGGGGTTCGAACCCACTCGTGGCGGATCCGATCGCCACCGTGTCGGAGCATCAGCGCGTGGTGAAGCCGCCGTCGATCGCCAGGGCCGCGCCCGTGATGAAGGACGCCTCGGCGCTGAGGAGGAACGCCACGAACGGGGCGATCTCCTCGGGCTGTGCAATGCGGTTCACCGGGTGGAGGCTCTCGATGTGTGCGACCGCCTCATCGCTGGTGAGCATGGAGTTGCGGGCCAGGGGTGTGTCGACACCGCCGGTGGTGATCGCATTGATCCGCACGCCCTGCGTGGCGACTTCCAGAGCGGTGGCACGCGTCAGCCCCACCACGGCGTGCTTGGCCGCCACATAGGGGGCGACCTCCGGCAGGGCCACCACACCCATGTTGGAGGCGTTGTTCACGATGGAACCACCTCGTTCCAGCAGGGCGGGAATCTGATGCTTGAGGCAGTTGAAGACGCTGGTGACGTTCTGGGCGATCTCCGCCTCCCAGGAGGCTCCGTCTATGTCCGAGATCCGGCCTGCGGCGTTGACACCGCCGGCGTTGTTGAAGGCTCCGTCAAGCCGCCCGAACTCCTTGATTGCGGTCTGGACCAGCAGTGCCGCGTCGGCTTCGACGGAGACATCGGCGGGCGTGAAGACTGCCTGCCCACCCGCATCCCTGATGCTCCGAGCGGCCTCCTCCCCCACGTCCTTGCGCCGCGCGCCGAGCACGACCGCGGCACCATCCGCCGCGAGCCGCCGGGCGACGGCCAATCCGATGCCGGACGACCCTCCGGTGACGATGAAGACGCGGGAAGCCAGCCGGACAGATGAGGATGACGACATACGGGTGCCTCTCCGAGGTTGCGAGTGAGGTGGTGGCGGCCGGTTTCGGCCTCGTGCCACGCCCACCACACTGCCGAGTCCGGGCGGCCAGTGCTGGCGAGTATCCGACGTCGCGTTCCGCCCGGTCACACCGTTCACCCGAAGCAGTCCCCGAGGCGCCGGCCTCCGCTGGGTGGCAGCCCGTGGATGCGGAATCGCCCGGGGCGCTCCACGGGCCCGGGCCGGGGCAGCTCCACCCGCACCAGTCCATTGGCCTAGCGTCCGTTTTGCCGACGGGGTCGGCAGGGCACAGCCACAGGGTGAAGGGCTCCCACCGATTCGTTCGGCAACTGCCCCCGTTGCTCATCGTGGTGGGCGTGGTCTTCGCGCTCGCCACGCCGCCGCGGTTCACCGCCATGCCGCTGTTCGCCGCGGCTCCGTTGGTGGCCGCGCCCTTCTACTCCCTTTCAGGCACGCTGCTGACCGGAGTGACGTCGACCCTGGCGGTGGTGGTGCTGCACGCCCAGGACAACACGGTGGCACAGGCCCAGGCGTACACGGAGGAGCTCACCCTGCTCACGGTGTCCGCACTGGCACTGGCCATCAACCGAACGATTCGACACGGTGGAGAGCGGCTGACGTCCGCCCGTGAGATCGCGCAGGCGGCCCAACGTGCCGTGTTGCCGTCGCCTGCGAAGGAGGTCGACGATCTGTTGGTGTCGGCCCGCTACGAGGCTGCGGCGACGGACGCCCTGATCGGCGGCGACTTCTTCGCCGTCCAGAACACGCCGTGCGGTGCCCGGGTGGTGGTCGGGGACGTGCGGGGCAAGGGGCTCGGTGCGGTGGGGATGGTCGCGGTGGCCGTCGGTACCTTCCGTGAGGCGTCCGAGCGGGAAGAGGGCCTGGAGGCGGTGGCCGACTGGTTGGACGGTGCCCTGGCGCGCGAAGCCGAGCGCCAGTGCGGCGAGGAGGCGGACGAGTCCTTCGCCACGGCGGTCCTGGCCGAGATCCCCCATCGAGGTGGCGTGGTGCGGCTGATCAACCGGGGGCATCCCGCCCCGCTCCTGCTCTGCCCCGGTGAGGCTCCCGAGCCGCTGCGCCCCGACCGGTACGCGCTTCCACTGGGCATGGCCGGGTTGGAGGGCGAGCCCTTTCAGGCCCAGGAGTATGCGATTCCGCAGAACGCAACGCTGTTGCTGTACACCGACGGTCTGACGGAGGCGCGCGATGCCCACGGCGTCTTCTACGATCCGGCCATCGAGTTGGCGGGGAAGACGTTCAGCGATCCGCACCACCTCCTGGACTGGGTGGTGACCGATGTGTTGCGCCATACCGGCGGCCATGTCACTGACGACATGGCCCTGCTCGCACTGACCACCGTCCCGCCCCCTGTTGAGGGGAAGGAAGGGCACAACGGCGGGTGAACCCGGTCGGTCGGCCGAAAATCTCGCCCTCGACGGCAAACCCCGTGCGGGCCGCTCGGTTCCGGGCGATGAGCGTCGCGAGGTGCTCGGCCTGGTCGGCTGCACCCGTCCGAACTGGGACCCTGTATCCGAGCCGGTGGGTCCTGGAGAGCTGATCACCCCGGGATCACAGGAGGTTCCCGGGCACCCTTCAGGGAGCTGGGGACATATGATCAACGCTTCCACGCTACGGCCGAGCCAGAAAAATGGCCGATTACCCATCGGTCGACCTTATGCCCCACCCCTTGCTTCTCAACGTGCAATCCTGACCGTCTCAACGCCGTGCACCTAGGGCGACTCTCCCGCCTCAAACCCGGATCAATTGATCAAGTACGGTTTGGCTGAATGTCTGCGTCGCCTTTCATACCATCACGAACGGCACTGCTAAAGTCTCCTTTCTGTCCAGCTGTACGGTCGACGACCGCGCTGGTAATGAACGGGGGATTCGGTGAGGATGAGAAAACATGCCTCGGAACGTCTCGTGTCGCTTTCCCAGGCTCTTCTGCGATAACTGCTATTAGCAGACTTAACACTCTCGCACACAGTCTTGCTGCATACAGCATATGACCTGCGTATACAGCCTGTCTCCACAGTCAGTTGCGCGATCATCCCTCACCCCTCCCCCAGTCCGCTCGGAGGAGATGTCTTTGTCCGTCCAGACGCAGTCCTCCCGCTCCATGCTCGCCCGCGGTATGAGCATTCTGCGCTGTTTTCGATCAGGCGAACCAGAACTCCCACTGTCCGAAATAGCTCGCAGGGCCGACATGCCCAAAGCCACTGCTCACCGGATCATTGCCGAGCTTCTAGAGGAAGGGATGCTGGAGCGCGGCGAGAAAGGTCTACGACTCGGCGTTGCACTATTCGTCCTCGGTGCCCGAGTGCCCCGCCAGCTCAAACTCCGCGATCTCACCTTCCCCTACGCCGAAAAGCTGCACCGCCTCACGCACGGAAGTACGTTCGTCTTCATCTCCGATCTCTTCGGGCCTGATGCGGCGCTGGTGGACGCGGTGCGCCGTGCCTACGGACCCGGGGCCGGCCCGGACGCCGAGGCCGAGAACCGCGCCTCGACCCTGGCGGCGACCGGAATCTTCCATGCGTACGGCGGGAACGGGACCTTTCCCCCGCGTGGCGTACAGGCAGTCGTGGAGGACCCGGCCAGGGTCCTGGCACAGGGCTTCGTGATCGTCCGGGGCACCACCGGCGTCATCGGAGTCGCAGGGCCGCTGCTGACGTCGTCGAGCACGGCCGTCGGGGCGTTGGCCGTCGCAGGGCCTCCGGAACGGTTGCAACCGGCACGGGTCGCGGCCCATCTGCGTGCTGCCTGTGCCGCGGTGTCGCGCGTCCTCCAAGGCACACCGGAGCTGGTGCCGGTGTGGTGAACCACTTCAGGAGCCCACCGAAAGGACGGTGGACACCACGCGCGGCCCTGGGTCGTGCGCGCCTGCTGCACGCCATCGGGGCAAGCCGCCCCGGCCTCACGCCCGACGCGCCGTCAGCAGGGTGGGCAGCAGTCGGCCCGCCAGATACTCGTCGCGCGCGGCCATGAGGGTGTGCCGGATGAGGTCCACGGCCTCCTCCCCGTAGATCCCGGCAACGCTGCCCCGGAAGATCCGCACCACCTTGAGCCGTTCGCCGAGCAGTGCCACCGCCCAGGTCGTCAGGTCGTGCCGCTCCACGTCGACGAACCCGGCACGCTCCAACTGGCGCACGCGTTCGGCGATGGGAGTGGTGAAGAAGACCCCGTGCGGATGGCTCGCACGGAATGCCGCTGACGGGCCGTCGGCACCGGGAGTGAGACTCACCTCTTCGGTGAGGACGAGCAGTCCGGCCGGGCGCAGCAGCCTTCCGGCCTCGCGCACGACCTCGCCGGGCTCCGGGAAGTGCGGCATCGATCCCGTCACCACCACGGCGTCCAACGAACCGTCGGGCAGGGGGACTGAGGTGGCACAGGCGCAGATCTCCGCCATCTCGGCCCGGCCTTGGGAACGGCTGATGCGCCGGCTGACCTCACAGTGCTCGGCGACGAGATCGACCCCGTACGCACGCCGAACGGCGATCCCCCGGGCGGCGAGCCGGTCGACCAGATAGCGCAGGGCACCGCCGAAACCGCTCCCCAGCTCGCAGAGGTCCACAGCCGCGCCGTTGAAGGCCGCGCCGTTGAAGGCGGTCCCGGCCCTGCTGCTCAGGGACTCGACGACCAGATCGCAGCCTTGTGGTCCGAAGTGGCCCATCTGGTCCAGACCAAGCAACCCGCTGGGCCCCGATTCGCCGGTGAACTCGACGATCGACCGTTCGGTGCGCTCCCAGTCATGGAGCGCGGGGAAGAGTTCCCGGTGGTAGCGATACTGGGCTTCGGCTCCTGGAGTCGCACCGGCCGCGGCGGTCACCGTCCCCTCCCCTCAGCGCGGCGACGCACCCTTTCAGCCGAGCCCGACCGGTCGGGCTCCACCGGCCGCTTCCTGGCTGGCGTGCGCGAGTTCTCGGTGTGCCCCGGTGAGAAGAGGGCTCCCGTCTTCGGTTTCTCAGTGTTCATCGCAGTGCAGCTCCTCGGTCCGGCGGTCGCGTCGGCTGGGTACGGGCCCGATACCGCTCAGGGTGGTGTCGGGGCCGGATGCCGGAACTCCTCGGGCACCGCGGCACAGACGGCGTCCAGTGCGGCGAGCGCCTCCTCGGCCTCCTCGTCTGTGGCAACCAGGGGTGGGAGCAGCCGCAGCACTTCCGGCTGTCCCAGGCACGGGGACACCATCAGCCCGCGCCGTCCCGACTCCAACAGGACGTCTCCGGCGACGGCGGGGGTGACGAACTCGACGCCCCACAGCAGCCCCCGGCCGCGCACCTCGGTGATCAGTTCCGGGTGACGTCGGGCGAGCCCGGCCAGGCCCGTGGAGAGCAGTTGGGCGAGGCGTTCGCCCCGCTCCGCCAGTGTTTCCACCGCGGCGAGCGCCGCTGTTCCGGCCGCTGCGCCCAGCGGGTGACCGGAGAAGGTGGTGGTGTGCACGAACGGGTCGGCGGCCAGGGGGGCGTAGAACCGCTCGGTGGCCACGACCGCGGACACCGGCTGCACCCCGCCGCCGAGCGCCTTGCCGAGGAGCACGGCGTCGGGTCGCAGTCCGATGTCGGTGCTGACCAGGCTCGGACCGCATCTGCGCAGTCCGGTTTGGATCTCGTCGACGATCACGAAGGCGCCGTGCTCATGTGCTGTAGACGCCAGTGAGTGGAGGAATCCGGGGTCCAGCGGGCGTACCCCGCCCTCTCCTTGGACGGGCTCGACGAGGACCGCGGCCACATCGCCATCGGCGAAGGCCCCGGGAATCGACGACGGGTCCGCGGCGATGTGGGTCACCCCGGGCAGCAGGGGTTCGAGGGAATGGCGGTAGCGCGCGTTCCAGGTGACGGCGAGCGCTCCGAGCGACTTGCCGTGGTACGCGCCCTCGACGGCGAGCACTCGGGTGCGGCCCGTCGCGAGGCGGGCCAGTTTGAGTGCCGCTTCGACCGCGTCGGAGCCGTTCAGTCCGAGCCACACCTTCGTCAGCCGGTCCGGATCGACGTAGGCGGCCAGTGCGGCGGCGAACCGGGCGGTGGTGCCGTTGCCGAGGACGCGTGTGGAGACCGGCATCGCGTCCAACTCTGCGCGTACCGCGGCCACGACCGCGGGATGGCGCTGTCCGAGCAGTGTCACGGCATAACTGCCGAAATCGAGTGCGGCGCGGCCGTCGGAGAGTTCGAGGCGGGCTCCCCTGCCACTCGATTCGATGGCACCGGAGCCGTTCATTCCGTAGACGAGGGCGAGTTGGGGTGAGAGATGCCGTCGAATGGCGTCGAGTGCTCCCCGGGCGGTCCCGAGTGTGATGGTCGCGGTCATCGGGCCTGCTCTCCTTCTGCCTGACGCTGGACCGAGGCGTCCGGGCCCGTGTTCACCCGGGCGACGGCTCCTGGTGCGGACACCGGTCCAAGGGGCGTGTCGGGAGAACGCCGCGGTCAGCGTTGCAACGATGTCTAGCCGCCTGTCCGCGCCGATGAAAGGTCGCGTTCCGGCTGCCGGAACGTTCGTTGATCTGGGCCGCGGCACTTGGGAAGCTGCCGAGGGTGTCGAGGTCGCGGTCACCGAGGGGAGTCGGCCGCACCGTCGCCACCGTCATCGGGAGGTGTACCGACCACCATGGGGACCACATCAGCGAGGACCGTCCTGTTCCCGGACTCCGACCTGCTGGAAAGACGTCTCGACGCATTCTTGGAACAACGAGGAATGGACCGGGACGCAGTGCGCAAGGAGGTCGACCAAGGGCTGGGCAACCCCGCGCTCGCGGTCGTCGCCGGATCGGTACTGGCCGGGTTCGGCAATCATCGGAGCGACCTGGACCTCCTGGTGCTGGTCGAGAACGACCGGCTCACCCGCTTTCCGATCCAGTCCCACGAACACGGCACCCTGATCGATATCAACGTCCGCAGGGCGAGCGCCGTCCGGGACAGCACGGCGGAACTCACCGCCGAGCCGTGGCCCCGGTTCGACGGCGTCTCCGAGGGCGCCTGGAACCACCGCCGACGGGCGATCAACACCGTGAGCAGGCTGGCACTGGGCCTGCCGCTGGTGGTGTCGCCGCCGTGGGACGACTGGCTCGCGCAGGTGCGCGGTCCCTGGCTCGCACGCGTCGTCGAGCAGTGGTGGACGATCGAGGCACAACGGCTCGCACTGGCCGCCCGCTGGTTGCTCGACGCCCGGCCCATGGCGGCGGCGGTACGGGGGCGGGAGGCCGTGGTCGCCGCCCTCAACGCGCGGACGGCAGCGGCCGGTGAGCTGTACTTCACCGAGAAGTGGGTGGGTGAGAAGCTCAAACTCCTCGACGACGCCGAGGGCCTCGCCCTGCTCCACGAGGTGTTGGTGCCACCACTCGCACCCCGGGAACGGACGGTCCACTGTCTGTCCCTGGTCGACCGGCTCGTCCGCACCGAGGCCCCCTTGCACGCCGTACTGCGCTGGGCGACCGGTACCGGCCAGACCGTGCTGGACGACCGCACCGTCGTGGACCGCTGGCAACTGCGCGCCGTGGAGACCTTCCGCCGGGAGCTGCCGGAGCCGGGGGACGACTCCGTCATCTGGTCGGGACCGGTGGGCGAGCTCCCTCCCGACGATGTCCTCCCGCTGTTCGTCCACGACATGGTGTGGCTCGGTGTCGCCCATCCGACCCCGGAGGTGTCCCCTTGACGAGCACCCGCACGACCCTCGACACGGAGACCGCCACGAGCGGGTCTGATGGGGCCGGCATCCATCTGTCCGACCTGCGGCGGCTCCTCGCCTTCCGCGCACACGGGGCGGCCCGCCTCCTCTTGCGGTGTCGGGCGCGTTTGGAGGACATCGAAGGCGCCGTGACGGCGGGTCAGACCGAAGTCGCCGTCCTCATGGCCTATGACCTGGTGCAGTCCTCGCTGTCGGTCCGCGGTCTGCGCACCGAGGGCGAAGTGAGCATCGGAGGCGACCAGGTGAGCTTTGACCCCTTCGCCGGGGTTCCGGCGGACGACATCGAGGCCGGACTGCTCCTTGCGGCCGAGGGCCGCGAGGCGGTGGGACGGCACGGGGAGCAGTGGGTGGAGCGGCTGCGCGAGCATCTGCGGGAGACGGAAGCCCTGCTCGGTTACGGCGAGCCACTGCCCGACGTCCGCTCGGCGAGCGGGCTGATGAAGGGCTTCAAACTGGCCCGCACCTGGCAGCCGCACCTACTGCGCGTCGGCCTTCCCGATCTGCTGCCGGACGCCTGGACACGCCGTGCCGACTGACACCGGACGCACTCCCGACGCACCGCACCGGGCCCTCGCACTGACCCTGCGCGGCGTGAGCAAGCGGTACGGGTCGACGACCGCCCTCGACGACGTGGACCTCGACATCGCCGAAGGCGAGATCGTCGGTCTCCTCGGGCACAACGGGGCGGGCAAGACGACCTTGATGTCCCTGGTGGCAGGGCTGCTGCGGCCGGATGCGGGAGAGATCGAGGTGCTCGGCGTCTCATCGGTCCGCGATCCCCGCCGAGCCCGTCGGGGGCTGGGCCTGGCTCCGCAGGAACTGGGTGTCTATCCTCCGCTGACCGTGCGGCACAACCTTCGGTTCTTCGCCGAGATGGCCGGGTTGCGCGGCAAGGAGGTGCGGCGCAGGATCGAGGAGGTGGCCGAGCCGCTCGGCTTGGCCTCCCTGCTCGACCGGCGCGTCTCCCATCTCTCGGGCGGTGAACAACGCCGGGTCCACACCGCGATGGCCCTGCTGCACCGGCCGCGGCTGCTGCTGCTCGACGAACCCACGGCGGGCGTCGACGTGGAGACGCGGGCCCGGCTCATCGACTTCGTGCGGGAGATGGCCGCCGCCGGGACGGCCGTCTGCTACTCCACGCACTATCTCGCCGAGGTCGAAGCGCTCGATGCGAGTGTGGCCGTGCTGGACCACGGAAACATGATCGCCCGCGGACCGCTCAAGGAGTTGGTGCGCCGTCACGGGGAGAGTGCCGTGGAGCTGACGTTCATCGGCGAGCCGCCGGAACTGGACCTGCCCTGGCCGGTGACCCGTGCGGTCGACGTGTTGCGCGTCCATGTCGAGCACCCTCAGCTCGCCGCGCCCGATGTGCTCGCGTCCCTGGGTGAGGCTGCTTTGCGGCTGGTCAATCTGCGGGTGGTGCAGCCGAGCCTGGAGAGTGTCTTCCTCCGTCTAACGGGACGTCGGTACGCGGCGGATGCCGCCCCGCCCGGTTCGGAGGCGGCGGAACCCACCGGGGCATCGGCGGACCAACCTGACGAGTCAGAGTCAGAGTCCGGTGCGGGCGACGGTCCCGTGCCCCTGCACGACGGGCGGCCCATCAGCCATGGTGCGGGACGTCATGGGTGACGGGTCGCTGGGACGGATCGGTGCACTGGTCCGCCATGACGCCCGGCTGATGGTGCGCGATCCGGCGCCGCTGATCGTGCGTACCGTCATGCCCCTGCTCATCATGGGCTTTATGCAGCCGCTGTTCCGGGTGGCGCTGCGGGCACAAGGCGTCCAGGACGCCAACGGAGCCGAACAGGCCGTGCCCGGGATGGCGGTGATGTTTCTGTTCTTCATCGTCAACGTCGTGGGTTTCGCCATGTTCCGTGAGCACGGCTGGAACACCTGGGAGCGACTGAGGGCCGGGCCCGCGCGGCCGTTCGAGCTGGTGGCCGGCCGGGTCGTGGTGCCGTTGGCGGTGGCCGTGCTCCAACTCGCCGTGGTCTTCGCCGCCGGTGGGTTGCTGTTCGGGCTGCGGGTGCGCGGCTCCTACCTCGGGCTGGTGGTGGTCGGCGTACCGCTGGCGCTGTGCGTGGTCATGCTCGGCATGGCCCTGGTGTCGGTGTGCCGCACTGTTTCCCAACTCCTCGTCTTCGCCAATCTCGCCGCGTTGTTCTTCGCCGGGCTCGGCGGCGCGCTGACTCCGCACTCCGCACTCCCGGAGTGGGCCCTTCCGATCGCGCCCGCGGTGCCGAGCTACTGGGCGATGCGCGGGTTCTCCACGGTGGTGCTCGACGGCGGTGGGGTCCGTTCGGTACTGCTGCCGGCGAGCCTGTTGTGTCTGTTCGCCATCGGTCTCACCGCCGTGACCCTGGCCTTCTTCCGCACCGACCACCGCAAGATCTCCTGGTCCTGAGCGGTGCGGCGTGGCCCCGGAGCCCGCCGCACCGCCCAGCTCACATCGGCCAGGCCGTGCAGCGGCCTTCCGCCAGCAGAAGGGGGCACCATGCCCGCAGTCGTGGTCTTCGACTGCTTCGACACGCTCGTGACGTCCCATCGGCCGTTTCCGAGCCCCGAGGAGTTCACCGGCTGTCTCGTCGATGTGTTGACCGTCGACGAGCGGCGGGCGAAAGCGGTGGTCGGCATCGTCTTCGGCGCCGTGTACGAAGCGATGTCCGACAGATCCGCACTCCAGCCGTCGACCCTCGTCCTGCTGGACACCGCCTTGCGGGAGCACGGTGTCCTACGGGAGCAGGCCGCCTTGGAGCGGGCGCTGTGGTACGCGCTGGGTTGCGCGGACGAGGACCGCTACGCGCTGTGCGAGCCGGCGGCGACGGCGATGACCCGTGTTGCGGATGCGGGCCACGCGGTTCGGGTGTTGTCCAACTGCTATCTCCCGGGCACGCTGATGCGCAGGCTGTTGAACGGGTTGAAGGTGCCGGAGGTGTACGACCGGGCGCTGTTCACCGCGGACGGCGGGCCGAAGAAGCCCGACCCCCGCGCCTTCCACCTCATCGGCGAGGGCGACTTCACACGGCGCGTGATGGTCGGTGACTCCGAGGCGGACGACATCGCCCCGGCCGCCGCCCTCGGCTGGGACACCGTGCTCGTCGATCCCGCTCGCCCCGACCTGTCGAAACTCATGTCACTCCTGGAACTCTGAAACCGCTGCCGCCGATCCCCAGCGATCCGGTGTTCCGCACAAAGAAACACCGGCTGTTCCCGGCCCCCGGACTCCCTAGGGTTTCCCCGACACCGTCCGAGGACTGTGTCCCGGTACTCCATTTCTCTGTTCCCTTCTTCTGTTGCCCGCCGTTCGTCGCTCGCCATTCGTCACTCGCCGTTCGTCCGTATCCATGCGCGCCGTGCAGAAGGAGTCATCCCATGCAGTCCCTCGCAACCGGCCCGTGTCGCGCCGGGCTGCCCGCGATCACGACACGGTGCGCGGGCTCCCGCCGGCGGCCGGCGTGGTGCGCCCCGGTGCCGCACCCACCGTGCTCCGGGGTGCCGAGGCCGAGACCCGCCGCACACTGCCGGACCAGGAGGGGTGGGGTATGACGCTGGACGGCCGCCCCGGGGACGACCACGACGGCACAGCCGCCGAAACCGCCCCCCACCGGGTGCTCCTGGACGCGGGCTGGAGCACGGCGTGGAAACCCGGCGGGGCAGCCGACTCCCGTACCGGCGCGGATCGCATCCGTGCGCTCGCCGCGAGTGGGTACGCCGCACTGCCGATCCCGACGGACTTCGGCGGTGGGGGCGCGAGCCTGGTGGAAGTGGCATCGGCACAACGCGCCTTGGGCACGGTCGACCCCTCGGCCGCCATCGCGTTGAACATGCACGCCTTCACCGTGGGGCTGATGACCGACTACTGGAAGCGGCACCGGGACACGAGTTGGATGCTGTTGGAGGGGATCGCCCGGTCCGGGGCGCTGGTGGCATCCGCGTTCGCCGAGCCGGGAGGCAGCCCCAACTTCATGAGCAGTCGCTCCGAAGCCGTCCAAACCCCCAAGGGCTATCGGGTGTCCGGTGTGAAGTACCCCTGTTCGCTGGCCTCCACGGCGACCCTGGTGTGTTTGACGGCCCGGGTCACGGGGACCGACGAGACGATCCTCGCGCTGTGCCCCAGCGCCTCGCCCGGCCTCTCGGTGGAGGGGGAATGGCCCTCGCTCGGAATGCGGGACTCGGACACGGCCAAACTCGTCCTGCGCGATGTCGAACTCGATGATCGGCTCGTCTTCCACCGCGGTCCAGCGGACGTCATCGACGACAATGTGGTCTCCGGCATGGCCTGGTTCGCGGTGCTCCTGAGCGCCACGTACCACGGTGTCCTCAGCGGTCTGCTGGACCTCGCGTACCGCGGGGTGGTGGACGCCGGCACCCACGGGCCGAGAACCGCCCTCCTCGGCCGCGCCACCCGGGAGTTGCTGACGCTCGGCGGTGCCTGCCGCCAGCTCGGGGCCGATGTCGAATCCGGGGCGATCGCCGGCCGGGCGGCCCTGGCGGCTGCCGTGGGACTGCGTGCCACGCTCAGCGACACGCGCGACCGCGTCCTGAGCGCCGTCACACCGGTCCTCGGCAGCCGCCTGTACGGACGGGGTCAGCGAGCGGCCGAACTCCTGGTCGACTCACTCGCCGTCCATCACCATCCGCCGTCGCTCCTGACGTGCGACGAGGTCGTCGGCGCGTTCTGTACGGGACGTGAGATCAGCTTCGATCCGGCCGGCTGAGCCGCCCGGCCGTCCCTGCCAAAGGAGAGAGCCATGCCCCACGTCGAAGTCAATCTGCCGATCGAGGCCCCCGCCACCGATGCCTGGAAAGCCGTCACCCGGCTGGAGGACTACGCCGACTACATGGAGAACGTCGAATCGGTGACCGTGCGGGGGCAGACCGAGGCCGGCGCACGCGTCAGCGAGTGGTCGGTCCTCCTCAAGGGCTCCGTACTGGAGTGGGTGGAGGAGGACGAGCTCGACGAGGCGACGCGCACCATGACGTTCACCCAGGTCTCCGGCGACCTCGACGAGTTCCGCGGGTACTGGCGGGTCGAGGACGGCGGGGACGGCACCTCCGTGGTCACGTTCTCGGTCGACTTCGAGATCGGCATCCCCCTCCTGGCCGACATGCTCAACCCCGTTGCGGCCAAGGCCCTGCGCGAGAACTCCGAACACATGCTCCGGGCCATCGAGCGGCGGATCACGGTCTCGTGAGATCGCCCGCACGCATCCTGGTGACCGGCGCCACCGGCGCCGTGGGCAGTGCCGTGCAACGCGCACTGGACGCCGCGGGGTACGAGACGTACGGCGTCAGCCGTCGCGGCGGGACGGGTGAGCGGCAGTACGCGTGGCGCATCGGGCGGGAAGCGGTGCCCGACGCGTTGCGCGGGCCGTGGACCGCCGCGGTGCACTGCGCCGCCGACACCCGCTGGAACCTCCCCACCGAGCGGGCCGCCGAGGCGAACATCGCCCCGTTGCGCGCCCTCCTGTCCGCCGTCGGACCCGAGACCCACTTCATTCACCTCTCCTCCTCGTACGTCACCGGCTTGGAGGGCACCTTCGCCTCGCCCTCGCCCGACGCCTACCGCAACTCCTACGAGTGGTCGAAGGCCGCGGCTGAACGTCTGCTGCGCAGCGAACGGGAGAGCGCGGACATCGTCCGGTTTCCCATCGTGATAGGAGCCAGGTCCGACGGTCGGCTGGATCGCTACAGCGGGTTCTTCTGGCTCCCCTCCGCCCTGTGCAGCGGAGCCGTGCCCGCCCTGGTGGGCGACGAGAAGGCGCTCCTCGACATGGTCAGCACGGACGACGTGGCCGACCACATCGTCCGCACCGTCGCGGGTGGGCCTCCCCCGGGCCATCGACTGTCCGTCCTCGGGCGCGGTGACCTGGCCCAACGGGTCGACGAGGTGTTCGACACCATCCTCGACTCCCTCAACTCCTGGCGTGCCGAGGCCGGCGTGGCCCGTTTGGACCACCTTCCCTTCGTGACACCCGACCAGTGGAACCGCTTCTACCTGCCCTTCGCCGAGCAGTACCTGGACCGTGCCCAGTTGCAGAGGGTCACCGCCTTCCGCGCCTACCAGGGCTATCTCTCGGTCACCGAACCGTTCGCGGTCACCGATCGGGTGGCGGACACCGCGCCGGTGCTGCACGACTCGATACGCCGTTGGGCCGAAACGCACAGCGCATCGGCCCGTCGGGTGCCCCGACCGTGGGGAGCCTGAGGTGTCGATCCGGTCGCGCACACCGCACCACCCCGTCACACGAGTGGTTGAGGTCCGTCGTGAACGCTCCGCCGCACTCCCCGAGTCGGTTCTTGTCAGTCAGGTCTTGGAGGGAATCACGGAAGTCAAGGGTTGGGCTGCCGAGTTGGAGTTGGTGTTCGCGTAGAAAGGAACCACCCCTGTCATGAAACCCGTACGTGTGGCGCTTGCCGGTGCCGGCAACTGTGCCTGGAGCTTCAGCCAGTTCGTCGCCCTGGCACAGGCGGACCCGGACACTCGGCTGCCCGGCCTGATGTGTCATACGGTCGGCGGCTACCGGCTGTCGGACGTGAGCATCGTCGCTGCGTTCGACGTGGACGCGGCCAAGGTCGGGCTCCCCCTGGCGGAGGCGTTCACCGCGCCCGCCATCTGCGCGACCGACTTCGCCGCGCTCGGGGCCGACCGCAACGCACCGGTGCTCGCCGCACCGGTCCTCGACGGTCTCGCGGGCCCGCTCGGTGGAGTGGTGGAACCCGCCGCAGCCGCTCGGGACGCCACCCAGGAGGACGTCAGCAAGGCCCTGGCCGAGTACGACGTCGACGTCCTGGTGATCGTCCTGCCCACCGGGGCGTCCCAGGCCATCCGGATGTTCGCCCACGCCGCGCTCGCCGCCGGGGTGGCCGTGGTCAACGCCACCCCCGAGGAACTGGCCAGGGACGTGGACCTGCGCCGGAGGTTCGCGGATGCGGGAGTCGTTCTCCTCGGTGACGATCTGCGCAGCCACGTGGGGGCCACCTCCCTCCACACCACCCTGATCGAGCTGTTGCTCAGCCGGGGGCTGGTGCTGTCGAGCACCTACCAGCTCAACGTCGGCGGCAACACCGACTTCCTGAACCTGGCCGACGCCGGACGTTCGGCCTCCAAGTTCGCTTCCAAGGCCAATGCGCTGCGTGCGGCCGGTGTGACGGACGTCGACGGTGTGGCAGGGCCCACCGGGTTCATCGGGCATCTCGCCGACACCAAGGTGTGCTTCGCCCACATCAAGGCGACGTCCGTCCTCGGTTCGGAGGTGGAGATCGATGTGAAGCTCACCGTGGAGGACAGCCCAAACGCCGCCGGTGTCATCGCGAACGCCGTCCGGTTGGGCAAGGCCGCCACCGATCGGGGTCTGTCCGGCACCGTGGACGACGCCGCCGCCATCCTCTTCAAGAGCCCACCGAACGGCCTGCCCGAATCCGAGGCGAGGGCCGCCTTCCTGGACTTCGCCTCCTGACGTCTGCCGGCCACGAGCAAGGGAGAAGGTCAATGCTCTCGATACAACGGGACTCCCGAACGGTTGAGGACCTGCCGTACGAACTCGTCGAGCGCAAGGGGGTGGGGCACCCGGACACCATGTGCGACGCCATGGCGGAGCGCATGTCCCGCTACTACTCCCTGCACTGCCTCAAGGAGTTCGGGGGTGTGGCACACCACTGGTTCGACAAGGTGACGCTCTACGGGGGCGGCGCCGACATCGACTACGGCCGGGGGGAGCTGACCGCGCCCTATCGTGTGAAGGTCTTCGGGAAGGGGGCCTTCCGGGTCGGCGACACCGAGATCCCGGTACAGGACATCGTGTTCCGGGCCGCTGCCGACGTACTGTCGCAGGTCACCACCGGGTTCGATGCCACCCGGCATCTGGTCGTCGAGATCGGTGTGGTCGACCACCAGGGCTCCGGCCGTGGAGTGTCGCGCTACCAGCCGGGGTCGCCCGGGGAGCTGGTGCCGCTGCGTTCGCCCGGGTTGGTCTCCAACGACACCAATTTGTTGCACGGCTATGCACCGCTGTCCCGGCTGGAGACCGCGGTGTCGGAGTTGGAACACCTGATCAACGGGGCCGCGTTCAAACAGCGTCATCCGGACTCCGGTTGGGACGTCAAGGTGTTCGGCAGCCGCCGCGGCGAGACGTTCAGCCTGGTGGTCAACATGCCGTTCCTCGCCGCCCACATCGAGTCGATGGACCACTATCTCGCCCGCAAGGCGGTGATCCAGCAGGAGTTGGAGGAGTTCGTGACGTCCCTGAAGATCGGGGACTTCCGCATGTTGATGAATGCGACCGACCGCAACGGCCGCCCCTATCTGACGGCGTTGGGTTCTGTGGCGGACACCGGCGACGTGGGCGTGGTCGGCCGGGGGAACCGGGTCAACGGCCTGATCACCCCGATGCGGCCGATGAGCATCGAGGCCCCCGCCGGCAAGAACCCGCTGGACCACACCGGAAAGATCTACAACGTCATGGCGATGCGCCTGGCCCAACAGGTGCACGAGGAGTTCGGCGGTCCCGCCCAGGTCCACATCTTCACCTCCAAGGAGGCTCCGCTGGAGCGGCCGGACGAGGTCGTCGTCACCACCGTGGACGCCGAGGAGTCGGCCCTCACCGATCTGGTGAACGCCGCCGTGGCCGGCACCGGCGACCTGACGGCGGAGTTGATCGAGACGGGCATCACCCTGTGGTGACCGAGGCACGCATACGCACCGTCGTCGCCGAGGCCCATGGACTGGGGCGCCGGCAGGACACCGGTCCGTACCACCGTCCGACACCGGTGACCGGCACCCACTTCGTCACCCTGGTCAAACCCGAGGTCCTGGAGACCGCCGACGCGGCCGATGCGATGTCCGAGGTCGTCCGGGTGCTCCGCGAAGGGGAAGTGAACGTCCTGCGCTGTGCGCTGGTGCCCGCCCGGTACTTCGCCGAGCGCCGCTACCTCCTGCTGCACTACCCCCGGCTGCACCGGGTCGCCGCTGACGGGGTCCATGCACTGTGCACCGCGGCACGGCGGGAGGTGCGCTCGCTCCTCGATGCTTCCGGGGCCGTGGAGGTCCTCGGCGCGTTCGATGCGATGACGCAGGACACGGATCTGTCCCCCGCCGCCATCGACGACCGCTGTCGGCGAGCGGGCATCCACAAACTGGGCTCGGGGTCGTACGCCTCGGTGCTGGAGCTGAACGGGCGCACCGTGGTCGTGTTGAACGGCTTCCTCCCCGCCCTGGTCGGACAGTACGACAGCCCCTCCGCACTGGTGGGCCTGGTCGAGTGCCACAGCCCCCGAGAGGTCGAGGACCTGCGTACGCACCTGCTGGGAGCCCTGCACCCCGCTGCCGCGTCGTCCTCCTCGCTCCGCGGCACCCTGCACTCCCTGGTCGACGCGCAGGGGTTGCCCCCGCTCTCCGAGGGCCGCAACGGGGTCCATCTGTCCGCCGGTCATCTGGAGGGGATGTTCCAGACCTGGCGGTACTTCGCGGCAGCCGACGGAGAGGGCGTCACCAGCACGGCCCTCGGGCGGTCACTGGTCGACCGAGGGGTGTCGGCGGCGGCGTTGGCGGCCCTCGCGGGTGATCACAACCTGACCGAGGACTCCGGCGAGACGGTCGCTCCCCACGGGGCCACGGAACACCTCTCCCGTCCCGCAGTCCTCGACCTCGTACGGCAATGGACGGCCACCGGAAAGGAAGTCGAAGCATGAGCGATCTCCCGCGCGGGTTGGCCGGGCGCACGGCGGTGGTGACCGGCGGTGCACAGGGCATCGGCGCAGCGGTCGTCGAGCGGCTGTGTTCGGAGGGCTGTCGTGTCGTCGTCTACGACAGGAGCGCCGAGCACGGGCGTGCCCTGGTGGACCACTGGCAGCACAAGGGCCATGCGGTGCAGCTGGCCGTGGGCGATGTGACGGACGCGGCGGCGGTGGACGCGGCCTTCGCCGGTGTTCCCGTGGACTGGCCGACGCCGACGCTGCTGGTGAACCTGGCCGCTGGCTTCGTCTTCAAGGGACTGGAGGCGACGCCGACGGATTGGCACGACGTCCTCGATCCCACCATCGTCGGTCTGACCCTGATCACCCGGCGGTTCGTCGCCGGACTGCCGGAACACCAGGCGGACGCGGCGATCGTGAACATGGCGTCGATCTCGGCGCACATCGCGCAGAGCGGCTATCTCACGTACAACACGAGCAAGACGGCCGTGCTCGGTCTCACCCGGTGTCTGGCCCAGGACCTGGCTCCGCGGGGCATCCGGGTCAATTCGGTGAGCCCGGGGACTGTGTGGAACGCCAACAACGAGCGGTACCACCGTGAGGCATTGGGGTTGGACCGGGCGGCGGCCGAGGCCGCGCCGGAGCACGGTGGCAAGTTCCTGCTCCAACGCTTCGCGGACCCGTCCGAGGTGGCGGCGCCGATCGCCTTCCTCCTGTCGTCCGATGCGAGTTTCATCACGGGTACCGATCTTGTCGTCGACGGCGGATATCTGGCGGTGTGACGCGTGATCGATCTGCACACCCACCACCAGCGGTGCGGGCACGCCACGGGCGCGCTGCGGGACTACGTCGTCGAAGCGCTCGACAAGGGCGTCAAGGTGCTCGGGCTTTCGGACCACGCCCCGATGTTCGCCGCCGATGAGGACCACGCACTGCCTCCGGTGGCGATGCCGAAGTCTCAGTTCCCGTCCTACATCGCGGAGGCACTCGCCCTCAAGGAGGAGTTCGCCCACAGCATCGAGATCCTCGTGTCGACGGAGGCCGACTACTTCCACGGCAAGGTGGACGCCTACTCCGCGGCGCTGAGCCCCTATCCGTTGGACTACATCATCGGGTCAGTGCACATGTTCGAGGGCAAGGACATCTTCGACGCCTCCCGGTGGGAGTCCGTCGAACCGGACGAACTTCCCGCGCTCAAGTCCCGGTTCTTCCGCACGGTGGCCGACTGTGCCCGTTCGGACCTCTTCAACGTCATCGGCCATGTGGACGCGCTCAAGGGCAACTTTCCCGAGTTGGGTTCCGTCCCGGCACCCGCAGCGGCGGACGAGATGCTGCGGGCGATACGGGACTCCGGTGCCGTGATGGAGATCAACACCTCCGGGAACACCAAGAAGTGCGGGGGCTGGTATCCCGAATTCGACCTCCTCGAACGGGCGCTCCACTTCGGCGTTCCCCTCACATTCGCTTCGGACGCCCACATTCCCGGTCGCATCTGCGACCAGTACCCGGAGGTGGTCGAAGTACTGCTCGACATGGGGTTCACGACCTGGACGGTTTTCCGTCGCGGTGTGGCGCGGCAGTGCCCCCTGGCGTGAATCCGGTACTCACTTTGGGAGCTTTGATGAATGTCAGCGAACTCGTGGCCGTGGAGCCCGCCGGTGCGACCACGCGCCTTCTGCGGGTCAGGGAGCATCTGTTGAAGGTCGTCACCCTCTCGCCCGAGGCGGACGCGTTGGTGTCGGAGACCTTCTGTCCGCCGGGCATGTTGGGGGTCTTCGACGTCACGCCGGAGCCGGAGCGGGAATCCGGACCTGCACCCGACCTCACGGTGGTCGATCTGCCGCTCCACCCCGCCGACATCGATTCGTTGCTGCGTGTGGCGGCGGACGGCGGTCGACGGGGGGAGTTCGAGCTCACCCGCAACTACCGACTGCCGAGGTTCGACGCGGACGCCCACACGGTGTTCACCCTGCGGGACGTCAACTCGGACGAGGTGGCGGCGCTGGTGCGCACCGAGGACCGCGCCGTCATCGTGCGTCCCCGCTCTGGCCTCGGGGACCGGTGGCTCACCCGCATCGTCCGTGACGTGGCCACGCGGATCGCCAAGGCCGAGGGCTCACTGGTGCTGCACTCCTCGGCGCTGGTCTTCGACGACGGCGCCTATCTGGTGATCGGGGACTCCGGAGCCGGCAAGTCGACGACGGCGATCGCGCTCGCCAGGCTGTTGCCCTCCGCCGGTTGGATGGGCAATGACCGGATGCACCTGGACCGGCGCGGACACTCCTACGACGTCACGGCGTGCCCGCTGCCGCTGGCCATCAACAAGGGGTCGCTGGACGTCATGGGCATCAGCGACTTCGACCGTTGGTCCGTACGGGCGGGACTGCCCGGAGCCGGGTCGGACTGGGACCAGTTCCAGGGCGAGGACAAACTGAAGCTCAGTTCACAGGAGGTGCATCGCCTCCTGGGGGTCGATGTCGTACCGCAGGCACCACTCGCAGGGGTGATCCTGCCCCGGATCGACCGGGAGGCGGAGTACCTGCTGGAGCCGTCGACACCCGATCACACCGGTGAGGTGGTCCGACGGAACTGCTTCTCCCTCGATGACAATCTGTACGGCGAGGACTGGCTCCGGGTCCCCGTCCGCCACCGTGCCCCGCCTCCGTCGTTCGAAGGCTTCCTGGAACACCTCGCGAAACTCCCGGTCCTGCGCTGTTCCCTGGGCAGTGCGGCGGACGTGGCCAGGCTGGCCGACGAGTTCAAGGGCGCGGTGGGACTATGACCGCTGCTCGTCGTCCGTGCTCCCGCGTGCGTCGAGGGCCTCGGCCGTGCGGAGCAGCAGCTCCGTGTTGGCCTCGAAACGGGACCAGAATCGGGAGACCCAACCGAGGTACCAAGGGACTAGTTCAGCATCGCGCTCTGCGAGCAGGGACAGATGGTCGGACCGGGGCAGAAACCAGATCGCCCCCAACTTCGCCACATCACCGGTGCGGGCGTAGGGAATCCGCAGGTGCGTGTGGAGGCGTTCGACGAAGCGACGGGCTGCCACGGGATCCAGTTCGAAGTCACCCCGTCCTCGGCGGCAGGAGAGCCACAACGCCTTGCCGGCGTCGGCGGGTCGCAGGGAGTAGCCCGTCTCGTCCCAGTCGATGACGGTCGGGGAACCGGACCCGTCCGTCAGCAGGTTCCGACCGTGGAGGTCACCGTGGTAGATCACCGGCTCGTCCGTACGGGTCAGGCGCAGTGCGCTGGTCCGCAGATCGTCGAGGTGGATGTCCAGCGACCGCACCAGACTCCGCCCTTCACCGTCCAAGGCCCCGATCGTGCGTTCTCGTTCCCCGGCACCGAACCACGGCGACGCATAGTCGGCGATCAGCTCCTCCTGGATCGCGGTACGGGCGGTCCGTCCGCTCAAATCGCGGAGTACGAGGGCGAGTTGATCGATGTGGTCGCGGGTGTCCTGCGCGGGTTCTCCCGGTGCGAAGGGGCGCACCACGACCAGTCGCGGACGCTCCTCCCCGTGGAACCCGATGTTGAGTACGGGGGGATACCACGCGGTCCCCCGCAGTTCTGCGTCGACGCTCCGAATGCGGAGCAGCTCCCGTGCGGTCGAGCGTGCCTCGCAGTGGACCTTCACGGAGAGGTTTCGCTCACCGTCGACCACGCGGTGGGACGCATTGACTCCCCTGCCGTCGAGCGCTTCGGCATCCCCCCTTGCAATGTGCTCGATCAGGCGTCGGATCGTGGGCGCTGATGGGGTGCTCATGACTGCGGATCGTCCGGGGACACCGCACGGTCGAGCCACTCGGCGACCTCGGCCACCAGTTGTTCGACCGGTTTCGCACTGTCGAGCCGCAGCACAGGACAGGGGAGCTCGGCAAGCCAACGCTCGTCCTTGGCCAGGCTCCGACCCGAGAGGGAGGCATCGTCATAGCCCCGCGCCCAGTCCAGGAAGTCCCGGTGGGCCGCCTCATTGGCTCCGCCCGCTGCGATCGTGTCCCCGTATCTGAGCACTTCGCGGCTCATCAACCGCTCCATGCGGGTCCTCGGGTCGAGCGCGAGGAACACCACACCGTCAACCTGCTCGATGATGCTGTCGCCCCATCCCTTGAGCGATCCCGACAGGACCCAGGCCGCACGGGGCACGAACAACGCGTGCATCAGGGCGAGCCGTTCGTCCACGGGGCGTTTATGGGTGTACGGCGGTGCGGTGGGGAGCCAGAGGTAGTCGTCGACGTCCGCGTGTGGAACCGACTGCAAGGAGGCCAGGGTGCGACCGAGGGTGGTTGTGCCCACCGCGCTGGCCCCCGTGACGAGTAACCGATGCCCGCGCATATGTGCTCTTCCCCTCGTCCGGTCCTGAGCCCCGCACAACTCGCCCTGTTCAGCGGCCATCTGAGCGCACTGTTTCGACGGGGTCCGGTCCATCGGATCCTATCGGTCAACGGGTGGTGTCACCTGGGAAACCGCTCCACCTCCAGGTGGTTCCGGTCAGCCGTCGTCCCGGGCGGCACGCCGTCCATCAGCGCGCGTACGGGGAGTCCGGCTCCCCCGCACCGCACCCACTCCGTGAAGACGGGAGGAATGCGAGCCGCCATGGTCCACAACACGCCGAGCGCCTTGGTGACCGGTGTCTCCCGCGGTCTGGGGCGCCACATCTGCCGTGCGCTCAAGACGTCGGGGTACCGCGTGTTGGGAGTGGGGCGGACTGCTTCCCCGCAGAACGACGCCCTCGATGACTACCGGATGCTCGACCTGCGTCGACCGGCGGCCGACGAGCTGTTCGCCGACGAGGACGTGGACGTGGTCGTCAGCAACGCGGGCGTGTACCTCGACGATCCCCGCCGAGGGTACGGGGATCTCTTCTCCCTCTCTCCCGAAGACCTGCGGGACACCTTCGAGGTCAACCTGTTCGGAGCCGTTCGACTGGTACATGCCCATGCGCCCCGGATGATCGCGCGGGGCTCCGGCCGGATCGTCTGCGTCTCGTCCGGGATGGGGCGGCTCCAGGACGCCGACGGTTCCTCCTTCGCGTACCGCTCGTCCAAACTGGCCCTCAACTCCCTCGTCCTCACCCTGGCGCGGCACTTCGCCGACGCATCCGGCGATCTCTCTGCCCTCTCCTACTGTCCGGGGTGGATCCGGACGGACATGGGTACGGACTCGGCCCCGGGCTCCCCCGGGCCGGCAGCCTCCGATCTCGTCGAACTGCTCGCGCTTCCCTCCGCCCGTACCAACGGCGTCTTCTTCCGCGGCCCGGACGAACTGGGGTGGGACGTCCGCGGCCCGTTCGTGACGGATCAGGGCGGGGGGCGCTGAACAGCCTGGGGGAACGCACCAGCCGACCCATCCGGCCCACCGAGGGCACTCGCGCCGTACGGTTCCCTTCCGTCCGGCCCTGGACACGGGGGTGATTCACCACAATGGACGCCGACACTTCGACCGATCACTACACCATTCGCTCGCCCTTCGCCCATACCGGTCTGCTGTGCACGAAGAACGTGGCAGAAGACCTACAGCGGCTCGCCTCGCCCTATCTTCCGCTCCAACCGGGCCCCTCCGACCCGGGCACATGGCGGGTGGCCTCCCATGCGACGCCGCCGGACGGGGCGGTGGCCGAGTCGGTCACCGCGCTGGGCGAAGTCGCCGTCGACTATGCGGTCGACCACACCGAAAGGACCCTGTTCCACCTCGCACCCCGCGGCGATGCATGGGTCACCCAGTCCCTGTTGCGGGCCACCCGGGCGATCCACCGTTCGGCCGCCAGCAGACGCGGAGTGTTGTTCCTCCATGCCGGGCTCGTCGAACTGAACGGCCTCGGGGTAGCCCTGGTCGGTGGGAGTCGAGCCGGCAAGACCTCCTTCATCATGGCGAGCGTCCTGAACGGTTCCGGTGTGATGGTCTGCAACGACGATGTGAGCCTGACGGTGGATCCCGTGGCGGGACCGGTCACGGGGACGGGCTGGCCGCGTTCCATTTCGGTACGACTGGACACCTTGGACCTGTTGTTCGGACCGGAGCGGGCCCGATCCGTCGTGACGTCCCTGTCCCACCCGGCCAACGAAACACTGCCGAGCCTCCGGGCATCCGGAATCGAACAGCATGGCACGGCACTGATCTACCCCTGGGAGTACGCGGACCTCCTGGGCACCGAGATCGGGCGGTCCCTCACGGTGGATGCGATCGTGCATCTGAGCCTGGCCGACGAACCCACCGATACGGGGTTCTCCCCGGTCCCTCCGACCGGCCGTGGGGCACTGCTGGACCGGGCCGTCCTACCGCTTCCCAACAAACACCTCAACATCTTCGGCCATGAGCCGGATCCCGCAGGTCTCCTGCGCACCCACACCGCCCTCACCGCACTGCCCACCTTCCGCTTCCGATACTCGTTCCGCGATGTGCGCCACGAGGTCGATCGACTCGCCGACCTGCTTCGAGACCAACTGTCTCCATGAGGTACGGACGTTCGACGACGGGTGCGCAGCGGTACTCCCGTCGACGCACGGCATACCGCCGTTGTGGTACCGCCCCCATCGATCCCCGCTCCGGTGAACGGCCTGAATCCGTCTCTTGTTGCGCAGTGTGGAGTCCACTACAACCGAGTCACCCGGCCGGACCATGAACAGAGAGGTACCACAACAGCCGTGCTCTCCTTCCACGAACACATCTCCGCAGTCAGTGGCATGGACGCATTCGACGAGGAGGCCGTGCGGGCGAAGATCCATCTGGTGGACGGCGATGTACTGATGCTGTCCGGCTCCCTCGTGGACGGTTCGGGCACCCCGTCCTCGGACTTCGACTTCTCGGTCTTCGCACCCACCAAGGACCACCGGTTCCACCGCGACACCTTCCCCAGGGAAGGGCACATGCGGTACTACACCAGCGGTGACCGGGTGAAGGCCAGCTTCGACTACCTCCCCCACAGCCTGCTCGGAGTGGACGTCGAGTACTGGACGGTCGAGGAGATCTCCCACATGCTCGCGGCACACGCGCAGTTGTACGACCACATGAGGAGCCGCGCCCGCAAATCATCCAGCTTCGCCGCCTCCTCCGTCGACTTTCGGCTGCTGTCCCGTCTGACGTACGGCGTCCCCCTGACCAACGCGCCCGAGTTCGAGCGGATCACGACCGACCTGCGACCCGGTGAGCTGGCCTACACGGCCTTCCGCACGGCGGTCGGCAGCTATCCCGACTTCCGCGACCTGGCGGGCATGTGGGTGCAGAAGGACTACGAATCCGCACTGATCGCGGCCCGAAAGCTCGGGGTGGACACCTTCCGCGGTCTGACCCACGTCCACGGGAACACCAATCGCAACCCCAAGTACCTCGCCCGCTTCCTCTCCCGGCTCCCCGCGTCCCTGTCCGGTCTCACCACACGGTTCCGCCATCTCAACGCCTACGGTGTGTCGAGCCCGGCCGAGGCGCCCGAGGCCGTGCTGGAGTGGCTCGATCTCATTGACGGGGCGTTCGCCGGGATCCGCCGGGCGCGGGACGAGGCGCAGGCGTTCGTCAGCGGGCAGGAGTTCCTGGACCTGCTGAAGCGCGAGCTGCACGAGACGATGAGTTGGAACGCCGAGATCTCCAACGAGTACTGCTTCCGCGCACGCGAGGCGAGGGCCGACGTACCCCTCCTGCGCGACCTGTTGCGTTCCATGGAAGCGCGCGGCGCGGCCGAGCACGGGCTACCGCTGCAACAGTGGGCGCTCAGCCGCCCGGCACCCGCCGGTGAGAACAACACCTCCGTCTGAGACCGAGTCTGAACAAATCTGCACGAATCCGCACGATCGCGCCGCAAGGAGAGGGAAAGTGTGTCGGATCTACGGATACTTCGGACGGGCGGTCGAGGCGAGCGCTCTGGAGGCGGCACGGGACGCCCAACTGTCGGGCGGTCCGGATGAGCAGCACCACGTACGGGGATCGAACTGGGGTCTGGGGTGCAACCGCCTCTCCATCCAGGACCCGGCGCACGGCTGCCAGCCGTTCGCCAACGCCGACCGGTCGGTGTACGCGGTGTTCAATGGGGAGATCTACAACTTCCGGGCCATCCGGCAGGAGCTCGCCGCACACGGTGTGCGCATCGCCGGCGACTCGGACGGTTCGGTCCTCCTGCCGTACTACGAGCTCCACGGGGACCGGTTCGTCGACCGGCTCGAAGGGATGTACGCCATCGCGGTGGTGGACCTGCGGGCCGGCGCGCAGCTGAAGTTGTGGTGCGACCCGCTGGCCGTCAAGAGCGTGTACTACGCCGTCGAGGGCGGTGCCGTCACGTTCTCGTCCGAGCTCAGCGGACTCGACGCCCTCCTGCCCACGTCACCGGAGCTGGCCCCATCAGCCGTCGACGACTACATGAACTGGCAGTGCCTACCGGACGGCTCGCCCTGGTACCAGGGGACCTCCTCGCTCCGCGCGGGTGGGCGACTGATCTGCAACGGGACGACCGTCCTGGAACGCACCCACCTGCCCGATCCGCCGGTGGCCGAGGATGTGCACACCCCGAAACGGTTGGGTGCCCTCCTCGGCCGGGAAGTGGCCCACATGTCACTCCAATCGGCGCCGATCGCCGTACAGGTCTCCGGCGGGCTCGACTCAAGCATCCTCGCGACGCTGTTGACCGAGCTCCGCGGTGATGTGACCGGGTTCCACGTCACCCACGAGGGCACCCATTCCTCGGACGAGTTGGTGCATGCCAAGGAGGCGGCCGAACACGCGGGGATCGCCTTGGAGGTGGTGGAGGTCCGGGACGCGGAGCTGCCGGATCTGATTCCGGCCATGGTACGTGCGTTGGGCACACCCAACGCAACGCCCCATGCGCTCAGTGCGTACGCGTTGTTCCGAGAGATCTCGGGGCGCGGCTTCCGCGTCTGCTTCGTGGGGGACGGCGCGGACGAGCAGTTCGGTGGTTACCGCCGCTACAGCACCGCACTTGCATCGAGGGACGACACCTGGCCGTCCCGCTATCTCGACCGGCTGTCGCTGGTCCCCGAGGCGCAGTACCGACAGCTCTACACTCGCGAGTACCGCGAACACATCGACTCCGGTGCGAGCAGCCGACAACGGTCCTTGGAGCTGCTCAGCCGCCCGGCGTCCTCCCGTCTGGAGCAGTTGCTGACCTTCGACCGGCTGCACAAGCTGCCGAGTCTGAATCTGCGCAAGCTCGACCACCTCTCCATGGCGTACGCGATCGAGTGTCGTGTTCCGTACTGCCAACCGGCCGTGACCCGATTCGCCCGTGGTGCGCCGGACGGGGTGAAGGTGGACGGGGACCGTCGGAAGCTGATCCTCTGGGACGCCGGCGTGGGAGTCGTTCCACCGGGGGTCCAGGGACGTCAGAAGCAGCCGTTCACCTTTCCGATCGATGCCTTCATGCGCGCGGGCTCCCATCTCTGGGACTTCACCCTCGACGTGCTGAACGAGCCGCGGCTCTGCACCGATGGATATCTGAGTGCGGCAGCCCTGCGGAGGGTTGTCGGGGAACATGGGGAGAGCCAGGACCACTCCCGTCTGTTGTGGGGGCTGATGGTGCTGGAGTTGTCCCTTCCCTAGAGAGAATGTCTTGAAAGTCATGTCGTCCGCCCGCAGGAGCGACGGACAGACGGGGCTGTGAAGACACGTGCTCGTCCCGGTCCGCCTTGTGTCAGGACCTCCCCGTACAACTCCCCACGAGAAAGGCACCCATTCGTGCGCACCGTCCACGTCGTCACCCATCCGGAGGCCACGCACCACGTCGAACGGGTCGTCGGCGGCTGGCATGACTCGGACCTCACTCCCGCGGGTCGACGCACCGCTGCCGCCGTCGCCAGGGCGCTGCGGGCCGCGATCCCCGAGGAGTCAAAGGTCGAGCTGATCTCCTCGGACCTCCAGCGAACCGTCCAGACCGCTCAGGAGATCGCCCACGCCTTCGACATCAGCCAGGTCCTCGATCGCCGGCTGCGGGAGAAGTCGTACGGGGAGGCCGAGGGAAGGCCGCAGGAGTGGCTTGACCAGCGCTTCATCACCCCACCTGCGATCGGTGACCGGCTCGGCCACGACGAGGGCGTGGCGGGATCGGAGACCAAGGGGGCATTCGCCGAACGCGTCTACGCCGTCATGGACGAGGTCCTTCAACACCCCTACGAACACCAGATCGTGGTGACCCATGGGTTCGTCCTGACGTTCATCGTGGCCTGGTGGATCGGGATGCCGATCGACTCCCTGGGCTATGTGAACTTCCGGGCGCCTTCGGGGAGCATCACCACCCTGCGGGAGGACGACTTCTTCCACAATCGTCAGGTCGTCAGCCTCGGAGACGTCCGGCATCTCCCCGTGTGAGGCGGCGGGCCGGATCTTGTGGGGATCGGTTGCGCTCGCAGGGTGTTCCTCGGATCCGACTCCTGCGGGGGCGACCGGTCCTCAGGCTTCCGAGGCGGCCGGTGTGGTGCTGCTTCTGACGGCCGCCGACAGGGCCACGACCCCTACCAGTGCCACGGTCAGCACCAGCGGTACGGCCGCCCACCAGCCGATGAGTTCCCTGGTCGTACCGAAGAGGGGTGGGCCCAGCAGGGTTCCCAGACTGCCGACTTGGGTGACCGTTCCCGCCGCGCGTGCGGCGCCTGCCACGCCCGAGACCGTGGGGAGCACCGCGAACACGGTGGCGACGACGATGCCGTTGACCACCATGAGCAGGACCGCCGCGACGAAGCACGCGGACCAGAGCGGTGCGAGGAAGATCCCCGCGCCCAGCAGCGGCATCACCAGGGCGGAGGCGAACAGGGACACCGAGCGGGTGCCGCGCTGGAGGAGGTATCCCGCGGCCACGCTGCCCAAGATGCTGGACGCGGCGACGATCGAGGTCAGCGCGCCGGCGCGCCCCGGTGACAGTCCCTGCTCGGCGGAGAGGAACACGGGGAGCATGGTCACCACGGCCAGGCCGACCATCGTGATGAGGGCGAATCCGCCGGCCAGGAGCCACACGGCTGCACGGGGGTGCCCGGGCGGACAGGCGTCGGAGCGCTCGTCGTCCGCCTGCGATCCGGTGTTCCACGGCGACACGGTCCAGGGCACCAGCGGGATCAGCAGGAGGGAGGCCAGTGCGGCCGTCACGAGCCATGCGCGCCAGCCCGCGCCCGCCAGGAGGCCACCCACTGCGGCTGCGACGGCGAGCCCGGCCGGAATGCACATGCCCCAGAGCGCCAGTGCCCATCTGCGTACGGCGTGGTCCTTCACCTGGGCGAGCAGGCTCGGGCCGGCCACCATGATCGCCACATAGCCGACAGCTTCCACCAGACGCAGGGCGTAGAGCTGCCAGGCCACCTCGACGAGTACGGACGTGAGCAGCCCGCTGACGCCGATGGCGACCAGCCCCCAGGCGAGCACCGGCCGGGACCGCTCGGCGGCCGACCACCGGCCGACCGCTGTGGCAGCGGCAGCGGCGACCACGGTGATGCTGGAGGTCAGCCACCCGGCCGCGGTCAGCGAGAGGTCGAAGCCGTGCCGCACTTCGTCGAGGAAGGGGGAGAACTTCCCCAGAGACACTGCCGCCAGGACTCCGGCAGCCAGGACCACCGATACCGATGTGCGTTCCGACATCCGGAAGCACTCCCTCCCAAATACCGGCTGTCACTACCAGGAGGCACGACACAGAAGACCCAGCCTATCGGGAATCACTTTGCGAGCCTCGGACTTCACCGGGAGACACCCCGAACGGCGTACAGCATCTCAGGGAATGGCCCGTCTATCACTTGGCGCAGATGAATCAATCCCCTCCCACGCGCTCATTCAGGCCAACTCGACCCCAACTCTTCCCGGTCCTTGACGGCCGATGGGTGAAGCACGAAGCTGACAGTTGGGCCCAATAGTGGATCTTGCAGAGAAAATCTTGCGCGGAGGAAATGGATTCCCCCACCGGAGTTCGTTTCTGACGTTCCATGAAGGGAGGCAAGGTTGCACTATCCGCACGTTCAGGAAGCGTTTGCCGATCCGGTGCTCGCTCGCAAGAGAATCATCCGCTCCTTTCGGCATCGGCTGGAATCACTCCCCGAACGCGGGTCGAGCTTCTTCATCCATCTGAGCGAGTTGTGTCCGGTGGCCTGTGAGCACTGCATGTACTCGTCGGACCTGGAAAGGAAGTCCGAGAAGGTCGCCCTCTCCAGGAGCGAACTGGAAGGCGCCATACGCTTCATCTCGGAATCGTCATCGCAGAAGCTCAACATCACCGGTGGCGGCGAGCCCTTTCTCAAGCTCTCCAGCATCTTGCGGCTCCTGGAGACCGTGGACGTCCCCAGGATCGAGATCGTCACCGCCGGCCACTGGGCCACCACCCCCGAACGCACGGCCCGGATCATGGGCCAGCTCGACGCGGCCAGATCCCGGAATCCCCGCAATCCCGAACTGCTCCTGCGGTTGAGCATCGACCGCTACCACCTCAACGCGCCCCGCCCCGTGCGGATCGAGCACTACGGAAATGTCCTGCGGTGTTGGTCGGAGACCAATCCGCACTTCGCCGCCGGATTGCGCAGCATCCAACCGGACATGGGCATCGTCGATCTCATGATCGCTGAAGAACTGGGTGCCGAGATCCAGGAGGTCGACGACTGGAACCGCATCCTCCTACTCCCTGCCGGAGGGTCCGTTCCCATCACCTTCAATGTCTTCCGGCGGAGCGGAAAGGCGCTCCGACTGGCAGAGGACCATCGAGGTTCCAGCAAAACGCTCCGGGAATACTACGGGCCCTTCGAGAAGAAGCCGGGAAACCTCTCGCTCGCCACCGCAGTGAACGACGCGATTCGGGGCGACTACACGGCCACTTCGGGGCTTGCGGTCACCCTCAACTCCGATGGCACGTTCTGGATCTTCTGTGGCACGGCGCCCGACCGAAAACTCCTCCTCGGCGAACAGAATTTCGCCGAAGCGGTGGCCTACTTCTTCGAAGACCCCCTCACCCATCTTCTGGTGGACGAAGGAATTTGGGCGCTGTCCGACCTCGTGTTGGAGTTGGATCCGACGACCCACTCAGCTGCGCTGGCCAAGAACGATTCCGCTTCCCTGGTCGACGATCTGTTGGCCCCCGATGACGTACGCCTCGCCGCCACGCTGATCGCCACTCAGGACCTGGTGAACCATGGGCGCGCAACCGTGGATCCGGAACACCCGCTGGCGACCCTGCTGAGCGATCCGGGCATCGACCTGGCGAGAATCTGTCGTGACACCGTCCGACAGAGCGGCACGGCGCGGTGATCATTCCTACAGAGATCTCCGGTGCCGAGAAGCGCCTCGCCCGACTCCAACACGCCGTCGACCCCGTCGAGGTGCGCCAGGGGATCATCGCGTTGGGTCATGTGTTGGGTCCTCGGACCGCGGACATCGTCCGTGGTGAGTTCGGCGCTCTGGACGACGTGCTCTGTGTGGTCGTCCTGCGGGGTGGAGCGCTGATGTACCCGGGATTCGCCGGGGCCTTTCCCGAGGCGGACTTCTGCATGGTCGGGATGCGGCGGTCTCCCGATCAGCAATCCGTCGAGCACGAGTACCTCACCGCGATCCCCCGGGCCTCCTACCGGGCGACGATCTACATCGACTGCATTGCGGCCACCGGTGGCACACTGCTCGCGGCGGGTGCGTTGGTGTCCGCCCGGTGCACCACGGGGCCCGAGTTGGCCGCGGTGATCAGCTCCGCTGCCGTGGCGACGGAGCGGCTGCACCTCGCGGGCATCGATCTCCTCGGCTTCAGCCTCTACGAGGACCTCCGCGGCCCGGTGGTAGCTCCCGATCTGGGGAGGCTCGACGCAGGTGACCTCTTCAGCGGCAGCGCCAAGAGACCCGGGCCTGACGGACCGGGCAGCGATGGATGAACCCGCCCAGCCGTTGGTGTTGGCGAACGTCCAGCTGCTCGACGGCACCACAGCGGACGTGCACCTGCGGTGCGGACGCATCCGGGCGGTGACCTCGCCGGGGGCGCCGGATCGCACCGGTGAGCCGATCGATCTGGCCGGGCACCTCCTGCTGCCCGCTCCCGCCGAGCCGCACTGTCATTTCGACAAGGTCCTCCTCGGGGGGCTCGGCAGCGACCGGGGGCCGGGGGGCCTCGATGCGGCCGTCGCGGCGTGGTACGCGGCCCGGAAGTCGATCTCCCGCTCCGATGTGCGCGATCGGGCCCTGCGTGCGGCGAGGGAGTTGCTGGCCAGCGGCGCAACAGCGATCCGCACCCATGTCGACGTGGGAGCCGAGACCGGTCTCGACCTCGTCGAGGCGCTGCGGGAGGTGCGCCAACTCCTGCTGGGCCAGGCGGAGCTACAGATCGTGGCGTTCGTGGACTTTCCCCTCCGTGGGGTGGCCGGCGCCGACAACCGCGCGCTCCTCGTCGACGCCCTCGCGGCGGGCGCCGATGCGGTGGGCGGAGCCCCGTACCGCGACGAGGATCCGGCCGCGTGTCTGGACATCCTGATGGACACGGCGTTCGCCCAGCACAGGCCGGTCGACCTGCACATCGACGAGACGCTCGACCCGGAGTCCCACACCCTGGAAGGGCTCGCCGAGCGGGTGCTGGGGAGCGGATTCCCTCACCGGGTGACCGCGAGCCACTGTGTGAGCCTGGGTACCCAGCGGCCCGACGTGGTCGAGCGTACGGCCGCCCTGGTGGCCCGGGCCGGTATCGCGGTCGTCACCTGTCCACAGACGAACCTCTACCTCCAGGCCCGTGAACACGCGCTCCCGGTGCCGAGGGGGCTCACGGCGCTCGCCGCACTCCGTTCCGCCGGAGTCACCGTGGCGGCGGGCGGTGACAATGCGAGGGACCCGTTCAACCCCCTGGGCCGCTTCGACCCGATGGAGGCGGCCTCGTTGTTGGTCCTGGCGGGGCATCTGTCCCCTCGTTCCGCATACGAAGCGGTCAGTGGGTCCGCCCGCAGGACAATGGGACTTGAGGCGGGCGGTATCGAACCTGGCGCACCGGCAGAACTGTTGGCGGTGCGTGCGAGCACGATCGAGGGAGCGCTGTCGGACGCGCGGGCGGATCGGGTCGTGTTCCACCGGGGTCGGCTGGTGTGCCGCACTCGGCACGAGCGCTGCTTCCCCGCTCCGTGACCCGGGGCAGGTGCCGTTGAAGGGCCGCTCGACCGGAACCTCACACGCGCTGTCGCCGAGGTGCCGGCCGAACGGTGGGAACGTTGCGTAGCTGCGCCAGTTCGCTCGTGAGGGGGCGAACGCACCTGTTCGGCGGCTGCCTTGGAGTCGAGTGGTTGCGGACGGTACCGGGGGACGGCTAACGGGTGGCGGAGCTGAGGCTGAGCCAGGCCGCGCCGGCGAGGGCCGAGGCGACGAGGACGTCGACGATGAGGGCGGGGCCGTCCTGGAACCTGGTGGCGGAGGCGATGGCCCAGACGGACAGTGCGATGAAGATGATCCCGAGAGTGGTCAGAAGTGGTCTTCGCATGGGGACCTCTGGCAAGTGGGGGCGGGTGCGTCACCGTAGCGCCCAACTCGGGCCGTGGTGATGGTTTTCCGGGATTCGTTGTCACCGGGGTCCGCGCACACGGGGATGCACATCGGCGTGTCCCACCCACACACCGGAACGGTTCGAGACCGCCCGCAAACGGCTCTGACGGACCGTACGGGGTCGTGAGCAGGGGCGGAACGGGATGTCCGCGGAATTCGACGTGTGACATCCTCAGCACCGTGCACACCGCTGTGTAGTGGGAACCCTTCAGTGTGTGATGTTCGCTTCGAGGGATTCACCTCGGGCGCGACCATGCCGCAGGGGGGAGACACGACGGAGCAGTACGGGACAGATCGGCCGTCGTGACCCCCTCCGAGGTTTCACCGCCCCAACCGCCCGGCGAAGGGTACGGAGAAGGTTCGCCCGTGCTTCGCCGCTTCGGCCCGAAACTCGACGGCCAACTCGGCCGCGACCTCCGGTGCCCGTTCGTCGTCCGCGATCACTCGCACCGCCATCTCAGGCGGCCAGGGGCACGGCATCGGCTGCCAACGCCAGGGAGAACCGGTCGACCGCTCGTTCCAGGGCGTCTCTCGCCGTGGGATCCACGATGATGCCTCCCGACTCCAGCGGGGTGATGTGTCGATCGAGGACGAACCAACCCTGTACGACATGTGACGCGCCCATCGCCGTGAGCACCGGACGCAGGGCGTAGTCGATGGCCAGCACGTGGGCGAGGGAGCCGCCCGTGGCGAGGGGCAGCACGGTCTTGCCTTCCAGTGCGTACTGGGGCAGCAGGTCGAGCAGGGCCTTCAACAAGCCCGAGTAGGCGGCTTTGTACACCGGAGTCCCCACGACGACGGCATCGGCTTCCTCGAAGAGCCGTTGGGCTTCGACGATCGCCGGGTGGGCGAAGTCGGCCGCGAGGAGCGCTTCGGCGGGCAGGGTCCGCGCGTCGAGGGGAGTCACCCGGTGGCCTTGGGCGGTGAGCCGCCCGTCGAGATGGCGGAGCAGCAGGGAAGTGCGGGACGTACGGGAGGGACTGCCGGAGACGGAGAGGATCGTGGCCATGGGTGATTCACCTCGGGTGACGGCCGTCCCGCCGGCACGACGGCACCGGCGGGACGGAACGGAACGACGCAGGGGCTGTGAGGAGGGGAAGGGTGGTCAGGAGTACCAGGTGGGCTCGGGCAGTTCGCCGGTCAGCACATGGCGACCGACCTCGCGCCTCTTGTAGGCCACGGGGTCGTGCAGGGTGTGGGTGCGGACGTTGCGCCAGAAGCGGTCGAGGCCCTCTCCGCTGGCCGTGGAGCGCGCGCCGGTGACTTCGAAGATCCGGTTGGTGACCTCCAGCGCCACGTCCGTGACAACGGCCTTCGCGGCGGCCACGCGCACTTCGAACGCGCCGCGGTCGCGCGGGGTGATCGCATCGGGGTCGGCGTGGAGTCGTTCCCCCTCCTCGGCCACGCGGTCCGCGAACGCCTCGGCCTGCCAGAGCTTGGCGGTCAGATCGCCGTACACGTCGATGACGTACGGCTCATCCACGGCTTGGGCATGGCCGCCGTGGAGCCAGGGGCGGGTCTTGGTGCGGGTGTAGGTGGCCGCGGTCTCCAGGGCGCCTGCGGCGATCCCCAGATAGAAGTTGATGAAGACGAGTTGGATGGTGGGGACGTTCAGGGTGTTGTAGACGCGCGGTGTGAACTTCTTGTCCGTGTAGCCGGCCGCGGCGGCCCATGGCACGCGTACGCCGTCGATGGTGACGCTGCCGCTCTCGGTGAGCCGCTGGCCGATGTTGTCCCAGTCGTCGTGGAAGACGAGGCCGTCGCTGTCGGAGGGGACGATGGCGAAGATGTGCTGGTCGGTCCCCTCCAACACGCCTTCGAGCACCGTGACGTCAGAGATCTTGCTCCCGGTCGAGAAGGATTTGCGACCGGTGAAGACGAGTGTGTCGCCGCCCTCCTCTCGTACCGTCACATCGTTGTCACGCGGGTTGACCGCGCCGCCGAAGAACCAGCGGTGTCGTGCTGCGTTGGCTTCCACCTGCTGCCACTGCTCGGGAGTGCCGACGAGCCGCGCGGCCCAGTTCCACAGGTAGTGGTAGCCGAGCAGTTGCCCGATCGAGCCGTCTGCCTTGGACACTTCTCGCACCACCTGGTATGCCGTGGTCCAGTTCTGGCCGCCCCCACCGTGGGCGACCGGTCCCAACAGGGTCACGAGTCCGGCTTCCTTCAGCAGTCGGACCTCTGAATACGGGGTGCCACCGGCCTTGTCCCGGGCGGCGGCGTCGACGGCGAGGACGGCGCTGACCTCGGCTGCGCGCGCGATCCAGCCGGGGGCGTCGGAGGGGACGGGCAGTGTCGTCCAGTCGGTGGATGCGGTGGTGCTCATTCGGGGGTTCTCCCTGATTTCGGTGTTCTCGGACGGTTCTCGGAGGTGTTCTGAGAGGTGTTCCGGGAGGTGTTCTCAGAAGGGCTCTCGAAGGGGCGGGTGGGCCGGAGGCTCAGCCGGATGCAACAGCAGGGGCGGTGACGGCCGGAGGCCCGGTGTCGGGTAGCTGGACTTCCAGTTCGCGAACCAGGGGCAGCACCCGCTTGCCGAAGTACTCGACCTCTTCCAGGTAGTGCAGAAAGCCGAGCAGTAGGAGGTCCACACCGATGCGCTTGTACGCGACGATGCGTTCGGCGATCTGCTCGGGCGTCCCGATCAGACCGGTTCTGAAGCCGTCGTTGTACTGGACGAGGTCCTCGAACGACGAGTCCTGCCACATGCCCTTGCCGTCGGCGGCGGACCGTCCGGCCTGTCGGACCGCGGCGCCGAAGCCGTGGACCGCCTCGGTGTCCGCCTTCGCGACGATCTCCCGCAGCGCCTCGCGCGCTTCGGCCTCGGTGTCCCGGGCGATGAGGAAGCCGTTCAGCCCGAACCGAACCCGCCGGCCGGCCGTGGCGGCCGACACCCGGACGTCGGCGAGTTGCTCGCTGACGCCGTCGAAGTCCTTGCCGTTGCTGAAGTACCAGTCGGAGACCCGTCCCGCCATGGCGCGGGCCGCGGTCGAGTTGCCCCCTTGGAAGATCTCGGGGTGGGGGCGTTCGGGGGTGTTCAAGGGCTTGGGCTTCAAGGAGAAGTCCCTGATCCGGTAGAAGTCGCCGGCGAGCTCGGCGTGGTCCTCGGTCCAGACGGCGCGCAGGGCCCGGATGAACTCCTCGGACCTGCGATAGCGCTCGTCGTGTTCCAACCAGGGCTCGCCGAGTGCGGTGAACTCGTCCTTGAACCAGCCGCTGACGACGTTGACGGCGAACCGGCCCTTGGACAGGTGGTCGGCGGTTGCGCCGAGCTTCGCCAGAACGCCGGGGTGCCAGAGGCCCGGATGGACGGCTGCGATGACCTTGAGCCGCTCGGTGGCGAGCAGCAGTGCGAGGCTGAAGCTGGTGGATTCGTGTTGGTACTCGGCGCCGTAGCTCGCCATGTAGCGGACTTGACTGAGGGCGTAGTCAAAGCCGCTGTTCTCGGCGAGGACGGCCAGTTCTCGGTTGTAGTCGTATCCCCAGTCGGTGCGCTGTTCGATCGTGCTGGTGACCAAGCCGCCACTGACGTTGGGCACCCAGTAGGGACGGACATCGGGTCTCCCGGATTGCGGAATGGGACGAGGTTTAACGAAACCCATGGGTTACCTTTCGAATTCATGAAGAATTCGTTACATCAGGGCCTGTGGGTGCATGAGGAAAGAGGGGGGATTTCAAGGAATGACGGCCCGACGAAGGCGGTGTGTGCGCGTGTGCAGGAACGGGTCAACCCCTGGTGGGACAGAGGGCACTGGAGACGCGGACGAGGTCCACGTGGCGGCGGCGCGTGAGCCCGGAAAGCCTCCGAGAGCCATTCATCGCCGTGTCACCCCTCTTTCCGCCTACTCGACAGCCCTTTGACCAAGGAGCGTACCGCGGGGAGTTCTTGGGGTCGATTCGGCATAATCGACCCGGTGATAGGGTTTTCCTTTCACCGAAATGAGCCCGGCGCGGACGTGAGTTCGATGGGGCCGAAAGGTGATGACATCCCATGCGGATCGAACAGCTCGAATACCTGGCGGCGGTCACTCGATTCGGATCGTTGCGCCGCGCGGCTGAGGCGCTCCATGTGTCCCAGCCGGCCTTGAGCGAGACGGTCCGCAATTTGGAACGCGAACTGGGCGTCGACCTCCTGGACCGGCGGCGCTCGGGCGCCAGGATCAGCGCGGCGGGGCGTGAACTCCTGCCCCACATCATGGGTGTGCTCGACGCCGTCGACTCCTTGCGACGGGCGTCGGACGACCAGCACCGGACCACCCGCATGGTTCGGTTGGGCACGGTCAATGCGGCCACCGTGCCGCTCCTGGTGCCGACCGTCCGGGCGTTCCGCAGCGCGCACCCGGAGACCCAGATCGAGGTCACGGGCGGACAGCAGGCGGACATCCACCGTGAACTGGTGGAAGGGGGCCTCGACCTCGGGCTCGTCAACTACCTCCAGGGCGATGACAAGCCCCCCGGTCTCCAGACCACCGAACTGCTGCGCGGACGTCCCGTGGTCTGCATACGCGCCGACAGCCCTCTCGCCTCCTTGCGCACGGTCTCCGTCAAGGACCTCCTGCGCGAGCCGCTCATCGTGATGCGTTCCGGCCATGTGATGCATCGCTACGTCCATCGCCTCTTGGAGGGCCAGAACCCGGCGTTCTCGTACTCCGCGGACGGTGCGGAGATGGGGAAGCTGATGGTCGCCGAGGGCCTGGGCGCCACCGTCCTGCCGGACTTCAGCGTCAGCGGGGACCCTTTGGAGCGGTCCGGGATCATCACCCAACGCCCCATCGCCGGTGATGTGCCGGCGGTCCTGATGGTGATCCAACGACCGTTGTCCGCGACGACGACGAGGGCCGCGCGGGACCTTCATGCGATGTTCGTGCGGAGCGCGGCGGACTACACGGCCCATGAGGCGTCCGCGCACGGCCGCCCGCGGTCGCGCGACCGCCGGGGATCGCGGGACAGCACGTAGACTCGTGCAATGGCTAAGTACTTCGACGTGCACCCCGAGAACCCCCAGCGGCGGACCCTGAGCAGTGTGGCCGACAGCATCCGGTCCGGGGCGCTCGTCGCGTACCCGACGGACTCCTGCTACGCGCTCGGCAGCCAACTGGGCAGCCGTGACGGGATCAGCCGCATCCGGGCGATCCGGCGTCTCGACGACCGCCACCACTTCACCTTGGTGTGCCAGAACTTCGCCCAGCTCGGTCAGTTCGTCCACATCGACAACGACGTGTTCCGTTCGATCAAGGCGGCGACACCCGGTCGGTACACCTTCATCCTTCCTGCGACGAAGGAGGTGCCGCGCCAACTGCTGCACCCGAAGAAGAAGACGGTCGGCGTCCGGATTCCCGACCACGTCGTCGCCCAGGCCCTGCTCGCCGAACTCGGTGAGCCCCTGCTCTCCAGCACCCTGCTGCTGCCCGACGAGGACGAACCGTTGACGCAGGGCTGGGAGATCAAGGAGCGGCTCGACCACGTGGTGGACGCGGTGGTCGACTCGGGCGACTGCGGCACCGAGCCCACCACCGTGATCGACTTCTCCGGCGGCGAGCCGGAGATCGTGCGCCGCGGAGCCGGCGACCCCTCGCGGTTCGAGTAGGAACGTCGCCCCTGTCGTTCGCTCGATCAGCTCGGGGGCGGGCGAAGGCCGGGCGACCACGAGCGGCAACCACCTCCAGGAAAGGCAGGAAAGGGCAGTCGATGGTCCACGACGACTCCGTGTTGTTGCGCACCGAGGGGCGTGCGGCGTACGTGCTGCTCAACCGCCCCCGGGCGCTCAATGCACTCACCCACGACATGGTCCTGACCGTTGCCGCCGCACTCGACCGCTGGGAACGTGACGGGACGATCACCACCGTGGTGATCGCCGGTGCGGGCGACCGTGGGCTCTGTGCGGGCGGAGACATCCGGGCGATCCATGCCGATGCGGTCGCCGGCGGTCGTGCGTCAGCGGACTTCTGGCGGGACGAGTACCGACTCAACGCCCGCATCTCGCGCTATCCGAAGCCGTATGTGGCGCTGATGGACGGCCTGGTGATGGGTGGCGGAGTCGGCATTTCCGCCCATGGTGATGTGCGTATCGTCACCGAGACGTCGAAGGTGGCGATGCCGGAGACCGGCATCGGTTTCGTCCCGGACGTGGGCGGTACGCACCTCTTGGCGCGGGCGCCCGGCGAACTGGGCACCCATCTGGCCCTCACGGGTCGCCCGGTGGGGGCGGCCGATGCCCTGCTGTGCGGGCTCGCCGACCACTACGTACCGTCGGATCGGCTGCCGCGGCTCTCCGCCGAACTCGCAACGGCGGATGTGATGGAGGTTCTCCCCCGGCATGTGGAGACCGCGCCCGGGGGTGAGCTGGCGGAGCAGCGGGAGTGGATCGACGCCTGTTATGCACAGGACTCGGTGGAGCTCATCGTGGCCCGGCTGCTCGATCATGGCGACCCGGCTGCGAAGGAGGCCGCCGAGGTGCTGCTCACCCGGTCGCCCACGGCGCTGAAGGTGACACTGGCCGCGCTGCGCCGCGCCCGGGGGCTGGGCACCCTGGAAGCCGTGTTGGACCAGGAGTACCGGGTGTCCTGTGCGGCCCTCGCATCGCCCGATCTCATCGAGGGTGTACGGGCACAGATCATCGACAAGGACCGCACGCCGCGCTGGGCGCCGCCGACGCTCGACGGGGTGACGGACGCAGACGTCGAGCGCTTCTTCGCCCCGCTCGCGGAGGGCGAGTTGGGTCTCTCGGCCAGCTGAGCGGTCTCCCCACACACGCACACGCACACGCACAGGAGTCGTACGGCATCGGACGCCGGGGCGGCTCGCTGACGTTGTGACCTCGGTTCAGTACAGCGGGCGCAGAAGCAGGAGCGTGGTGTCGTCGGCGCGTTCCCCTGCGCTGCCCACCGGTCCCGTCAGATCACGGGCGAGGGTTTCGAGGGAGTCCCCGCCGCCACGACTGAGCCGTTGTGCGAGTGCGGCCATGGCCGCTTCGACGTCGATTCCCGGCATTTCCACGAGCCCGTCCGTGTAGAGCGCGAGGACCGACCCCGGGTGCAACGGGATGGTGGTGACGGGATAGGTGCCCGCCGGGTCGACGCCGAGGAGCGGGCCGCCGGGGAGTTCCAGGACCCGGACCCGGCCGTCCGGGTCGCGCAGCAAGGGCGGTGGATGGCCCGCCCTGGCGATGTGGGCGCGCTGCGCCTCCAGCTCCAGATGCACATAGATGCAGCTGGCGAGCAGTTCCCCTTCCAGTTCGATGAGCAGTCGGTTGGTGGACTCCAGGACCATTCCCGGTGGCTGGCCGACGGCGGTGTAGGCGCGGACGGCCGTACGGACCTGCCCCATCAGCCCGGCCGCCGTCACGTCGTGGCCCTGGACGTCACCGATGACGGCCGCTGCCTTGCCGTCAGTGGGAACAAGATCGTAGAAGTCGCCGCCGATGTCCATGCCCTGGGTGATCGGAAGATAGCGGGAGGCGGCTTCCAGACCGTCCAGCGCGGGCAGGGAGCGCGGTAGCAGGGCGGCCTGGAGGCCGTGGGCGAGCCGGTGTTTGGCGTCGTACAGCATCGCGCGTTCCAGGGCTTGGGCGATGAGCCCACCCAGACTGGTCAGGACCGCGCGCTCGTGCGGTGAGAAGCGGTGTTCCTGGTCGTACCCGAGTACGCAGGTGCCCACGGGCCGCCCGGAGGCGATGAGGGGGAGGTAGGCCCACGCGGACATGCCGTCGGGGGTGGCGTGGCGTGCGGGGTGGGCGCGTTCCAACTCTGCGCGGGAGGCGAAGAAGGAGGGCATTCCGGTGGCCAGCGTCTGCGTTCCGGGGATCCGTGCGGTCAGGGGCGTGCCGTTGAACCGGTCCACCAGATGGCGGTCCTGATAGCCGCGCTGTCCCAGTACCCGGAGTCGCCCGTTCTCGGCGGCCAGCATGGCGAGGGCGCTGCTGCCGACCGCGGGCATGATCTCGTCGGCGACCAGTTCGATCACTTCTTCGACGCCCACCGCTTCGGTCAGGGCGCTGGCCAGACTGAGGATGTGGGAGATGGTGACCAGGCGTACGGGTGGGGCGTCCGATTCGCCGGTCGTCAGGGTGCGCACGGGTTCCCGGGCGGCCGGGGTGATGCGCAGGGTGATGCCGCCGCGGCCCGGGTACATCCGGAAGGCCAGCCAGGTGCGGGGCGGGCGCAGTGCGGTGAGGGAGGTTTCGCGCTGGCTCAGCATCGCCGCCCGGTAGCGGTCCTCGAACAGGGGGTCGTCGACCCAGGGCAGCGCGCTCCACAGGTGCTGTCCGATCAGGGCGGCGGGGGGTGTGCCGAGGAGGTCGGCGGCTGCGGGGTTGGCGTAGGTGATGCGGCCGTGGACATCGAGGGAGCAGATGCCGTCGGGCAGTCTGGCGAGCGTGCGGATCGCCTCGGCCGGCGGGGCTGACACGGCACTGGCGTCGGTGTCCGGGAGGAATGCCTCGGGAAGGATGGGGCTCCCCCGCTCGGCGGCCCGCTGGAGGTTGAGGGCCAGCAGATCGCAGGCGGCGACGAGCTGCTCACGTTCGGCCTGGGAGAGTGCGCGCGCGTGGGACATGGGCCAGGTGAGGTAGACCGCGCCGTAGACGGTTCCCCCGGTGGCGATGGGGAGGGCGGCCAGACAGTACGGATAGGGCAGCACGAGGGCGATCCGGGGATAGCGGCGGGCCATCTCCTCCTCCCCCGGGACCCAGACCAGCTGTCGCTCGCGTACGGCGACCGCCACCGGTATGGGTGACGAGAGGGGGATGCGCTCCCAGGGGGCGGAGAAGTCCCGGGGCAGTCCCTCCTTCGCCACCATTTCCAGGATCCGTCCACTCGACGAGAGCAGGTAGAGGCCCCCGGACTGGGCGCGGACGTCGTCCAGCATGCCGCTGAGGGCCAGCGACAGCAACGGCGGAAATCCTTCGTCCCCACGGCCGGAGGGCACCGCCGCGGAGGCACTCGGCCCGGCCACAGGGCATCACCTCCTCCGCAACGCTCATGACCAAGGCTGCCCGCTGCGAGGGGTTCTCGCACGGTGAGGACGGCACACCGCGCGTGCCCTCGCCGCCGGAGCGTCACACCGGATGGGGACGGGATCCGGGCCGCCCCGTGCATGCCCGTGACGGCTGTGCTGCGCCATCGGACGTACGCGACCGGGCCCGCTCCCCCGCCCGCCGGGCCCGATCAGCCGCCGCCCTGGGCGCCGACCCTGATCCGTACGCGCTCCGTGGCGGTGTTCACCGTGACGGCCAGTGTCAGATGCCCCGGCCGCAGCGGCGTGATCCGGCCGGTGGTCGGGTCGAAGGACGCCCGGTGGTGTTCGCGGGCGCGCTCCACCGGTCCGATGTGCAGGTCCGGTGAGCCGCTCCAGTCCGCGCTCAGGGGGAAGTCGACGGGCACTCGGCGCGTGCCCTGTGTCACCGTCGCGCGGATCTCAGCGGTACGGCCCGGCACCAGTACCGCGGGCGCCGCGAGGGCGAGCGAGTCGAGATGGGGGCGGGTCTGGACCGAGATCCAGTCGGCTCCGCCGAGCCAGGGTCGTCGCAGTGCGGCGATCCGGTCGCGGGCTCCGACCGGGTCGATCCCGATGAGCGACCAGCCGGTGAATCCGCCCGCGTCGACCGGTCCGGCGGGGGTCTTGCCGGAGTTCCCGTTGATCAGCTGGGGCACCGCGTCGACCCGATCGGCGTGGAAGACGCCCACGTGCCCGCCGATCAGCACCGCGCCCTTCCCCGTCGTACGCCGGAAGTCCGCCAGCCAGCGTTCGAGGAGCGCGGCCTCCTTGCGGTCGCCGAGTTGGCTGCCGCGCTGGGGGGTGGGATCGCGGGGCGGTACGTGCTGGACGAGGACCACCGACCCGATGCGCGGGTCGCGGGCCGCCGCGTCCAGCCGTTCCCGCACCATCGCGATCTGGGGGAAACCGCCGCCGCGCAGGGAGAGACGGGAGGTGTCCAGGGTGAGGAAGCGGGTCCCGCGGTGGTCGAAGGTGCGGTGGGCAGGGCCGAACGCGGCAGTGAAGTCGTCGATCCGGCCCCCCATGACCTCGTGGTTGCCCGGCACATAGGTCCAGGGCACGTCGTCGCCGAGTTCTTCGACCAGGAGGCGCCGGGCGAAGGTGAGGTCCGCGGGTGAGCCCTCGTCGACGAGGTCCCCGTTGATGATCAGGAACTCGGGTCGTGCCGCCTTGATCTCCCGCAGCGTGCGCCTCGCCCGGTGCGCGATGGGGCTGTCGGGCTCCCGGGCGACGAACTGCGCGTCGGACATCACCGCGAACCGCCACTCCCGGTGCCGGGTTCGCGCTGCCGTGTCCACCAGGGGGTCTTCGATGCGGGCCGGTGGGGGGAGGGTGACGTCGGGCGGTACGTCGGCGGTGAGCGAGTCGATGACGAGCCGGCCCCGGTACTGGCGCGCCGCGGCGGTTTCGGCGAGGTAGAAGCGGTGGACCGTCAACGGGTGGGCCACGCCGTGCGGGACCGGGAAGGTGATGTGCCGCCAGCCGGTCCAGGTCACCAACGGGCCGCGCAGCAGTTGGGTCGAGCCTGCGGCGTCCTTCAGGTGCAGGGTCGGCCAGGCTCCCCGGCCGTCCCCGTTGATCCAGAGGCCGAAGGACTGCGGCTGGCCGGGTACGTCGATCGGGCGCGGGGGTGCCGCGTAGACGGCGCGGGTCGCGGTCGACCGCGTGAAGTCGTAGTCCAGTTGGAGACCGGTGCCCGGGTGGGCGCCGGGGACGGCGGCCAGGGAGCCGGCTGCTCGTGCGTGGCTGAAGGTCCAGCGGTCCGCGTCGTCGAAGTCGGCCGCCCGATGGGTGGTCAGGCCGGTGCTGACGGCGATGGAGGTGGTGGTGCCCCCGACCGTCGCGGTGATCCGCCCCGCACCGATGCCCGTCAGGGAGGTCACCGTGAAGGAGCCGGTGGCAGTCGGACGCACGGCGAAGAGTGACCGGTCGTAGTCGAGTCGCACATCGTCCGGTTCGACGGGCGCGCTGGTGCCGGAAGCATCGTGGCCGACGATGCCGAAGGTCCGGGCGCCGCGGGCGTCGGCCAGGGAGACGCGGCGGACGGTGGGGTCGATCCGGGTGAGCGGGCCGAGGACCGTGAGGGCGAGGGAGCCATGAGCGCCGGCGCGTTCGGCCCGGACCAGCGCGGTACCACTGGCGCGGGCGCGAAACACTCCTTCCGCATCGACCCGTCCGACGGCGGGCCGCAGGGACCGCCATCGTGGTGTGCCGGGCGCGGGCCCGTACGTCTCGTCGTGTCCCACTGCGTCGAGTCGCCGGGTGAGTCCGGGGAAGACCCGGTCGGGGTGGCCGCCGGCGACCGGGTCCGCGGTGGGTGCCTGGGCCGCGGGGGTGTGGGTGTGGAGGTGGAAGCCGTGCAGCGACCCGCTGCCGTCGGGCACGGTGAGTGCGAGCCCGTTGGGGACGGTGCGTTCGCTGCCGTCGGACGGGCTGTTCTCGATCTGGAGGACGTCGTGACCCACCGGGCGGGTCAGGAGCGTCGACGAACCACCGCCGTCGAGGTTCAGCGCCTGGTGTGCGCCCGCGCGCCGGAGCAGGTGGCCGAGTTCGGTGAGGGTGACTCCCGCGCTGTCGGCCTGTCGCCCGTCGACGGTGACGAGGTGGAGGGTACGACCGTCACGGGAGAAGCCGACCGCGGTCCGAGGTGCCGGTGCGTTGTTGGGCCGGCCCTCGTGGCTTCGCGGCACGCCGTCGACGACGAGGAGTTCGCGACCACCCACCGCGGTACGGGGCACCGGTCCGGCGTCGGTGCGCGGCCGGAACTCCCAGGTGACCCGGTCCCCCGGTCGGAGCGCGGCCAGCTTGCGGGCTCCGGCGCCCCGGCCGACCAGGGCGGTGGTGTCCGCGGGCAGGGGCCCGCTCCCCGGCCGCGAGGCGACGGAGACGACCCTGCCCGCCGACACGAGCGCTTCGGCGGTGGTGGTGGCGTCAACGGTGAGGGCGCGGTCCGCAGCACCCCAGGCGCTCGTGTAGGCGCCGATGCCGTCCGTGGGCACGTCGGCCGCGTTGTAGGCGTGGAGGGGGTGTGGGCCCGACGGCAGTTCGAGGGTGCCGGTGAAGTGGAGCTGGAGGATGCGCCCCGCCGTCCCGGGCCCGATGCCGACGGCCCGATGCGCACCGGGTGTGGGCGAGTGGACGATACGGCCGTTGCGGATGCCAGGCCCCAGCGGCGCCCCGGTCTGGGTGATGTCGAAGAAGTCGGCGTTGACGGCGGCAACGGTTCGGCGTCGTGGTCCGGGATCGTGTCGTGCGGCGAGCTCGGAGAGGACGTGTCGCTCGGAGACCCTGCCGGAGGAGAGGTAGTCCGCCGTGACGTCACGGGTGAGGTCGACGGTGAGCGCGTCCACCCGGAGCCACCCATCCGGTTCGAACCGGTCGTACGAGGTGAGCCGGACGCCCGGAGCGACGGGGCGCGAAGCCCGGGCGGTCTCGATGCCGTTCGGGTCGATCACCGCACGGGAAGATCCCGCGGTGGCACTGGGCGGTGGAGGCGCAACGGGTCGTCGGACTTCGGTCGACCGTTGTGGGTGCGGATCGACGGTGGAGTCCGCGGTGGACGACGGCATCGGGACCGCCGTCCACACGGTCAGGGCGGCGAGGAAGACGACGGTCCGCCGCGTTCTACGGCCTCGGTGCACAACTACTCCTGGCTGCGGTCTGTTCGGGGCCGAGCGCCCGGGGTGCCCCGATCGGCATCACGCGCACCGCTCGCCACTCGGTGGTCTCGGGCACCTCAGCTCTTGCTACCGACCGCGCCGCATCCGGCGGCGGGGTGAGCGGCGAGGGCTCGCAGACTCCAACGACGCAGCGCCGCAACGGGGTTCGTGCCGGGCCGGGGCGCCACCCGAACTCGCGTAGCCGCTGGGCCATCTGGGTGATCCGGCGCAGCCGTGGGCCCCGCTGCACCTCAGCACCGTTGCAGAGGACGGCTAGCGGGGGGCGAGGGCCCGGTGAGCCGCGGCGAGACGGGCCGTTTCCCTGCGGTCCGTGGAGTCACCCGCGACCTCGTCCGCCCAGCGGAGCAGCCGACGCAGATGAGGGTCGGCCGCGGCGGAGACGAGACGGGGAGCACCGACGACGACCTCTCCGCCCGTCCCGTCGACCGCGATGAGCGTGCCTTCGGGAAGGACGCGTTCACCGGCTCGAACACATCCCGCGGCGGCGTCGACGCTGAGTTCCACGGCCCCCACGACGGCGGGTTTGCCCAGCGCGCGGGCGACGACGGCAGCGTGGCTGGTCGGTCCACCGCGGGTCGTGACGACTCCCGTGGCGGCGGCCAGGCCGTGCATGTCGAGCGGCGAGGTCTCCGGCCTCAGCAGGACGACCGGGCCCTCCGCAGCCATCCTGACCGCCCTGTCGGCGGTGGTCGCGACCCGGCCGACCGCAACGCCCGGAGATGCGCCCTGCCCTCGGGTGAGGAGGTCGACCGGTTCCGAGACCGCAATGCGCGGAGTGCGCACGTGTGCGAGTTGGTACGGGGAGACACGCAACAGTGCCTCGGGGCGGTGGATCACGCCTTCGTCGGCGAGGTCGACCGCGACCCGGACCGCGGCGCGTCCGACCAGTCGTCCCGTCCGCCCTTGTAGGATCCACAGCTCGCCCGCCTCGAAGGTGAACTCCACATAGCACGCATCGCGATAGTGCGCCTCGATCCGGTGCAACGCGTCAAGGAGTGCCGCCCACACTGTCGGCTCACGATCGGCCAGATCGTGCAGGGGACGGGTCAGTGACCTGCCGGAGACGACCTCGTCGCCCTGGCTGCCGAACAGGACCTCGCCGTACGGCACGGGCTCCCCGGTGTTGGGACTGCGGCTGAAGGCGACCCCGGTCCCACTGCGGTCGTCACGGTTCCCGAACACCATCGTCTGCACGGTGACGGCCGTGCCGCGATCTCCGGGGATGCCGTGCAGCTCCCGGTAGGTCTTCGCCCGAGGGGTGTCCCACGAGGAGAACACGGCTGCAACCGCACGCTCCAACTGTCGTGGTGCGCTCCGGGGAACGGACTCCCCCACGCGTCGGGTGATGAGTGCTTCGACGGCTCGCAGGCCCTCGGTGAACCGGGCTTCGCCGCCGCGGTCCTGTCCGGTGAGCTCGCGCCGGATGTCTTCGAGGCCGTCGCGGTCCACGCCGAAGACCTCGGTGGCGAAGCTGATCAGAAAGCGCAGCCGGGAGTCGAGCGCGAACCGCAGGTCCCCCGTCTCGGCGGCCAAGCCGCTGGTCGCCTCGGCGGTGAGGCCGAGGTTGAGGACCGTGCTCATCATTCCCGGCATGGACACGGCACCACCGGAGCGCACGGACACCGCCAACGGCCTGTGCGCACCTCCCAAGTTGCGGTGTGTGGTCGCTTCGAGTGCGGCCGTGGCAGCCGCCAGTTCGTCATCGAGGCCCCGGGGCGGTCGGCCGTCACGGAGGAAGGCTCGACAGGCCCGTGTGGTGATGACGAACCCCGGTGGCACCGGCAGGCGGAGGCGCCGCAGCACCACCAGACCGTGGGCCTTGCCACCCAGGACTTCCGCCGGCTCGTCGACCTCTGCTGAGAGCGGGTGGATCCACGTCATCTCGTTCTCGACCTTCCAAGGGCCCGCTCGCCGTTGCTCCGGTGCCGGACCGGGAGCCAAGGGGCGGGAGGTGGTGTCAATGTCGTGGGATTCCCAGGGTGACCAACAGGTCTTCATGAAGGTGGAACCACACGGCGTGGTAGGAGGCCATGCCGTCCGCCACGTAGTCGAGCTCACCGGCCTCGGCACGGGCCAGCGCATCGGCGAGGCGGACCCGATAGCGTCGGAATCGAAGCATCGCCGCGGACAGGTCGGCACAGACGTCCTCGGCCCGCTGGTCGAAGTCCCTGAGCCGACTCAGGACCCGCAGGTCGTACGCGGGGTCGGTGTGGTCGTTCGTGGTCAGCACACCGTCGACGCTTCGCAACTGCCATGCGGTGCAGAGGTCGAGCAGTTCGGGGTTGAGGACCAGGAAGCCCTCGTACGCCTGTCCCACCACGGCACGCGTACCGGCCGAATCCAACTCTGCGGTGATCCGTTCGGCGTCCTGGGCGCGGCCGGCCTCCGTGATGCCCCAACCGCCGAAGTCACCCGCCGTGTGCGTGACGAGCCCGGCAACGGCGAGGTCGATCAGTTCCGACTCGACATCGGCCGGGGCCAGCCCCGCGGCTGCGGCCAGGCGGGGGAGGCCGGCGAAGCCGATGCAGCGGAGGGTGTGCAGCACGAGCAGGTCAGTACTGGACGTGTGGGGCGAGAGCGGCAGAGTCATGGTGTCCCCCCGGGTGGGCGTGTGGTGGCGGAGGCACGGGCAGATGCCGCGGCGTGTGCGGCGCCCCGTCCTCGGGCTCGGGCGACAATCTCGCCCCGGTCGATGCGTACCGCCTGTTCGGTGTCGTCGGCGGCGTCCGCCACCCCGATGGCCGAGGCGAGCAGGGCGCCGTCGTCGAGGACGAGGCGAAGGCGCGACACAGCGTCCGGCGAGAACACACGGCGTAGACAACGCGTGAAGTCGACGATCCTGAGCCGGACGAGCCGCCCGATCTCGGCGGGGTCGCTCGTCACGACGGCCACGGTGACCCGATCGCCCGGGCGGGCAGCGCGGACGACCTCCTCCGCCGCGCCCAGGCGGTCGGTGCCGAGGACCGCGATCACGCCGTCCCCTTCGAATCCGACCGGATGTCCGGTGATCAGGTCAGGCAACTCCCCGGGCGCGGTCCACGGTTCTCGGCAGGAGTGTGCCGCTGCGATGTGGGGCAGGTGCGGCGGGTCCCAGACGTCGGCCAGGTCGAGCCCGCCCAGGTGCCGGCAGGCGTGCGTCACGTCGAAGGGATCCGATCCGAGCATCGGATCGGCCAGGGGACCCGAGCCCTTCAACAGTCTCAGGACGAGGTCGGCCCGGCGCACCTGCCGTGTGCGCTCCGCATCCACGGACGGGCACGACTCCAGTGCCAGGGCGAACAGCAACACTTCCAGTCGATCGATCCGTGCCAGTGCGTTGCGGGTCGGCGCGTCATCGACCACGGCCGCGAGCGAACGCGGATGCACGTCAGTGCCCGTGCCGTCGGCGAGAGGCAGTCGTTCGAGCCAGGTACGGGCGAACGAACCCAGCGCATCGGCCATGGCCCGCGGGAACGTCGGAGGGACAGCGTCGTTGGCTTCGCGCTCGACCGTGTCGACCAGCACGGCCAGATAGAGGGCGCGTTTGCTCGGGAAGTTCGAGTACACAGCGCCACGGGTCAACTCGGCGCGCTCGGCGATCCGGTCGACCTTCGCCGCGATGAATCCGTGTTCGGCGAACTCGGCCTCCGCCGCCACCAGCACGGCCGTACGTGTGCGTTCCTGCTGCTGCGCCCGCGTCAGACGGACCATGCCTCGGCTCCTCCCTCTTCCTCCGGGAGAACTAAGATACACAGAACATTCCGATGATTACGACATCCGAAATGCTTGGAGCCGTCCGGGCGAGAGTGAGCCCCGTGCGCCGGTCCTCGCGGGACGGACCGGCGCACGGGGTGCATGGTGACGGGATCGCCGGCGCGGCCGGACCGGTCCGATCAAACGACCTCGTTGAGCTTTCCGGTGGCGACGTCGAAGACGAACCCTCGGACCGAGTCGGTGTGGAGCAGGAACGGGCTCGATGTGATGCGGTGCGCGGACCGCCGTACGTCGTCGTCGAGATCGGGGAACGCCTCCGCCGCCCAGGTCGGGAGGTGACCGGTCTCCTTCTCCAACTGCCCGGCGAAGGACTCGTCGGTGAAGGTCAGCATTCCGCAGTCGGTGTGGTGGATGAGGATGATCTCCCTGGTGCCGAGCAGTCGTTGACTGATGGCCAGCGAGCGGATCTCATCATCGGTGATCACCCCGCCCGCATTGCGGATGACGTGGGCTTCGCCCTCTTCGAGTCCCAGGATGCCGTAGACGTTGAGCCGTGCGTCCATGCAGGCGACGACGGCGACACCGGAGGCGGGAGGCAGCGGCAACGGCCCGTTGAAGGAGGCCGCGTAGGTTTCGTTGTTGGCGAGGTACCGGTCGGTGACGGACATCTCGTCTCGCTCTCTCTTGACGAAGCGTCCAACGTAGTGACGCCCCGTACCGACCGGAACGTCCCTTCCGTACTCGCCACAAGACCGCAATGTGCCGGCAACAAGGGTCGTGGATCGAGGACATACCGGCAGTTGGGGCGGCCTGCCGCGACCGAATGCACCATCGATGGACGTGTGTACGAAGGGTGCTCGACACCGGGCGTTCACCAACACAACGCCCGTGGGCAGAACTGACGTCCACTCCACTCCACGGCCGAGCGGCCACGGAGACGAGCGGCCACGGAGACGAGTGACCCGGGAGGCGGGTGACCCGGGCATCACCATCGGGCACGTACGGGCCTCAGCGCTCGGCACCGGCCGGCGGTTCCTCCATCTCCCGTGCGTGCCGGGCCCGGGTCCACAGCGGCAGGATGAACCAGCACAGGACGAACCAGAACGTCATGGCGATGACCAGCCAGAGCGCCAGTTCGTTGCGGAGCACCACCCGCAGGATGAGCAGCAGTGCGGAGGTCATGGTGAAGAGCAGCAGGATGAGGCCGGTCATCGTCAGTCGCGAGGCCCAGACGACCGTCTCCGGTTTGAGCCGACGCCCGGTGAGGAGGCGGTGGAAGGACACCGGTCCGATCAGTGCACCGGCGGCGGATGCGCCGAGGAGCACGGTGGCCAGATAGATGTTCTGGTCGGTCTGCGAGAGGGTGGTGAAGCGCGGCTGGAAGACCACTGTCAGCAGAAACCCAAAGAGGAGTTGCACTCCGGTCTGGGCGACGCGCAATTCCTGAAGGAGATCGCTCCACCTCCTGTCCGCGCGTTCCTCCTCGGACTCTTGTCGGCCGTATCTCTTTGCTTGATCACTGGACTCCACAGCAGGACCCTCCGGGAAAGTTCTGACGCGAGGATAGTCCTGAGTCGGATATCAAGTTGATCGACCCCTACACGGAGTCGTGGGTGATTTCCTGCCGTAGTCGATCGCATAAGTTGCTGATCAGTCGGGATACATGCATTTGGGAGATGCCCAGATCCTTCGCGATGCTGCTCTGGGTCATATCGCGAAAGAACCGCATGTAGAGGATCTTCCGTTCCCGCTCGGGCAGTTTCCGTAGTCGGGGCTTGACCGCTTCCCTGTCGATGACGACGTCCAGCGCGCGATCGGGGGCGCCGAGGACCTCGGCGAGGGCGACACCGCGGTCGCCCTGCGGCTGGGCGTCGAGGGAAAGGGCGCTGTAGCAGCCGAGGGCTTCCATTCCGGATTTGGTCTCGGCCACGGTCAGGCCGGCTCGCCGTGCGATCTCGACGTCCGTGGGAACGCGGCCGGGGACGGTGTGGAGCAAGTCGCGCTGGGCCGCGCGGACCCGATTGCGCTGGTCCTGCACGCGGCGCGGGACGTGCAGGGTCCACATGTGGTCCCGGAAGTGCCGTTTCACCTCGCCGGTGATGGTCGGCACGGCGAAGCTGACGAAGGCGCTACCGCGATCGGGATCGTAGCGGTCGACGGCCTTGACCAGTCCGAGTGCCGCCACTTGGCAGAGGTCCTCGAACGTTTCGCCACGGTTCTTGAACCGGCTGGCGAGCCGTTCGGACATCGGCAGCCAGGCCCGGATCAATTCCTGTCGTAGCACGTCCCGTTCCGGGCCCGGTGGTGTATTCGCCAAGCGGGCGAAAGTTGCCTCGGTGTCGGGCGTGTCGTCGTACGCGTGCAGGGCGTTCGCATGGGTGGGCATGGTGTGCGCCACTCCCTCAACGGTGCGGACGGATGTGGGCGACCGCGAAATGCATATGACCGTCCCGAACAATCCCGGGCAGGGAGCGTGGAGCGCTCCCGAGCATCGGGCGCATACGGGGCGATCACCACGTCGCGGGCGTGCCTCCGGTCCGAAGCACGTGGCGCGTCTGCCCCGGGGGCCGCCCGGCAAACTCAATCGGGCCGAGTGCATTCTTCGAATCGGGCCGCGCATGGGGAAGTTGAATGAGGGAAGCCGCTTCTGCGGAGGTAAACACTATGGTTCCCATTCTGATCGTGCTCCTGCTCGCCGTTCTCCTTTTCGGTGTGGGATTTGCGGTGAAGGCGTTGTGGTGGATTGCGCTGGCAGTTCTCGTCATCTGGTTGCTGGGGTTCGCCATGCGGAGCACCACACCGGCGGGCGGCAGGTCGCGCTGGTACCGCTGGTAGCCCCTGAAGCGACGCAACGCAGTGGGAGGGCAGACGAGTTGGGTCGTCTGCCCTCCCACTGCGCTGCGTCGGCCGAGGTCCATCGTGGGTCGCCATGGCGACCGGCAGCGCCCCGGCCCCGTGCTCCCCTGCGGCCCGCTCCCCACCCATCAGGCGGTTCGGGCAGGTAGATCGGTGCATGGACAGATTTGCTCCCCGCGCGAAACCCCGCGGCTGGACCGGCCCCACGCTCCATCGGGGGTTGGTCCAGCCACGGGGTTCGGTCGTCAGGTGGACAGGCAGCGGGCGGCGATCACCCGAGCGGGTTCATGCCCGCCGGGCCGCAGTGCGTACCGGCGCACTCCACCGGCCGCCGGTCGGCTTCCCTCCGGGGCTTCAGTACGGACGGTCGCCCCGCCCCTCTTCGATGACAGGGGTCGCCTGCGGCACCACGACCCGGCGGCGCTTGGCGATGCTGGCGAAGGTCACGACCCCGATGAATCCGACGGCCATCAGGATCAGGCCGATCACATCGAGGTTGGCTCCCTTCATCTCCCAGTCGGTGGCGAATGTCAGGATCGCCCCGACGGCGATCAGGATGATGCACCCTCCCAGGCCCATAGGTCTCACCTTCCTGTTGCGGGACGGACGCTTGGTGTTTCGCAGGTACCCGGGGCCGGGCCGAACATTCCGCGGTCTGCGTCCCAAGATGAAGACCCATCAAACTGTCGCCCCGGACGCCATCGCCACTCGTGGACCGGGGAGTTGGCGCGCGCCACGGGTGCGCCGATGGATCGGCGGTCGAAGCGCCGTACGGTACGAGCCCGACCGCTTCGACTCCGCACGGGCCCGGCGGTGGAAACGGACGTCAGGACTGCTTGCGCGGGGTGCGGGCACGGGCGCCCTCGCGCGTCCTGCCTGCCGAGACGCGGCGGTCCGGGTGGCGCCGCACATACTCCTCCTCCAGCTCGGCCATCCGGGTGGTGTGGGCGGAGAGCGCGGCGGGCGACCCGTACAGCAGTGTGTCGTGCCTGCTGCGGTGGATGGTCTCCAGTTCCCTTATCAATTCCTGGTCCCCCAGCCGGGCGGCCTCGATCCCCTGGTGGTGGTTCGCAGCCTCTGTCATGGCACCCGCACTCCTTCGCTCTCCTCAGCCCTGATGCCGACGGCGCCCCGCTCGTCCGCATCGACACACTGCGGTCGGTGGTGTCGATCGCAGTGTCACAACGCCGGGGCGGGTACTCGTGGGTCCGTCGCACCATCCGGCACTCTGGAGGGGAGCCGTGCAACTCGGCCGCTCCGGCCGGCGCCGTGTCACCGGGCCCGGTCGCCCCCCACGCACAGCAGCCAGCGACTCGCGCGGTCGCCGGGGTGAAGGCAGGATGAGGGAGCCGTACCCCGGGGCCTGCTTCCGTGCCGGGAGTGTGCCGAGACCCAGCCCCCAGGACATGATCGCGATGACAGAGAAGAGAGAGACCGCTCCCGCGATGGCATCGAGCGCGGAGGTCATCGGAGCGCCCTGCTGGGTCAGTCTCATGGCCCGCGATCTGAAGGCTTCAAAGGACTTCTACGGTCATGTCCTGGGCTGGTCCTTCCGCAAGGGACGGCTCGGCGACGAGTTCACAGTCGCACTCCGGGACAACTTTCCCGTCGCGGGCATCGGCGCACTCGCACCCCGGCTCCAAATGGCCATCTCCTGGACCCCGTACTTCGCGGTGGCCGACGCCGATGTGTCCGCGGCACGCATCAGAGAGCGCAGTGGAACGGTGGCGGTGGGACCGCTTGCCTTCTCCTTGGGACGCGGGGCGCTCGCAGCAGATCGCGACGGCGCGGTGTTCGGCATCTGGGAGGGTGCGCGGCTTCCCGACTGGCAGTCCGGTCACAAGGACGCACCCGCATGGCTGCTGCTGCGTACGCGCAGTGCGTTCGAGGCGGCGATCTTCTACGGAGAGGTGCTGGACTGGGCGACTGAGCACCCGGGGCGCTGCGACGTGCGTTACGAGAACGACGAGGTCGTCCTGGTCAGCGACGGTCATGTGCTCGCGCGGCTCAGTTCGGGTGCCCTGGGCGCCGCACCCGATCCACTGATCCGGCCGCGCTGGGACGTGCACTTCCCCGTCGACGACGTCGAGGCCACGGCGCGGGCAGCCGAAGAGGGCGGCGGAGTGGTGCTCGAACGGCGTACCACCAGGGAAGGCAGTGCGGAAGCCGCCCTGCGCGATCCGGACGGGGCGCTGTTCACGGTCACCGCTCGGCCCTGAGCCCCGCAGGGCACGACCCGTATGACCCATCGGGAGTAGCGAGGCCCCGTCGGGCATGGCCGAGCGTGAGCCTTCGTGGTGTCACCGGCGCCGATCGGGTTCGCGCCGGGCCATGGGGCGACGACGAAGGCCAGCGGCCCGTGCTGGGTGCTCACACACTGCCACTGCCCGTGCGGATTGCGTGTCCGGCACCGGGGAGTGCCCGTGGCAGCAGCGGGGCAGTAGCCCTGGTGGACCGTGGCATCCGCAGGGGCCGCGGGGTGCCGAGGGAGTGCGGAGGGCCTCGATGGACGCGGAAGAAGCCGGTGTGTACGAGCCACGGGGTCCCGAGCGCCGGAGCAGGCCCGCAACCGCGCGGTACGCGGAGGCGAAGTCCCGCGAGCCGGCGCCACCCACGTGCCCCGGGGCAGCCGCGGATCACCGTGCGCACCCGGACCCCTCCGACCTCGGGGTGGAAGAGTTGCGCGATGAACTCGCCGGGCTGCGCAAGGCGCTGGCCTCGCACCCGGTGATCGACATGGCACGTGGCATCGTCATGGCCACGATGTCCTGCACCCCGGATGACGCCTGGCAGATCCTCGTTCGGGTCTCCCAACACAGCAACACCAAGCTGCGCGAGGTCGCACGTCACATCGTCGAGGGCACGCACGGCCCGCCTCCCCCACCGCAGGTGTGCGAGGCGCTACGGCAGGTCTATGTCACCCGCGCCCGACGGGCGCGCTGAGGACGTCCGCACACCGGCGTTCGACTGGCGTACGTCCGTCGTGGGTGATGGGTCCGCACCGAGGTCGCCGGTCCCTCACCGGGGCTGCAATCCCGGGGGCGCCCCGGGATTGCAGCTCGGAAGGGCCCCGGAGCGGTCGGTCACCGTTCGTGCCGGTGCCGTGCACCTTCCCGCAGGCGTTCCGCCTCGGCTCGCGCCTGCTCCCGTTCGCGACGCCCGCGCTCCTTCATCTCCTCGTTGCGCAGGGCGATGCCATCGGCTTCCTTCTTGCTGCCCATCGCCTGTTTGATCTTCGCCTTCACCCAGCCCATGACGGTGGCCCTCCATGACGCGAACGTTTCGGTGGGATGCCCCTGACCCGCCCGGGGCGTCCGGGCCGGTACGGCTACTCGAACCCGACGGTACGACTCGAATCGCGCAGAGGCGAACCGGACGGCGGGACGGGGACTCGTCCTGCTCCCGCTCGGGGTGCGCCCGGCGCGACTGCGCCGGCCTCGTCCCGACGGGGACCTCACAACGGGCCGGTCGCCACCGGGCGGTGACCCGGTCGACGGGTCCGCGCCGGGGCGGTGAGCCGCTGAGCCGTGCCCTCAGTCAGGTCCCGATGGGCCGGGGCGAGCGCCCGGCCCGTGAAGAGGGGATGGCGCGGCGAGGTTCGCCCAGACGACCTTGCCCTCCCCGAGAGGTGTCGAGCCCCAACCGTCCGCCAGCCGTTCCAGGACGAGCAGGCCGTGGCCACCGGGCAGCCGGACGTCGCGGGCCCGTGGCTGCGGCGGCTGGGGACTCCGGTCCGCCACTTCGATGCGCACCCCGTCCGAGGTGTGGCGCAGGACCAGTTCGGTGGGGCCGCCGGCGTGGAGGCAGGCGTTGGTCACGAGTTCGGAGACGACCAGGAGCACATCGTCGGCCCGCTGGGCGGCCTCGCCCGCCGCTGGGGTCCAGCCCCAGTCGGCGAGCGCCCCGGTGGCGAAGTCCCGACAGCGGCCCACCACCCCTCTGGTCCCGAACAGCCGGAGCCGTCGGGTCTGTCCCTGCCCGCGGACGTGTGTGCCCATCAGCTCCTCCGCTATGACTGCCGCCGATCCGCCAGTGCCGCGTCCAGGCTGTCGTGAACCGTGAATACGGTGTCCGCACCGGTGATGTCGAACATTCGGGCCACCTGGGGTTGGAGTGCGGACAGCTCCAGTACGCTGCCCGACTCCTGTGCCTCGATCCTGGCCCGCAAGAGCACATTCAGGCCGGTCGAATCGCAGAACCCCAGCTCTGCGCAGTCCACGACGATCCTGCCCCGTCCTGCGGTGACGCCCTCGGCAAGGGCATCACGCAGCGGTGGAGCCGTGTCGTGGTCGAGCTCGCCTGCCAGCACGACGACCAGTGCGCCAGCAGCGGGGCGCACCTCGATGCCGAAGCGGCGCGTGGCCGCCTCCCCTTCGCGGGGGTGCCCAGAGACTCCCGACACCATGGGCCTCTCCTTCCTGACCTGTGTCCGGCGCCCCACAAGCGGGTGCGCTGTCCCGGGCGGATGGACCTGGCCGTCCGCCCTGGGCTGATCTTCATCCGGCTGGTTCCGGATGTCCCCAAAGTGCCCACGGATCCTTCGACGAAACTCCTGAATCGAGGGGAAGCCCCCACCGCCGACGAGCGGTCGAGAAGGTCGGTCGGAGCATCCGGGTGGAGGGGCTCCGAGCGCGCCGGCCGTCGAGGGGCGCCGGGCCCATCGGTGGGCGGAGCGGGCGGGTGCGAGGGCGACCGCGGCGGGTTGGGAGGGGTCCGGGTTGGGCGGGGATGGGACCGAGGGGGCAGCGGTCCACGCTGAGCTGCGACAATCCCGCCATGAACGGGGATCGGGAGGTGATCGTGGCCGAGGTGGACGGCGTTCGGGCACGATGTCAGCGGCACGCTGTCCCGACTGCCCCGGGGTCACCGAATCCACCCGGGTGGCCGGCGGCGACCGCGCTGACGGGAGTGCGCTGGAAATCACCCCTCCCGCCCCTATGAGATCGGCTGACGGGGGCAGACGGATCACCAGGGAGTGGACAGACCCACGGAGAAGGAGGTGCGCGTGACGACGGACAACATCACCACCGAGCGGACCGGACTCCCGGTCACCGCGTCAGCCGCCCGGGACGTGGTGCGTGACCTGCTCGGGTCGCACGACCGGCTCGCGGGGCCGAGCACGATGCTCACCGATGCACTCCTGGTCACCTCGGAACTGGTGACCAACGCGGTGCGGCACGGCGGTGGTGTCGCCTCCTTCTCGGCACGGCTGCACGGTGAAGACGTTCTGTGCATCACCGTGGCCGACCACTCCCCGGAACTTCCCCGCGCCACGCCCCCCGCGCGGGACTTCGCGCCCGGCGGGTACGGCTGGCCCCTCGTACAGCGGCTGTGCGAGGTCGTGACCGTCACTCCTTCCGTCGCCGGGAAGACCGTTCATGCCCATCTTCGACTGATGTGATCGCCGCCGGGTTGGTCGTGGACACGGACAAGAAACGGGGAAAATCGAGCTCACCCTATCGAGCGAAGAGACCACAAACATGTAGAAATGCGACATGGCAGCATCACAGGGCTCGTCCACTCCGCATGAGAACGCACGTGTCTCCGGTGCCGCCCAGGAGCAAGGCCCGCGCAGACGTCTGCTTCTGAGGGTCCGGAGCGTCGTCGGCCAGATGTTCGTCCTCCAGATCGTCGTCGTGGTGCTCCTGGCCGCCGGAGCGGTCACCCTGCTCCTCCTCCTAGCACAGCGGGAGAGCAAGCAGGAGGCGGCCAGCCGCTCGCTCGCCGTCGCCCAGGGATTCGCCAGCGCCCCCGGGGTCGCCCCGGCCCTGGAGTCGCCCAACCCCACGGCCCTGCTCCAATCCGGTGCCGAAGAGGCGAGGAAGGGCGCGGACGTCGACTTCGTGGTCGTCGTCGGCCGGGACGGACTGCGCTACACGCACCCCTTTCCGGACCGCATCGGCAAACCGAGTTCCCGGGACCTGACCCCGCTCCTCGCCGGCCGCACGGTCATCGAGACCAGAGTGGGCACGCTCGGCCCGCAGATCCGTGCGTACGTGCCCGTCAAGAAGCGGGACGGAACGGTGGTCGGTGCTGTCGGCGCGGGGGTCACCATCGCTGAGGTCAACAGCGCGGCTGCGGAACAGTTGCCGCTGGTCGTCGGCGGTGCGGCCGGTGCGGTGCTCGTCTCCACCGCGGGCGCAGCCCTGCTGAGCCGGCGTCTCCTGCGCCAGACGCACGGTCTCGGCCCGGCCGAGATCACCCGTCTGTACGAGCACCACGACGCCGTGCTCCACGCCGTCAAGGAAGGCGTGGTCATCGTCGACCGCGAGGGGAGGATGGTGTTGGCCAACGACGAGGCCCACCGCCTGCTCGATCTACCGACGGGCTCCGACGGCCGGAAGGTGTCGGAACTGGGACTCTCCGACGGCATCGCCGAACTCCTGTCGTCAGGTCGTGCCGTGGCGGACGAAATGCACGAAGCGGGCGGCAGACTCCTGGCGGTCAACCAGCGCCCCACCTCGCGCTACGGTCCCGCTGGCAGTGTCGCCACCCTGCGGGACTCGACCGAGTTGCTGGCCCTCTCCAGCAGCGCCGATGCGGCACGGCGCCGTCTCAGGGTCCTCTACGACGCCTCCGTACGGGTCGGAACCACCCTGGAAGTCCCCCGAACCGCCCAGGAACTGGCCGAGACCGCCGTACCCCAGTTCGCCGACTTCGCCACCGTCGATCTGGCGGAACCCGTCCTGCGGGGCGAGGAACTCCAAGGGACCGAGCGCGTGCTCAGAAGGACCGCGGTCACGGGCATCCGGGACGACCATCCGCTCTTTCCCCAGGGCCAGCTGATCCGGCTCGTGGACACGAGCCCCCAGGTGCAGGGACTCGCCAGCGGACGGGCCGTCGTCGAACCCGATCTCGACACGGCCGCCGGCTGGCGCGCCCAGGACCCCGAGCGAGCCCAACGCATCGTCGACTACGGCATCCACTCGCTGATCAGCGCGCCCCTCTCCGCGCGGGGCGTGGTGCTGGGCGTGGCGAGTTTCTGGCGTTCGGAGAAGCCCGAGCCCTTCGAGGAGGACGATCTCGCGCTCGCCGAGGAGGTCACCGCGCGCGCAGCGGTGTGCATCGACAACGCCCGCCGGTACACCAAGGAACACTCCCTGGCCGTGACGTTGCAACGCAGCCTCATGCCGCGGGGACTGCCAGCCCAGACCGCCCTGGAGGTCGCCCACCGGTACTTGCCCGCGCAGGCGGGGGTCGGAGGCGACTGGTTCGACGTCATTCCGCTGCCCGGTACGCGTGTCGCCGTCGTCGTCGGCGATGTGGTCGGCCACGGTCTGCACGCCGCCGCCACCATGGGGCGTCTCCGGACCGCGGTGCACAACTTCTCGTCGCTGGACCTCGCCCCGGACGAGATCCTCGGCCATCTGGACGAGTTGGTGGAACAGATGGACCTGGACCGAACCATCGGTGAGCAGAGCCAGGAGGTCACCGGGGTGACCTGCCTATACGCCGTCTACGACCCGATCACCGGAAACTGCTCCCTGGCCAGCGCGGGCCACCCCCCACCGGTCGTGGCCCTCCCCGACGGCACCGCGTACTACCCACGGCTGTCCCCGTCGCCGCCGCTGGGAGCGGGCAGCGGCCTCCCGGTCGAGAGCACGCAGATCGAGTTGCCCGAGGGGTCACGGCTCATCCTCTACACGGACGGTCTGGTCGAGGACCGGCGCCGGGACATCGACTCGGGGCTCGCCCTCCTCCGGGCGGCGGTGTCGGGCAAGGCCGGCCTCGGGCCAGAGGAGACCTGCCAGGAGATCCTGGACACGATGCTGCCCGAGCACCCCAGCGATGACATCGCGCTCATGGTGGCCCGTACCCGCCGTTTGGAACCCCGGTTGGTGGCGCAGTGGGAGGTGCCGTCCGACCCCGCCGCCGTCGCCGTGACCCGCAATGCGTGCGCCCGTCAGTTGACGGCCTGGGGCCTCGACGACATTGCGTTCACCACCGAACTCATCCTCAGCGAACTGATCACCAACGCCATCCGCTACGCCGCGCAGCCCATCACCGTCCGGTTGGTCCACAACACGACCCTCATCTGCGAGGTGTCCGACGGCAGCAGCACCGCCCCGCACCTGCGCCGGGCCGCTGTCACCGACGAAGGCGGACGCGGACTGTTCCTCGTCGCCCAGTTGGCGGAGCGGTGGGGCACCCGCTACACCGCCACGGGCAAGGTGCTCTGGACGGAACAGGCACTCCACGCGCCGGGGCCGCCGTCGGCCACGGTCGACGACCTGCTCGACCAGTGGGACGCGTAGCCCACCGCCCCGCCCCTCCTGCTGTTGCTCACCGCCGAGAGCTCCGACGGCCGGGGCAGGTGCGAGTGCGAGTGCGCCGGGGCTAGCGCGTCGCCGTACGGTCCTGCCGTTTGGCGCTCGACCACTGCCGGATCCGCGCGATCCGCGGGTACTTCTCACGCTGTTCGCGGGCGCTGCGGTCCAACTCCTCCATCAGCCGTCGCGAGCGGTGCGCGGGATCGAGTTCATCGAGGATCCGATCGATCTCGGTCAGCAGCGCACCGTGCAACTGCCAGTGGTCGGGATGGTGACGCACTCCGTCGAGCAGGAGGTTCGCTGCTCGCTCGCGACTGGTGAGCGCTGCGGCCAACTCTCCGGCCAACCGGTCCTCGGCCGCCTGGGCGCTCTCGCTGACCTGCGAGGTGACGAGGACGGCGAAGCTCACCAAGGCGTCGGCGACATGCCCGAGCAGTTCCTGGAGCGAGCGCCCGACCTCGGCGTCAAAGAGTGCGCCGTCGCGCTCGCGGGCCAAATCGGTCATGGTCCGGGCCAGCACCCGCAGCACCACCGCGCAGATCTCCAGGGTGTCCAGACCGGTGCGGAGCACCACCCGGTTGAGCAGCCCCTCCTTCACCCGTGGATTGAGCCGCACGCTGTCCTCCGCCTGACGCAGGGCGGCGTCCACCTCGGCCACGTCGTTGTCGAGCCGACGGGCCTCGTGCAGTCGGGCGGCGGCGGTCTCCACCGGGACGTGGTCGCTCAGTTCCTCGCCCATGCGGACGAGCAGTTGTCGCATCCTGCGGGCGAGGTCGGTGATGGACGCCCCGGCCGTACCGATCCACACCGGGGGGACGAACAGCACGTTGAACAGCAGCCCGACCGTCGCGCCGATCAAGGTCTCCAGCACCCGGTCCCAGGCGGTGTCGGCCACCCGGGTGACGCCGAGGACCAGCATGGCGCTGATCGCCACCTCGGGGACGAACTCGCTGACGCGGACCACGTACCCGACGATCAGGGAAGCCAGGATGATCAGCCCGAGGCTCCACCAGCTCAGGCCGACCCACAGGCTGAAGGCGCTCGCGATCAACACCCCGGCAACGACCGAGTTCACCCGTCTGACGCCCGTGGTGAGCGTGGAGTACAGGGTCACCTGGACCACGAGCAGCGCGGTGAGGGGGGCGGTGAGGGGTGCCGGTTCGCTGCTCAGCCAGAGCGCGACGATATAGGCGATGGTCGCGGCTGCGGTGGAACGCAGGGTCTGGGTGACCGCGGGCTCGCTGCGAATGCGGCGAACGGAGCTCGCCAACCGGCCGGTGGCCGACCGCGCCTCAGGCACGGGCGACCACCCGGATGGAGCGGAGGCGGTGGGACGCGGAGCGGTGCGGAGCATTCGGGCGCCCGCGCGCCCCGCCTCCTTGGGGCTCCAAATTCATGTGGCTCATGAGTACTGCCGTTCCCGTTGGGGGCGCCGTGAGCACGGGTCGCGAGCGATTTCCATGGAATGCACGAGATCGTGAGCGGCGTCGTGGGCCATCTGGAGTCCTCTTCGAGCGTGCGGGGGACGCCTCACTGCCTCGGAAGCAGGGGACCGAGCGGGCCGAGGTCGATGTTGAGGTCACCCGGCTCCAGACCGAAGCGTTCCCGGAGGGTGTCCATCCGGTCCTCCAGCAGCATCAGGGTCAAACCGATCCTCTCCTCCTGCTCACCGGTGAGCTCACCGGTTTCGGCCCGGCGCAGCGCCTGACGTTCCATCAGCTGACGGAGCAGCTCGATGATGGTGAGCACGAGTTGGGCGAGGTCCCGTTCCACGGTGTCGGGGCCGAGTTCCACGGCGCGTTCACGGCTCATCGGTTGCCCTCCCAAGGCGAGGGGACTTCGGTGGAGACCGAGCTGATCAGGGCCTTGAGGTCGATGCGTACGAGATCCACGTCGGCGATCCGCAGGGTGAGGTCACCGCTGATCACCACACCGCCCGCGAGCAGCCGGTCGAGGAGGTCGACCAGGGCGACCTGCCGTTCGGCCAGGGGGTCGATGCCGGTGGAGGACGTCATCGGCGCTCCCCCTCCCCCGCCGTACGCGCGGAGTCGCTCCGCCGGGCCCCGTCGAGCGACTCCGCACGGGAGGTGGGGTCGTCGTCGGTGAAGGAGTAGGGAGCCCACGGCCCGGTGACCTCTCCGCTGAGACCGGAGTCGTTCGGCAGCAGCCGATGGACCGCACCGATGAAGTCGGCGCTGTGGTCACGGTGGACGAGGTAGGCGGCGTTGAGGACGTTCTGGCCGCTGGCACCGGACAGCCGGGCCTCCTGCGGTCGGTGCAGGCGCGCGCCCTCCGCCCGTCCGGACAGTTCCTCGTGGAGCCGCCGGGCCGCAGTGAACGCCGACTGCCAGGTGTGCTCCTCCCTACGGCGCTCGCCGAGCCTGCGGCGAAGGAAGTCACGGCCCGCGCCGGGCGCGTGATCGAGCGGGTCCTTGTTCCGTACGGGGCGGGAGGACGGCTCCGCGCCCTGATCGCGTGCGTACACCTTCACCCCCCACTCCACCCTGCCGTCGAGTCGTTCCAAGGTGGCGAGGAACCGGTCCCGCCCGGAGTCGAGCAGCCGCCGTACCCCGTCGTCGTCCCGGCAGACCGTTGCGAGCCGCAACGGGAGGGGTGAGCCCAGGGAGACGAGGGCGGCGACGACGGCCGCATGGGCCCGTGCCGTGTCGCTGAGCCAGTCGAGGTCCTCAAGCCGTTCCTTGAGGGGGTCGGCGTCGAAGTCGGCTGCTGACACATTCGACACCACGGCGCAGAGCCCGTCGTGACGGAGCTGATAGGGCTGGCTGCCGGTGACCCCGCGCAGATCGACGGGGAGGGGAGCAGCGAAGGGCCGGGTGACGGCGTACACATAGCGAAGCTCGTTCACGCTGATTCCTCCGACCTGGCTGCGGGCTCCTCGGTCCCGGACTGTGCCGGTGCCGGCGCCGTACGAGCGGGTTCGAGTTCGGCCACGCGTCGACGCAACCGCTCGTTCTCGGCGGCGAGTTCCGTCTCCCTCGCGCCCGTGGACAGCTCGGGGTCGCGCTCCCACCAGTCGATACCCATCTCCTTGGCCTTGTCGACGGAGGCGACGACCAGTCGCAGTTTGATGGTGAGGAGTTCGATGTCGAGGAGGTTGATGCGGATGTCGCCCGCGATCACGATCCCCTTGTCAAGCACCCGTTCGAGGATGTCGGCGAGATTCGCACCGCCGCTTTGGGAGGCGTAGGGGTCGGGCAGACCGCCGGAGATGCTCATCAGCGGTCACGGCTTCCGGACCGGGCGGGTTCCGCGGGCTCGTCCTCGGCTTCATCGTCCTCAACCTCGTCGTCCTCCGCGTCCTCAAGGTACTCGGGGTCGTCGGGGTCCGCTCCGTCCTCCTCGGCGTCATCCGCGTCAGCGCCCTCGTCCATGTCAGCGCCTTCATCGGCGTCATCGACGAACTCGGGGTCCTCGGCCTCGTCGTCCTCCGCGTCACCCTCGCCGTACTCATCGTCGTACGCGTCTTCGTACTCGTACTCGTACTCGGCGTCCGGATCCTCCTCGGCGGCCTCGTCCCCCTCGGGGTCGTCGCCGACCGCTTCCCCGTCCCCCTCAGCATCCGGGCGGGTCGAATCCTCGGACTCCTCCTCGGCCAGGGCGTCCTCGTGGCTCAGGACCACCTCCCCGTCACGGATCTCACCGCGCCAGCCGTCATCGACCTCCCCGCGCATCGTGATGTGGCGGGCGTAGTTCTTGAGGTCGAGCCGAGCCCGGCGACCCTGGGCACGCCAGATGTTGCCGGTCTTCTCGAACAGGCCCTTCGGGTAGTACTCCAGCACCAGGAGGACCCGGGTCAGGTTCTCGCCGAGGGGATGGAAGGTGACCACGCCCTTGGTGCTGCCCTTGGCTCCCTCGGACGTCCACTGGATGCGGGAATCGGATATCTGCTCGGTCGTACGGGCCTTCCAACTCCGACTCGACCAGAAGACCTTGACCTGCCAGTCCGACGAGGTGTCATCGGCGGCGGTCGCGCTCCGCACCCCCTTCGCAAAGGAGGCGAAGTCCTGGAAGCGGGTCCACTGGTCATACGCCGTCCGCGCGGGCACGCCCACGTCCACGGACTCCATGATGACGACCGGGTGTTTGCCGCCCCCTCCCTTGCCCCGCTTGCCGCCCAACCCCTTGAGCGCATCGGTGACCTTCCCCCGCAGATGGGAGGCGCCCACCTCGACCGCGGTACGCACCGGCCCCTTCCCCTCGGCGGTCTTCCGCCCGCTCTCCTTGGCCAACGTGGCGAGACCCGGGCCACCTCCGTCGGCGATGTCGTTAAGTCGGGCGGTCGCCCGGCCGAGCATCCGCCCCGTGGACGACAGCGCCTGCTCGGCGCGCGCAGCCAGATAGTCCTGCGCCTCTTCCTTGATGCGCTGCACCGCGGGATGGTCCGCGCTCAGCAGACGTGCGTTCTCAGCCACGGTTGCGCCCTTCCTTCGGTGCCGCCTTGCGGGCCACCCGCTTGGCGGGGGCCTTCGCCGCCTTGCGGGCAGCCGTCTTCCTGGCGGGCTGGGCCCGCGTCGCCGGCTTCTTTGCGGTACGCCGCGCCGGGCGTTCGGACTCCTCGGAGCCGTCGGTCTCGTCGGCGCTTGCAGTGCTCTCGGTGTTCCCGCTGCTCTCGCTGCTCTCGGGGTTCTCGGTGTCGTCGGCCTTCTTCGCCGGCTTCCGCGCATCCCGCGAGTCATCTTCGGCATCGGCATCGGAGGGGGCGATGGCGTTCTTCACCCGGTCCTGCACACCTGCCGTGCGTTCGTGCAAGCGGTCGGCGAGCCCTTCGAGCTGCCTGCTGACCAGAGCGCCGGTCGCGGCTTTGCCCACACCACCGAGATCCTGACGCAGCTGCTCCCGCAACGCCTTGAACTGCGGGTTGTCACCCAACTGACGTGTGAGGAGCTGGCCGAGCGCCCCCGGGCTCGCACTCATCCGCCGGCCCGCGACCATGGTGCCGACCGCGAAGGCCAGCTTCGCCTTCTTCGTACGCCCGAGCACGTATCCCGCACCCACGGCGAGTCCCAGTGCCACCCTGTTGTTCATCGTCCCTGCTCTCTGTTCTGCGCCATCTCCAGCCGGTCGAGGAGCTCGTCCTCCCGGCGGTCGAACGCGTCTTCGTCGATCTCTCCCGCCTCGAACTGTTCGGAAAGTCGCCCGAGTTCGCCCTGGATGGCAGCGGGGTCGTAGTACTGCCGTTCCGCTTCCTCCACCACCCGTCGCAGCACCCACAGGGAGCCGCGGGCGGGGGCGGCGGGGAGCAGGAGCAACTCACCGATGAGGCCCATCGCTCACTCCACGAAGCTGTACGGAGGGAGCGGGCCGGTGACCGTGAGCACGAGGTGCGGTAGGTCCTGGCGCAGCGTGTCCACCGCATTCAGCAGCTCCGCGCCGCGGTCCCGCGCCACCAGGAAGGAGTGGTTGCTCAGCCACCCGACGCTCTGCGGCCCGGCGCTCACCTCCTCGGCGAGGCCCTCAAGGGACGTCCGCACCACGTGGGCGTCGTGCCCCTCCCTGGTCTGCACCGCCTGGGCGATGCGCTCGCCGAGCCGCACCTTCTCCTCGTGCGATCCGCCGCCCGACCGCCGTCCGGCTTCGACGCTCTCGCGCAGCGCGGGATCGTCGGAGAGCACGCGGTACAGCACGGCGTCCTCGTCGTGGGTGGCCTTGACGTTGTACTCGACCTTGCCGTCGAGTGCGGCCAGTCGCTCGACGTAGAACTCCTCCTTGTCCGCGAGTACGGACAGGAGGGTCCGGTCGTCCGGTGACACTCCGCCGAACCGCAACGGCAGGACCGGACCCGACTCCCCTGCCTGGCGCAGCACCTCCTGGTGGGCGAGGAGATCGCGGCGCTTGGGACGCACCTTCTCGGGCGCATCGCTGACCAGTGCCTTGATGCGCCCCTGGCTGACAACGCGCACGGGCCGCGGTGGGTCTCCCACCCCCGCCGCGTGTTCGGGCAGGTCAGGATGTGAGCTGCGGGCGATGCCGTAGACGTAGAGACTCATGCTGACTCCTCCTTCGGCTTGCGGGTCGCGGTCCGCCGGGTGCGTGTGGCGCGCGGCTTCGACTCGGAGCGTTCGCCCTGGTCGTCCTCTTCGTCCCGGCCTTGCTGGAACGATTCAGCGATGGTCTGCGCCGCTCCGGAGAGCGCGCCCTTGGTCTTGCCGCGCGCACCGGACTCGGTCATCTCGCCCACGAGATCGGGCAGACCCGGGTCCTTGCGCGGTCCCGCTTCGAGGTCGAGACGGTTGCACGCCTCAGCGAAACGGAGGTAGGTGTCGACACTGGCGACCACGATCCGGATGTCGATCTTGAGGATCTCGATGCCCACGAGGGAAACCCGAATGAACGCATCGATGACCAGTCCGCGATCGAGGACGAGTTCGAGAACGTCGTAGAGACCGCTGGAGCCGCCTCCCGAGCCTCGCGATTGCTGTTGTGCCGGTACCACGGTCATCTGCCAGCCCTTCCTATCGGTTCCTATTGGTTCCTGTTTGGTTTCTGGCGATTTGTGACGGGGGGATGTGCGGCAGTCCGTACGGGTACGGAAAACCGTGTTGGGGTCCCGTACGGTCAGTCCGCGTCGGCCCGGCCGCGTTGATAGCGGCGGATGCGGCGGTAGCCGCTGAGTTCGCCCGATTCGTCGAGCGTCACCTCGTACGTGGCGAGCAGGCTGGTCGTACTGGGGACGCGTGCCATTTCCAGCACCTCGACCTCCAGCACCCAACCGCCTTCCTTCCGTTCGAACGAAGAGACCGATTCGGCCTCTCTGCCGGTGAGCTCGGCGAGCTGGGCGCAGGCCCCGCGCAGCACTTTCATCGGTCCCGGTGCAGGTGTCTCACGCCGTTCCTGACCCTGCGTCTGTTCCGTCGTCTTCTGGGTTCCATCAGCCATAGCGCCTCCCGACTGCGTGTTGCACGCCAGCGCGCTTCCAAACCCCCGGTCCGCGATGTCTACCGTTCGAGCACCCCACGAACGCGCAGCTCACCCGTTCGAACAGAGCCTGCGAACATCGGTCGGAGGAACCTCGCCACCGGTCGGACGGGCGGTGTGCGAGGCGGACCAAGACCCCTCTCGGCGTGCCGTCGACGGCGGTCGGGGCCACAGTGGAGATGCCGGATTCAAAGCGATGTGCACATGCCGACGCACCAGGTGCGTCACTGTTGCCGGAGGAGCCCCGGATGGAACCGTTGGAGGCGCTGGAGCGGGTCGCGTTCCTGCTGGAGCGCTCCCGCGCAAAGACGTACCGCGTACAGGCGTTTCGCACGGCGGCAGCCGTTCTGGCGGGGATGCCGTCGGATGAGGTCGCTCGGCGCAGTGCGACGGGTTCCCTGGAGCGGGTGAGGGGTGTCGGGCCCAAGACCGCTCTGGTGGTGCGGGAAGCGCTCCTCGGCCAGGTGCCGGAGTACCTCCAGAAGCTTGAGACGGAGGCGGCAGTACCGCTCGCGGACGGCGGGGAGTCCCTGCGCGCCTCGCTGCGGGGCGACTGCCATCTGCATTCCGACTGGTCGGACGGAGGCAGCCCGATCGAGGAGATGGGGCGCACGGCGATCGCCCTCGGGCACGAGTGGGCGGTACTGACCGATCATTCACCGCGGCTGACCGTCGCTCGCGGGCTGTCGCCCGAGCGACTGCGGGAGCAGTTGGGGGTCGTGGCGGAACTCAACGCGCGGTGGGCGCCCTTCCGGCTCCTCACCGGCATCGAGTGCGACATCCTGACCGACGGCTCCCTCGATCAGGAGCCGGAGTTGTTGGACCAGTTGGATCTCGTGGTGGCCTCCGTCCACTCCGAGTTGCGGATGGAGTCGGCCAAGATGACCCATCGGCTGGTCACCGCCGTGTCCAATCCCTTGGTGGACGTGCTCGGCCACTGCACCGGTCGGCTGTTGATCGCGCGCGAGCACCGGGGGCGGCGGTCGACGAGCGGGGACGGCCGGCGGCCCGAGTCGCAGTTCGACGCCCAGCGGGTCTTCGAGGCGTGCGCGGCCCACGGTACGGCGGTGGAGATCAACAGCAGGCCCGAGCGGCTCGATCCGCCGATGCGGTTGCTGGGTTTGGCCGTCGAAACAGGTGTGCACTTCGCCGTCGACACGGATGCCCACGCGCCGGGGCAGTTGGACTGGCAGATCATCGGTTGTGCCCGGGCCGAGCAGGCAGGGGTGCCCGCGGACCGGATCATCAACACGTGGAGCGCTGCCGATCTGCTGGCGTGGACCCGCGCCTGAGAGGTGTCCGGGAGCGCCGTTTACCGGCCCGTACGCCCGTATGGCTGACCCAGTCGGGGGTAGGCGAGCGGCCATGACGGTCGAGAAGACAAGTGTGCTGGTCCTGGACTGCGCCGAGCCGATGGAGTTGGCGGAGTTCTACGCCCAACTGCTCGGCGCCGAGGTGCACATCGGCAGTGACCCCGATTTCGTGGAGATCATCGGTCATCGCGGGGTGCACCTCGCGATCCGTCGGGACTTCGGATATGCACCCCCGAGTTGGCCCCGCCCGGAGGACTCCCAGCAGGCGCATCTGCGGATCCTGGTGGCGCACGGAGACATGGACGAGGCCGAGCGGGAGGTCATCGGCCTCGGTGCGCGACCGGTGGACACCAAGGACAACAGCGGCCCACGCGATGTACGGATCTACTCCGATCCGGCCGGACACTCCTTCTCCCTCGCGGTGTCACCGCTGCCCCCGCAGCGGTGACGGCCATCGGAGTGCACGCACACAGGAAGGGTGCGTGACGCCGACGGTCAACCGGACGTGAGCACGCCGATCTTGTCGATGCGGTGCTCGGGATTGCCGAAGCCGTCCCGCCAGAAGTTGCCCGCGGCATCGTCCTCGGGCGTGGCGCAGGTCGATATCGTGATCATGGCCTGGGTCGGCTTCTCACCGGGGTGACCGGGTACGGCGGCACGTTGTTCGGCCAGTGAGTCCGCGGATCGGAAGGACGTCTTTCGTGTTTCGGTGATCTCGTACTCATAGGTCGTGCCGCCCGCGGTGACCCGGACCGTATCGCCCTTCTGGAGGTCAGGCAGATCACGCAGCGGACCCCCTGCGGAGAGCCGATGGGCCGTGACCAGGTAGTTCCCTAGGTCCCCCGGCCCGACCCCGCCCTCGTCGCCGTACGGGCTGGCGGCGACGCCACGGTTTTGGATGGCCGTACCCGGTGCGTCGTCCGTGGTGCCCTCGTAGGGCACGACACGGAGGTCCTCGACACCGATCGCGGGGATCGTCAAGGTCGCCGGCTGTACCTTCGGCGGGTCGTCGACGGGTGTCGGCGCGGCCTGCCCGATCGGAGATACGGCCGGAGATGGGGCCGGGGATGGGGCCGGCGCGGCATCGGACGGCAGGGGGACGGCGCCGGGCGGGGCGGCGACGCCGGGGCGTGCGCTCGCGGAACCGGTGGCCTCGGCTGTGGCGTCGGCCGGGGAGCAGCCCGCGAGCACGGCTATGAGCGCTCCGACGAGCGCCAGCGGGAAAACTCGGGAAGCAGCCATATCTGGTCCGCATCGACGGCAGGTGGTGGATGGGCCGCGGCCGGCGCCGCGGTGGGTCTGTTGCGGGGAGAACGATCCGATTCGGCTCGGCGTTCCCGGCCGGGGCGTCACTCCCGTACGACCTTTCCACCATGCCGAACCCGGTCGGGCACGGCAACGCGGCACCGCCGTGAGGGTCGGCGCGCGGGCTGCTTCGGCTGGGTGTCTGTGCTGGTCAGGGCGGTGCAAGGGGCGGGTTCCTCTGCATCTTCGAGACGAGAGGGGATCAGGCAAGGAATCCGGCGGTGGCTTCGGGCGGCCGGGTCCATCAGCCGAGCTCGCAACGGTCAGGGGCGTGAACCGCGGGCGGCTCGCTCTCGCGCAGCCGGCCGAAGGGCACGGCTGCGGCAAGCGCGAGAGCGATCGCCCCCACGAGCAGGAGGGCGAGCCAGGCACCCGAACGGTCGATGACGATTCCCGCCGCTGCGGATGCCAGTGATGCGCCGAGGTTCACGGAAGTGTTGATCCACGTGGACGCTTCCGTCCGGCTGGATTCCGGCACGATGGTGTCGGCGATGAGGTACCCGGTGATCAGGGACGGAGCGAGGAAGAGGCCGACGAGGGCGAGGCCCGCGGCGAAGAGACCGAGCGGGTCCAGCTGGGAGACGAGCACCGCGGCGAGTCCCATGCTGACGCACAGGACGAACAGTCTCCTCCCGACTCCCGCCTTGAGGTTCAGCTGCCCGTAGAGGAGTCCGCCGACAGCGCTTCCCCCGGCGAAGGCCGCCAGGAGCCAGCCCGAAGCCGCGGCGGCATCACGTTGCGCAGCGACTGCCGGTGCTGCGATCTCCGCAACGCCGAGTACCGCGCCGACGCCGAGGAGGACGGTCAGCACCCTTGCGAAACCTGGTTGTCGCAGCGGGCGATCGCCTCGCGTGACGCCCCTTCCCGTTCCGCGGAGCGCCCCCGACGACGGGCTGGACGTCATCGCGACCGTGCCGAGGAAGACGACTGCCGCAGTCACCCGGAGCCCGATGCCGGGAGAGGTGGCCACGATGACCGCGGTGATGATGACGGGGCCACCGACGAAGAGGAGCTCTTCGCACACGGCGTCGATGCTGAACGCTTTCGTTCGCTGGTCACCGGCCGTTGTGAGCGATGCCCAGATCATGCGCATCGCAGCACCCAGGGGTGGCGCTGTCAGGCCGATCACCGTGCTCAGTGCGAGAAACCAGACGTCCGCGACCCGGTCGGTTTCCGTGCTGAGCGCGAGGGCGGTGAATCCTGCGGCCTGGCCCGATGCCATGGCGATGAGCGCAATGCGTTGTCCGAATCGATCGACGGCCCGGGCCCGCCAGGGTGCGGCGACGACATTGGCCATTCCGAACGCCGCTGTTGCGAAACCGGCCTGGGTGTAGGAACCCGTGCTGTCCTCGACCGCGAGGAGGAGGGCGAGACCACCCATCGCGAGAGCGGACCGCCCGATCAGGGCCGGCAGGAAGGCGCGAAGGGCGCCGGGAAGCAGAAGCACTGCGAGCATGAAGGAGCTCCGATGATGTGCGACCGGCGTCGTATGCGCGGGCCGCAGAGGGCCGACGGTTGTCGAGGTCCGGAGGGCACGGCGGAGCACACCCTCGACGGATCAGAACCCGGGCGGGAGGGACCCGGGACCGTCAGCTGAACATCACGATGAACACCCGATGAAAGTAGCAGCTGCGGTCTCCGTGCTGGCAGGGCATGGGGGTCGGCAGCAGTGACCGCTGACAGCGGGAGCGGGCCGGGCCTCGGTACGGCGGTGGCGGCAGTGGTAGCGCATCCCGATGCCACTGCCGTTGATCGAGATGGTGCCCGGGACCGCCGGATCGGTCGCTCGGTGGCGCGTGCCGAAGCCCCCAGGAGTCCGATTACGTAAGATCATCGGAAGAACGACATCGACCGGGAGGCGACAGCGGTATGGGCGACGAACCGACGCAGGCCGCGGCGAAGATTCCTCGTGCGGTGTACGAGAAGGAGTTGCTGCGGCTCCAGACGGAGTTGGTGAAGCTCCAGGAGTGGGTGCGCGTCGAGGGCGTCCGGCTGGTGGTGGTGTTCGAGGGCCGGGACGCCGCCGGCAAGGGCGGCACCATCAAGCGGGTGGCCGAGCATCTGAATCCGAGGGTCGCGCGGACGGTGGCCCTGCCCAAGCCCACCGAGCGGGAACGCAGTCAGTGGTACTTCCAGCGGTACATCGAGCATCTGCCGTCCGCCGGGGAGATCGCCCTGTTCGACCGCAGTTGGTACAACCGGGCCGGGGTCGAGCAGGTCATGGGCTTCTGCACCAAGGAGGAGCACAGCCGCTTCCTCCACCAGTGCCCCATCTTCGAGCGGATGCTGGTCGAAGACGGGATCCTGCTGCGCAAGTACTGGTTCTCGGTGAGCGACGCCGAACAGGAACTGCGGTTCCGCAAACGACTGGGCGACCCGACCCGGCAGTGGAAGCTGTCGCCGATGGATCTGGAGTCCATCACCCGTTGGGAGGCGTACTCGCGGGCCAAGGACGAGATGATGGTCCACACCGACGTTCCCGAGGCGCCCTGGTACGTGGTGGAGAGCGACAACAAGCGCCGGGCGCGCCTGAACATGATGGCCCATCTGCTGTCAACAGTGCCCTACTCCGAGGTGCCCAGGCCGGTCATCGAGATTCCCGCCCGGCCGCCGTCGACGGGGTACGTGCGACCGCCGCGCGACCTCCAGACGTACGTCCCGGACCATGCGGCGAAGCTGACGTCCTGACCGTCGACCGGGTCTCCGCCTTCCCCGTGGGCAGGGACCCGGTCGCGTGTCGATCAGCTGTCGGGGAACTCGAACACGATCCGGGCGTCCACGTCGCCGCGCAGCACGTCCTCGAACGACTCGTTGACCGAATCCAGCTCGCGTACCTCGGAGATCACCCGGGTGCGGCCGGCAGCGTGGAGCCGGAAGACCTCCGCGAGGTCTTGCCGGGTGCCCACGATGGAGCCGATGACGCTGACCCCGTTGAGCACGGTCGGGAAGATCGGCAGTTCGATCGTCCCCTCTGCCGGCATGGCGACCAGCACGAGCTTCCCACCGCGGCGCAGCCCGCCGTACGCGGCGGCGAACGCCTGCTCGTTGACGGCCAGTGCGATCGCGGCATGGGCACCGCCGTACTCCTGCAACCGTGCGGCCGGGTCCTCCTTACGGGCGTCGATCAGGATGTCCGCGCCCAACTCCTTCGCCAACGCCAACTTGGCGTCGGTGACGTCGATGGCGGCCACGGTCGCCCCGGCGATCTTGGCGTACTGGAGGGCCAGATGGCCGAGGCCGCCGATGCCGGAGATGGCGACCAGCTGCGAGGGGCGCACGTCGGCGACCTTGAGCGCCTTGTAGGTCGTCACTCCCGCGCAGGTCAGTGGCGCCGCATCGCGGGGGCTGATGCCGTCCGGAACCGCCTGTGCGAAGTCGGCCCAGGCCAGCATCTTCTCGGCGTACCCGCCGTCGTTGGCGTAGCCGGTGTTGATCTGCTGCTCGCAGAGGGTCTCCCAGCCGGAGAGACAGTGCTCGCAGCGGCCACAGGCACGGCCGAGCCAGGGCACAGCGACCCGCTGGCCCACGGTGAGGTGCTCCACCTCGTCGCCGAGTGCCTCCACGATGCCGACGCCCTCGTGACCGGGCACGAACGGTGGCGAGGGTTTGACGGGCCAGTCGCCGCGCGCCGCGTGGATGTCGGTGTGACAGAGTCCGGACGCCTCAAGCCTGATGCGGACCTGGCGTGGCCCGGGCTCCGGGTCGGGGCGCTCCTCGATGACGAGGGGCGCACCCAGTTCCCGTACGACTGCTGCCTTCATGTGCGTGCTCCTCAACTGGTACGCGAGACGCTCACTGGTGGGGAATGACCGCCACGGGTGCGGTCGCGTGGTGGAGTACGGCGTGGGCGACCGACCCGATGCGACCGCCGAAGGGCGCCCGGCGCATCCGCTGTCCGACGACGACCAGGGACGCTCCCCGGGAGGCTTCCACCAACTGCTCGACGGCCTTGCCGGGGGCGGCCTGTTCCAGGACCTCCACCGACGGGTACGTCGACCGCCAGGCGTCGAGCACTTCGGTGAGCGTCTCGGCTTCGATCCGGCCGAGTTCCGCGTTCAACTGCGGGTCCGGGGGAAGTCCGTAGGCGAAGTAGGGCGGCAGGTTCCAGCTGTGGACGACCTTCAGGGGCAGTCCGTGGCGTTGCGCGGCGTCATAGGCGAACCGGATCAGGGCGTCGTCGGGTTCGTTGGCGTCCAGGCCGAGGACGATGGGGCCCTGGGGATCGCCCTGCACCTCCTGGTCGGCCGCCCCGGCTTCGGTGCCCTCGGTGGCCGTCAGGGCACGGACGAGGACGACCGGGCCTTCGGCGCGGGAGACCACCGCCTGCCCCACGGATCCGACCAGGAAGCCGGTGAAGCCGCCGAGGCCGCTGGAGCCGAGGACCAGCAGTTCCGCGTCCTTGGAGAGTTCGGGCAGGACGTCGGCGGGGCGGCCGGTCAGCTGCTCGACGGTGATGTCCAGCTCCGGATGGGCCTTGCGGAGTTCTTCGCCGGCCTCGCGGGGCAATTGTTCGGCCCACTGCTGTTCGTTCTCGGCGCTCAGGAAGGGCGCCTGGACCAGGGGCACCGACTCCCAGACGTTCACCAGCTTCAGCGATGCACCCCGCAGCTTCGCTTCATGGGCGGCCCATTCCGCGGCGGCGAAGCTCTCCCGGGAGCCGTCGAGTCCGGCGATGACGGTGCGAGACATGGTAGGTACCTCCAGAAGCGGATGCGATCGTCAGTGATCCCGCTATCCAGCATGAGCGTCTCCACGCATGTGTGCGAGGGGCCGCAGGTCCCTCAGAGCCGGCCGCAGGTCCTTTGACCTGGGCCTACCGGCCCTGTCCAAAAGGCCCGACGATCATGACGAACCGGGGCGGACCCGACAACCCGCCGGGTGGTTGCCTCTTCAACTTCGCAAGGCAGGAGCGGCCGAGGTCATGGCGCTGCGGAGACCCGTGGGGGTTTCGGATGCACCCGGGGCAGCCCCTGCGCCCCTCGCGCCTCACCGCCCGGGCTCGGCCGCGCCGTCCTCGTCGGCCACTCCCACGATCCTCAGCGCGGCCCGCGCCACCGCGTCAGCGAAGGCGTCCAACGGTCGGTCCGGATCCGTACGGTGGATCAGGATGACCCCCTCGACCAGGCCGAAGACCATGTCCGTGCGGAGTGCTCGCTCCGCACCGTCGAGCGACCGCCCCGCCCGGGTGGCCGAGAGCAGACGTCCGTACGCGCCCTTCAGCTCGGCGCGCACCCTCCGGAACTCCGCGAGGCGCTCGCCCTGCACCTCGGGCAGGAGGTAGAGGGCCCCCAGGTCGTACGGCCCCTGACACAGCAGTTGGACATCCGCTCGGCAGAGTTCGCGCAATCGCTCTTCCGCGGGTCTCTCGACCTCCTCCAGGAGCTTGCGGGCGAGCTCCCACGACGGCGCGACGGTCGATTCCAGCAGCTCCGCCAGCAGGTCTTCCTTGGCGGGGAAGTAGTGGTAGATCGTCGCCTGGCGCATCCCTGCGCCTTCGGCGACCGCTCGCGTCGTGGTCGCCGCATAGCCGCGCGTGGTGAACAGTCGGGCTGCGGCCCAAAGCAGCTCTTCCCGCACCGTCAGCCCGCTCTCGGCTCGCGGAACCGCGCGCGGCCGGCCGACTCGTCGTCCCGTGGTGGCCCCCATACGGCCGATCGTCGCACACCGCCTCGGCGCGCCCGCCACCGACGGGTGTCATCAGACGGACCGTCAATCCGCTTGTTCTGCAGGCGCATTGGACGCACGGGCGAAGGGAACCCTTCGGGCGATGGGCCGGAACATCGTGGCGTCCCGAGGAAGCGGGGGATCAGATCCGGCCTCCCGGCACGCTCCCCGCTCCAGGGGAGCGCGAACCGACCTGGACGAAAGGACCGTCAATCCTCACCCCACCCACCAAAGCCATCACAAAGCCCCAGCTCAGCAACGGTCACTTTTCAGCCATTCCCACTACGTACGTACTTTCCCCGATGTGTGGACAGGGACGGATCTCGGACAGTGAAGGCGGACGGACACGAAAGAGTGTTCCCACGACTTCACGGGGTGTCGATGCGCTACGAACTGCTCGGTCCGCTTCGCGTCTCGCACGGGGGGAGGAGCTTCTCACTCAGTGCCCCCAAGATGGAGATGACGCTGGCCACGCTCCTCATCACCGCCGGAAGAATCACCTCCAAGGAACAGCTCGTCGCGGAGTTGTGGATCGCGCAACCGCCGCGCCGGGCATCCGCCGCTGTGCATGTCTACCTCTCCCAACTGAGAAAGTTCCTCGTCAGCGCCGGAGACCACGAGGGCCAGGCCATCGCAACCAAACCGTCCGGCTATATGTTCCGCTTCCACGGCGCCGGCTACGACGTGTCCGACTTCCAGGCCCTGATACGCACCGGCAGGGCACACCACCACGAGGGCCGTCACGAAGCCGCCCTCGAAGCCTTCGAACGCGCCCTGCTCCTCGTCCGCGGTCCCGTGTTGGACGGCATGGCGGAAGGACCGGCGCTCTCCGCCATCGCCACCTGGGCCGAGGAGGAGCGACTCGGCTGCATCGAACTGTGCGTGGAGGCGCGGACCGCGCTGGGCCGGCACCGTGAAGTGATCAGCCTCTTGCGGGGGTTGATCGAGGAGTACCCGTTGCGCGAATCGTTCTACCGACAGCTCATGCTGGTCCTCTACCGCTCCGAACGGCAGGCGGAGGCGCTGCGCGTGTACCGCTCGGCCCAACAGGTGCTGCGGGCCGAACTCGGCCTGGAGCCCTGCCGCTCACTGCGCCGACTGCACCAGGCGATCCTGACCTCCGACTCGCTCCTCGACCTCCCCTTGGCGGGCTGAGATGTCCGAGGACCAGGAACGCTGGATCAGGCGCTTCCACCCGGTGTCCGGGGCACCCGTGGAACTGGTCTGTTTCGCCCACGCCGGTGGTTCCGCCGCCTACTGGTTCGCCCTGTCCAAGCGGCTGACCCCGGGCGTCGAAGTGCTCGCCGTGCAGTACCCGGGACGCCAGGAGCGCCATCGGGAGGCGCCGCTCACCCAACTGCACACGCTGGCCGACCGCATCGCAGCCGCGCTTCCCCCCGGCCGGCCGCGCATCTTCCTCGGACACAGCATGGGCGCCTCCCTGGCGTACGAGGTCGCCGCACGGCACTCCCGCACCCCCGGCGGCGGTCCCGCCGCCCTGCTGCTCTCCGGTCGCCGGCCACCGTCCCGGCACCGGGCCGACGCGGACCGGCTGGTGGACGACCGGGCGCTGCTCGCGAAGGTGCGTTCGCTCGGCGGCACCGGCACCGGACTGCTCGACGACCACGAGATGTTGGGTCTGGTCCTCCCGGTGCTGCGCGGCGACTACCAGGCCCTCGCCAGCTACGAACCGACGGCAGGGACGCCGGTCTCCTGTCCCGTCGTGGGCCTCGCGGGCGCCGAGGACCCCGAGGCTCCGCCGGACGACGTCGGCGCCTGGGGCGAGCACACCACAGGCGCCTTCGAGCTGCGGACCTACTCGGGCGGACACTTCTTCCTCACCGAGAACTTCGCGTCGGTGGCGGACCTGGTCCACGAGTTGCTTCCGCTGCCCGCGTGAGCGGGAGCCTGCTGGCCGTCAGCGATCTGCACATCGCCTTCGAGGACAACCGCACGGCCCTGCGCGCCCTGCGCCCCCGGCACCCGGACGACTGGCTGCTGGTCGCCGGAGACGTGGGCGAGGTGGCCGCGGACGTGGAGTGGGCGCTGCGACTGCTGAGCGAACGGTTCGCGCGGGTGGTGTGGGTGCCCGGCAACCACGAGCTCTGGACGCACCCCACGGATCCGCTCACGCTGCGCGGGGTGGAGCGGTACGACCATCTGGTGGCCGTGTGCCGGCGGCTCGGGGTGCTCACCCCGGAGGACCCCTATCCCGTGTGGTCCGGACCGTCGGGGCCCGTCACCGTCGTTCCGCTGTTCCTGCTCTACGACTACTCGTTCCGGCAACCCGGTGTCGACTCCGTCCGAGAAGCCCTGCGACTGGCCGCCGGCCGGGGCGTGGTCTGTGCGGACGAGACACTGCTCGACCCCACCCCGTACCCCGGCATCGAAGCCTGGTGCAGGGCGCGGCTGGCGCTGAGCGAGGGGCGGTTGGCCGCGCTCGGCCCGGACGTGCGCACGGTCCTGGTCAACCACTTCCCCCTGGTCCGAGGGCCCACCCGCGTCCTGCGCCACCCCGACTTCGCCCTCTGGTGCGGAAGCGCCGGGACCGCCGACTGGCACCTGCGGTTCCGGGCCCAAGCGGTGGTCTACGGGCATCTGCACATCCCCCGGACGACCTGGCACGACGGGGTCCGCTTCGAGGAGGTGTCCATCGGCTACCCCCGGGAGTGGCGGGCCAGGGGCGACCGTCCGGGCGGGCCTCGACTGATCCTGCGCGGCCGGCCGTGACGCCCGATCGAAGGAGACGCACATGTTGGATCGACTGCTGCCGTCCTGGGCGGTGTCCGCAGAAACGTACGGCGATCCGCCGCAGGCGCGATTGCACCCGGCGGAGGAGGACGTCATCCGCCATGCGGTGGAATCGCGCCGCCGCGAGTTCACCAGCGTGCGCCACTGCGCCGGGCTGGCCCTGCGGGAGTTGGGCGTCGGCTACCGTCCCCTGCTGCCCGGCGTACGGGGGGCGCCGAGTTGGCCGCAGGGGATCGTGGGCAGCATGACGCACTGCCCCGGCTTCCGGGCGGCGGCGGTGGCCCGCACGGGTGACGCCCTGTCGCTCGGCATCGACGCGGAGGTGGACGCGCCCCTGCCACCGGGCATGTTGGAGGTGATCTCCCTGCCCGGGGAGTTGGAGCACGTCGACCGTCTGTCCGCCGACCGGCCGGGACCGCGCTGGGACCGGCTGTTGTTCAGTGCCAAGGAGGCCGTCTACAAGGCGTGGTTCCCGCTCGCCGGGCGGCTGCTCGACTTCCACCAGGCGGAGATCTCCTTCGACGCCGGCCAGGGGACCTGGAGCGCCGAGCTCCTGGTGCCGGGACCCATCGTCGGCGGTCGGCGGCTGGGCCGGATGACGGGCAGGTGGAGCGCCGGCAGGGGCTTGCTCGTCACGGCGGTGGCAATCGCTCAGCCGGCCAAGGCGACCAGCCGGGCGAGTTCGGCCCGTGAGCTGACGCCCAACTTGCTGTAGATGCGCGTGATGTGGGCGTCGACGGTGCGGGGACTGACCATCAGCCGCTCGGCGATCTCCCTGGTCTTGCGCCCCTCCCCCGCCAGGGCCGCCACCTCCTTCTCACGATGGGTCAGTTCGGCGAACGCACCGTCCGTACCGCCGACCGGATCGTGACCGGCGGCCCGTGCCAGTTCACGGGCGCGGGCCCCGGACGGGCTCTCCGCACCGAGCAGTTCCATCGCCTCCTCGTAGGCCCGTGCCGCTTCCGCGTTCTGACGCCGACTGGCGAGGGCGTGGCCGCGGGCGAGTAGGGCATGGCCGCTCTGTTCGGCGATGCCCACCGCGCGGGCCGCATCGGCGGCGTGGGCGGCCCATTCGTCGATGTCGGCCACGTCCAACCCGAGCCGGTCGTCCCCCGCTGCCAGCGCCGCAGCGGCGAGCAGTTCATAGCCGCGGGCGGCCAGGACGGCGACCGGCTCCGACACCCGCCACGCCTCCCTCCTGGGCAACAACAGGGCCAGTGCGGCGCCTCCGTCACCACCGGCCAGCAGCGCCTCGGCCAGCAGCAGTGCGTTCAACGGTGTACGGGGCTCTGCGGCCAACTCGCCCGAGAGGGACGTCGGCCGCGGGCGGCGGCTGCGGACCTGGGGGTTGACCCGGCCCAGTTGTGCCCATGCCGCCGCGACGATGGCGTCCGAGAGCCCCACGTGGTCCGCCCGCCCCGCGGCGTCGGCCGTCTCACGGCACTCCCGCGCCATGGCCAGTGCCTCCGGCATCCGCCCGGACTGGTAGTGGACGTAACCGAGGGTGTCCAACAGGGGAGGCAGCAGATGGATGTCGCCCCTTTCGCGCACGGAGGTGAGCGCGCGTTCGGCATGGCCGTGGGCCGGGCCGTACCAACCCATCAGCGCTTCGGCCCAGCTCAGGACGAGGAGCAGCGGATTCTCCTGGTCGCTCGCCGGCGTGCCGTCGTCCAGGTCGTCGAGCGCCTGCGCAGCGGCGACCAAGGGCCATTCGGCCGAGCAGGTGTCGCCGGCGACGACCGCGCACAGTCCGCGCAGGGCGAGCGCTCCGGCCGCGGTCACCGTCTCGCCGTCCCTCGTGCGCCGGACCAGCGCTTCGATGTCGGCCCGGGCCGGCACTTGACCCGCGAGCACCTTGGACACCTGCTGCTGCACCTGGAGCAGCGCCACGGCCGCATGGTCGAGCGCGCCGGTGGCGGAGAGTTCGGCGGCGATCAGGCCCTGTGCCGCCTCGTCACGGCCGAGTGCGGCCATGACTCCGGACAGATAGGAGACGGTCGTCGCCCGTTCGCGCGCGGTGGCGCCTGCCTGCGCGGGCAGGATCTCCCGCACCAGTCGGTTGACGCCGTTCGCGTCGCCGGCCGCCGCCAGTGCCTGCACGACCGGCTGCCAGAGCTCCGGCGGATCGGCAGGGCGGCCCTGCGCACCCAGGGTGCGTTCCAGCCGCATGGCCACGGTCAGCCAGTGGGCAGCCGCCGACGGCTCGCCCAGGTGCAGCGCGGTCCGGGCGGCGGCGGTCAGGACCTCGCGGTCCACCGAGGTGGCGCCCGCACCCGCGCGCTCGACGTGGGGAGCGAGTTCGATGGCCGGGGTGCCCAGCGTGCGCAGGCACGACAGCGCCCGGCGGTGTGCTCCGGCCCGCCAGCAGGCGTCCATCCGCTCGTAGAGCCCACTGCGCAGCAGGGGGTGGCGGAAGGTCAACAACCCGGGAACCGAGGTGGGACGCAGGAGGTCCCGGCGGCGCAGTTCGCTGAGGATGGAGCAGGCCGCGTCACGGCTGACGGCGGCGACCTCGGCCACGGTGTCCACACTGAAGCCGTCGCCGAGCACGGCTGCCGCGTACAACACCGTGCGCGTGGTGGCATCGAGCCGTCCGGTCTCGGTGTGCAGACGTACGTCGAGGTGACGCACAGCGTGGGCCCACTCGTCCTGTGGGGTGCCGGCTGCCGAGTCGTGTGCGGCGGCCAGGGCGAGGACGTAGAGCGGGTTCCCGGCTCCTGTGAGGTGCAGTCGCCGCAGCTCCGGGGAGTGGGTCGGCGGGACGGACTGGCGCAGTTGGGTGCCGTGCGGCTCCTGGTCCGGCGGCTGCGTTCGCGCGGGGTGGGGCTCCTGGGGTGGCTGCCACGTCGGTGTGGTGCGCGGCGCTCCGGCGAGCAGTTCGGCGGTCTGGTCCAGTGTGAGTGCGGGCAGTTCCACCAGATCCACCGCGCCCCGCTCGGCTCCCTCCTGGAGGGTTCCGCGGACCTGGGCGGGGATCTGTCGCGGGCGGTGGGCCACGATCACGGCCAGCCCACCGTCGACGGGCCAGTGGGTCAGGACTTCGAGGAGCTCGGCGGTGCCCGCGTCCGCCCAGTGGTAGTCGTCCAGGACGAGCAGGAGCCCGGCGGGGGCGTCGGCGAGGGACAGGCCGAACAGACGTCGTACCCCGGCGTAGAAGTGGCAGCGGCGACCGAAGTCCGCGCCGTCGGTGCCCGGACCGTCCACGAGGGTTCTGATCAGCGCCGTGGCAGGTGTCATGGGCGCTGTGGTGTCGTCGGGCGGCTCCCAGGTGGAGAGCGCCTGGAGGATCGGCCGGTAGGGGGTGGCCGACTCGGTGCAGCGGCCCCGGAGCACGCGGACGCCCTGGTCCTCGGCCCGACGGGTGAGCGCCGTGAGGAGCCGGGTCTTGCCCATGCCCGGGTCCGCGGCCAGTTCGGCGACCGCGGGGCGGCCGTGGCGCGTGCTGGTGACGACCCGCTCCAGGCGCTCCAGTTCGGCGCTGCGCACCGTGGTGTGCACCGACGCTCCGACAGCGGTGATGACAGCCACGGTGTGTCTCCTTACCTCCGAGGAAGCCGGAAGAGTTGGGCTCGCCCCACAGTAGAAGACGATTTCCGGCCGCACCCGGCGCGTTACAGAAGGTTCATGATCTGCCCCGCGGTGGGGGCTCCTGATGATTCGAGGGCCGGGAGTGATCGGCTGGCAGTCGTGGCGGAGTTGTGCCCTGTGTGATGGATGAGGGTCAGGGGGTGCGGCGGCCTTAGATGAGCTTTAGACACCGGATCGAGCCTGGCGATCCGATGGAACCACCGCCTCCCGGCGCCCGGTTCCCCGACCGTGCCGTCCTTGAGGAGCCGCCCGTGCCCACGCCTGGGGATACCGCCGAAGTCACCGGCGCCACCAATCACACCACAGCCACCGCAGCCACTGCTGGCACCTCAGCGACCAGCGTCCCGAGCGCCGTCGATGCCGCCGTCCCGCCGGCCGTCCGCGTACCCCTCGGTGATCGTACGGAGCTTGTGGTGGACCCGGCGTCGGGCGAACTGGTGTTGCGGCACCTGGATCTGGTGATCGCCGGGACGAAGGAGCACCTCCGGCTCGTACGCGAGTACCGGAGCCGGTCCCCCCGCGACGAGGGGTTCGGTCCCGGCTGGTCGCTGTCCACCGGCTCCGCCCAGGTGCAGGACCGCGCATCGGGGCCAGTCACGATCATCGACGACCAGGGGCGGACCACCACGGTGGACCGCACCGGTGACGGCAGGTTCACCGCCGTCGTCGATCCGACGGGCGTGTCGGTCGCGCTGCTGACCTACGACCCGGCGGGACGTTTGGTGCGCCAGGTCGATGCCACCGGAGCCGGCGTCGAGTTCGACTGGGACACACAGGGCCGATTGGTCAGGGTGACTCCGGCCGAGGACGGACCCGTTCGGCTGCGGTACGACGAGCGGGACTCGGTGGTCTCCGTGGAGTGGACGGGCACCGACGGCCCGACCGTCGTCCGGCTCGCCTACGACGGCGACCGCACGACCGTCACCGACCCCGCCGGGAAGAACACGGTGTACGTCTTCGACTCCGCGGGCCGACTCCGCTCGGAGACGGACCCACTGGGGCACACCGTCGAGCGCGGTTGGGACGAGCACGGCCGGCTGGTCCGCTACACCGATGCGACCGGCGCCGAACACACCTATGCGTACGACGCGTTGGGACGACCCATCTCGCTGAGACTCCCCACAACGGCCGTGCTCACAGTGGCCTACGACGATCCGACCCACCCGGGGTTGCCGACGGCGCTCCAGGACGCCGCCGGCAACCAACTCCTGTTGGAGCGGGACAAGTCAGGCCGGATCGAGCGGAGTCACACCCCGGGGCGACCCCTGCCCCTCGACACCCGCGCCTATGACTCCGAGCACGGCCGCATCACGGAACTGACCCATGGCAACGGGGCCAACACCCACTTCGACTACGACACGCACGGAAACCTGATCCGGGTCCGGCCGCCCGCCCCGCTGGGGGAGGTCGGCTACGGGCGCGACGAACTGTCCCGGATCACCCGTGTGACCGACGGCAACGGTCAGACCATCGGCCACCGCCGCGACGCGGCGGACCGACTGGTGGAGGTCGTCGACGAGGACACGGACACCCCTCTGCTCTCCCTCGCGTACGACGCGGTGGGCCGAGTGGTCGGCAAGTCGGGCGCGGACTGGTCGTACGCCTTCCAATGGCTGCGCACGGCCGGCGGGAACCGGCTCACCTCGGCCGTCCGCTCCGACGCGGCGGGATCCGAGGAGGTCAGCGCGGTGTACAACGGCGCCGGCTCGCTGACGGCGCTGACCACTCCCGGGGGCGTCGTCCACTACGGCTACGACGACGCGGGCCGCCCTGCGTCCGTCACCACGCCCGGCGGTGCCACGGTCGTGTTCGGCCACGACGCGGCGGGACGGCTGACGTCCGTGGACCACGGTTCCACGGTTCAACACATCACCCACGACGCCTCGGGCCGACGCACCGGGCTCACCCTGCGCACCGAATCCGGCAAGGTCCTGCTGACCACGTCGTACTCCTACACCTCCGGCAGCGGCGCGGACGGCGATGTACTGCGCCACGCCGTGGACGACGGCACCTTCACCGGCTACGGCTACGACGGGCTGAAACGCCTGGTGCGCGCCGGTGAGACGGAGTACGCCTACGACGACGCCCACCATCTGGTGCGCCTCGGCGGCATCCACTTCGACCTCAACGAAGCCGGGCAGGTGACCCGCTTCGGCGAGACCCTCTTCGGCTACGACGGGGCGGGCAGCTTCACCGATGAGCAGAACCCCGACGGGCGGTTCGCCTACAGCCCCACGCGGCAGACGCTGACGGGGGTGTTCGGCGGACAACAGGTGGTGGACATCGCCTACGACGGGCTCGGACAGGAGACGCCGCGGCGCATCACCGAGACCACGGTGGACGGCCACACGGTCACCCATGTGCTGACCCACAGCCCGCTCGGTGTCGTCCGGGTCACCGACAACGGCGTGCCCACCGACTTCGTGCGCGCACCGGACGGCACGCTGTTGGCCGTGCTGACCGCCGACGGCAGACGGTACTGGGCCGTCACCGACCAGCAGGGCTCGGTGCTCGCCCTGGTCGACGAGACCGGCGCGATCGCCGCCCGCTACCACTACACACCGCACGGGGCCGTGACCGCATCGGGTGCCGCGGCCGGCGCCAACCCCTTCCGCTACCGCGGTGCGTACCAACTGCTGCGGAGCGCCCACGTACTCGACCACCACCTGTACAACGGGTTCTGGGGGCGCTTCACCCAACCGGATCCGACCGGCCGCCGGTACGCGACGTACACGTTCTCCGACAACGACCCGGTGAACAGCGGGACCTGGACGCGCGCCGACTTCTGGAGCGTCCTCGCGCGACCGTTCGAACCGGCCGCGCAGGTGTTCCTGCCCTCGCCGGTCCGACGCCCGCGTACTCCTGGCGAACACCTCACCGGCCCCGGCGCCTTCGCGGTCGAGCCGCCCTCGGTCACCGGAACACAACCGTCCAGGACGCTCTGACCCCTCCGCTCCGCGACGCACCTCCCGACTCCAAGCCTCCGGCCCGTGAAAGGAACCGCACCCATGGCAGACCAGATCGTGATCCGCGTGCCCAAGGAGATCGTCGTCAAGGTCGTCGACGACGTCGAGGTCTCCGATCCACAACCCGGGCAGACGGGCACCTTCGACGACGAGTTGTTCGACGAGTCGGGCGCACTGATCGGCACCTCCCACGGGTCCTTCCGGATCGAGTACGTACGCCCGGGTGACGGGGGCCTGCTGACCTACTACACGGAGGACATCACCTTCCCCGACGGCACCATCCACGCCGAGGGCTGGGCCGACTTCAACGACGTGCGCACCAGCGAGTGGGTGCACTACCCGGCCACCGGCACCAGCGGACGCTACGAGGGACTGACCGGCTTCAGGACCTGGCGGATGACCGGAGTGCGCAAGTCCGCCGAGGCCCGCATCCTGCTGTCCGACTGACGGTCCACACCGCGAAGGAGCCCCGATGAGCATTCCGGACGTACATGTACGCTCGGCGGCCTCCGCCCTGCCCGGGCCGGCGTTGGACAACGCGGCGCTGGCCAGGCGACTGGGGATGGACCCCCTGTGGGAGCAGTGGGTGGACGTCTTCATCGGCACCCGGTCCCGCCATCTGGCACTGGACCTGGAGTCGGGAGAGCTGACGGTCCCGCTCGTGGACCTGGCGGAGGAGGCAGGACGGCGCGCACTGACCGCGGCCGGCATCACCGCGGCGGACGTGGACGCCGTCGTGCTGGCCACCGCGACGCCGGACCGGCTGATGCCCGCCACGGTCAACGTGGTCGCGGACCGGCTGGGGATCGACGGGGTCCGCAGCTTCCAACTCCAGTCAGGGTGCTCGGGCGCGGTTCAGGCACTGGACGTGGCCCAGCAGATCCTGCGCAGCGGTAGCGGTCGGACCGTGCTGGTGCTCGGCGGCGATGTGATCGCCCGCTTCTTCGACGTGGGAGCCGATCTGCGCAAGGCGGCACCCGCCGAACTGGTCAACTACGTCCTGTTCGGCGACGCGGCCGGGGCGGCGGTGCTCAGTGTGGATCCCGGGCCTGGGTCCGCGACCGTACGGGGTCTGTTCACACGGCTGGTGGGGCTCGGTCGTGAGCCCGCAGCCTTCCTGGAGTGGTTCGGGCCCGCCGACCGGAACACCGACCGGCCCGCCGCCGGCGAGGACTACAAGGCCATCGAGGAGCATGTGCCCCGGATGACCGAAGAGGTGCTCGCCGAGCTGCTGGACACGGTGGGCTGGCAGCCGGAGGACGTCGACCTCCTGCTGCCGCCGCAGCTCTCCGGCCGGATGACCCGGCTGATCTCCGACCGGCTGGCCCTGCCCCGTGCAGTGGACGTCTCCTGCGTCGACGACACGGGCAACTGCGGCAACGCGATCGTCTTTCTGCAACTGGAACGGGCCCTGGCCGGACTGCTCGGTCCCGGCCGTCGTGCGGTCGGAGTCTCCATCGAGTCCAGCAAGTGGCTCAAGGCCGGTTTCGCCCTGGAAGGGAACTGACATGGCCGGGGATTCCCTCGCCGACCTCCACCGGGACGGACAGCTCGCCGCCCGATACCCCCGGATCCGTGGCCTGTTGGCCGGTCTCACCCCCGCCGAACTGCTCCGGGCCGGGAGGCTGCTCGCCCGGATCGACCCGCAGGAGGTCCTGGCGGCGCACCCCGCGGTGGCATCGCCCGTGGTCGCCGTCACCGGGCACGGCACGCTCGCGGCCGTGGTGCCCGCGCTGACGGTGGAGTTCGCCCGGCACGGGCTGCTGCCCCGGATACGGCCGTCGGACTTCGACGGTTGGGTGTTCGATCTCGCAGACCCCCACAGTGCGCTGTACGCGTCCCGGCCGGATCTGGTGTTGTGCGTGCTGGATGCGGCCGTGGTCACGGACGAACTGCCCGTGGTGTGGCGGACGAAGGACGTTGAGAGGGTGCTCGCCGAGAAGCTCGCCCTCGTCGAACGGGCCGCGGCCGTCTTCGCCACCACCGCGGACGCCGGCACGCTCGTGCTCAACACCCTGCCCCTGCCCCGCGAGCTGACCGCGCAACTCGTCGACCTGCGGGAGCGCGCCGTACTGGGTGCCGTGTGGCGGGAGGCCAACGCCCGGCTGCTCAGGCTCTCCGAGGAGCGGCCCGAGGTCATCACGATCGACCTCGACCCCCTGCTCGCGGAAGGCACCCCCGCGCGGGAGATCCGTCAGAGCGTCTACGCCAAGGCCCATCTCTCCGATGCGCTGCTGGCCGCCTACGCACGTGAGGTGGGGCATCTGGCCCGACAGTCGGCCGGCGGCGGCAAGAAGGTGCTGGCGTTGGATCTGGACAACACGGTGTGGGGCGGGATCCTCGGCGAGGTGGGGAGGGAGGGCATCGAGACGGGAGGGAGCTATCGGGGCGAGGCGTTCCGCCGGTTCCAGCGCGTGGTCAAGCAACTCGGCTCCCAGGGCGTACTGATCGCTGCGGTCAGCAAGAACGACCGGGAGCCGGTGCTCGACGCACTGCGGGAGCATCCGGATCTCGTACTGCGCACGGATGACTTCCTCCAGATCAGGGCCAACTGGCGCCCGAAGCACGACAATCTCGTCGAGCTGGCACGGGATCTCAATGTCGGTGTCGACAGTGTCGTCTTCGTCGACGACAGCTCCTTTGAATGCGGTCTCGTCCGCAGGGAGTTGCCCGGCGTGGCCGTGGTGGAGGTGGACGAGGAGCCCGCCCGCCATGTGGAGCGCCTGTTGGCGGACGGTTGGTTCGACGTGCGCCAGTTGACGGCCGACGATCTCGCCAGGCCCGCCCGCTACCAACAGGAGCAGGCCCGGTTGGACTTCCTGGACGGCTTCGACTCGCTGGACGGGTATCTGCATGAGCTCGACGTCCGGGTGGAACTGGCCCCCGCAGTGCCCGCACAGTACGCGCGGGTGTCACAACTGACCCTGCGCACCAATCAGTTCAACCTCACCACGCACAGGCTGGAGCCCGCCCAGATCCGAGCCCTGGCCGAGGGCCCGGATACGGACGTGCTGACGATCAGCTCCGCGGACCGGTTCGGGAGCAACGGGCTGGTGGGTGCGGTCATCGTACGACGCAGCGACGACACCCTGCGCATCGAGAACTTCCTTCTCAGCTGTCGGGTGTTCTCCCGGGGCATCGAGCAGAGCGTCCTGGGGGCCCTGCTGCGCGACGCCCGTGCCGGCGGCGCGGCCCAGGTGGTGGCCGACTACCGGCGCACCGCGAGGAACGGTGTGGTGGCGGACTTCTATCCGCGGTGGGGTTTCGCCACGGTGTCGGCGGAGGAGCCGCTGATCACCTTCCGGCACGACCTCGGTTCGCTTCCGGAGGCGCCCACCCACATCCGGCTCTCGGCCCGGTTCGAGCCGGAGCCGGAGCCACCGTCCGAGTCCGAGTCCGAGTCCGAGTCCGAGTCCGAGTCCGAGTCCGAGTCCGAAACAGTGACAGCTCCTGAGTCCAAGCCAGTCATGGAGACCGTGCCCGTCGAAGGGAAAACGTTGTGAACAGTGTCGAGGACTTCGTCGCACTGCTCAGGGACGAACTGGCGCTCCCGGTGACCGCCGAGGACCTGGACTCCGGTTGGGACACCGTCGACTGCTGGGACTCGGTGCACCTGCTCTCGTTGTGCACCCTGTTGGAACGGGAGACCGGCCGGCAGCTCTCGCTCGCCGCCGCCCTGGAGGCACCGAGCCTCGCGGCCCTCTACCGGTTGGCGGTGGGACCGTGACCGAGGTCCGGTCCACCGAAGAACTGCCGGGCCGGCCGCTCCCCCGGGAGCGCCACCACACGCTGTTCTTCCTGGAGGTGATCCGGGACTTCTCGCCGGTCTTCCTGGACACGGAGGTGGACATGGGACGGGTACTGGCCCATAGGGCGGCTGCGGCGGCCGGCCCCGAAGCAGTGCACTACGCACGAACCGCCTATGTGCTGCACGCCGCCGGGCGAGTGCTGGCCCGCCATCCGGATGCCAATGCCGCGGTCCAGGGCGGCCTGCTGCGTCCCCGTATCGCCCACTACCCCTTCGTCAACGGCAAGTTGGCACTGGACCGCACGCTGAACGGACGGCGGGTGGTGCTCGGCACGGTGCTGCCCGGACTCCAGGACAGCGGGTTGCCCGAGATCCAGGCGCATCTGGACCGGGTGCGAAGCAGCGACCCGGCGACTTCGGCCGAGTTCGACGGCGTACGGAAACTGCACGGTCTGCCCTGGTCCGAGGGGCGTCGCAGATTCCGGCACGCGGCCCGGTCACTGGCCCTGCGTCCCCATCTGACCGGCACCTTCTCCGTGACCTCGCTGGGGCATCGGGCCGTCGACTCATTCCATTCGGTGGGCGGTACGACCACGACCTTCGGCGTCGGCCGGATCGTGGACCGTCCCGTCGTCCGCGACGGCGAGATCACGGTGGCCCCTGTCATGCGGCTGAGCCTGACGTTCGACCACCGGGCGATCGACGGTGCGGAGGCCGCCGATGTGTTGACCGAGGTGAAGGAAGCGTTGGAGGGCCTGTGAACGACCTCGCGGAACTCAAACGGTTCGTGGTGGCCCACACCCGCTCCCAGGGGCTGCCGCCCGAGCACTACGACCCGTTGTTGTCGCGGATCCGGCACGACGGGGACGGGACCCCGGGGTCCTGGGTGTCCGAGTGGAGCGCGGAAGCCGAACGGCTGGCGGCCTCGGGACGGCTCCTCGAAGCGTCGGTGCACTTCAACATGGCGCGTTTCCCCTTCGTGGACGGACCGGCCAGGTCAACGGCCCTCGAACGGTGCACGGACTCCTTCGCCCGGTGGGCGGCCGACGTCCCGGCCCTGTCCCGATGGGACGTGGAACTGCCGCAGGGCCGGGTCCGCTGCTGGAGCACCGGACTCGACAGCGCCGATCCCAAGCCACTGCTCCTGATGACGGGCGGAATCGTCTCCGTCAAGGAACAGTGGGCACCCGTCCTGCTGCAACTCGCGGCGCTGGACCTCGCCGGAGTGGTCACCGAGATGCCGGGGGTAGGCGAGAACACCCTCCCCTACGACGCCGGGAGTCACGGCATGTTCTCCGCGGTGCTCGACGCGGTGGGGGATCGCGCGGACACCTCGCGGACCTATGCACTGGCCCTGAGCTTCAGCGGCCATCTGGCCCTACGGGCTGCGGTGCACGACCGCCGGATCCGCGGAGTGGTGGGGGCGGGCACCCCCGTACGGGACTTCTTCACCGACGAACAGTGGCAGCGATCGGTACCGCGCGTCACCACGGACACCCTGGCGCATCTGACCGGGACGACACCCGACACGGTGTATCCGCTCATCGGAGACTGGGCACTGACGTCCGACGAGCTCTCGGCGCTGGAGATCCCGGTGGCCCACGTCACCAGTCTGCGCGACGAGATCGTGCCGCCGGGCGAGGCGCAGTTGCTGCGCGAGCAGATCAGGCGCGTACGGCTGCTCGCGCACGACGATGTGCACGGCGCGCCGTCGCACTTCGCCCAGACACGGCTGTGGACCCTGTTGTCGGTTCTGCGGATGCGGGGCGGGTACGGCCCGCAGCGTACGGCGCTCACGCGGGAGTTCGCGCGGCTGCGCTATGGAAGGGGAACACCGGAATGACACAGGTGACGGCACTGGCCGGCGGTACTCGATGTCTGCGCAGTGTGTTGGGACGGTTCGCGACCGGGGTGATCGCGGTGGCGGCGCAGGATCCCGTGACGGGGCGGCGGTCGGGGCTCGCGGCCAACTCCTTCAGTTCGGTCTCGCTCGATCCGCCGCTGGTCTCCTTCTGCGTGGCGCACACCAGCACCAGTTGGCCGGCGCTGCGGTCGGCGGGGCTGCTGGGCATCTCGATCCTGAGAGCGGATCAGCGGGAGGCCGCCGCACGGTTGGCGCAGCGGGGTGGTGACAAGTTCCGGGACCTGTCGTGGGAGGGGTCCCCCGGCGGTGCACCGGTACTGGACGGCGCGCTGGCCTGGCTGGAGTGTGCGATCGAGGCGGAGCATCCCGCCGGTGACCATGTGATCGTGGTCTGCCGGGTGCTCCGCCTCGATGCGTCCGGTGAGGGTGAACCGCTGTTGTTCTTCCGGGGTGCTTTCGGGGGGTTCAGCCACTGACCTCGGGGCTTCGGCTGCCGAAGGCCCGGAGGAAGGTGTCCACGCCGGCGGTGACGATCTGCACGACCCGGTCGGGGTCGAGCGGTCGGGTGCCGAGGGCGGAGAGGCCGGCCAACTCCTCGTAGACGAGGGCGATGAACTGGTTGGCGGCCCGTTCGGGGTCCTCGATCCGCAGATGGCCGGCGTTGGCGAGGCGTGCCAGCCGTCCGGCCAGGGCGTCGGTGAACTGGTTGGGGCCGCTGGCCCGGACCTCGTCGAAGAGGTCGGGGAAGCGGACGGCCTCCGCGTACAGCAGTCGGCGCACGGATTCCGACTTCTCGTCGCAGTAGCAGTCGATGAGCTTGTGGGCGACGTTCTCCAGGCCGGGGCGCAGCCCGTCGGAGCCGGTGGGAAAGGCGTCGAGCACATCGAGCGTCTTGGCGTTGGACCGCGCCGCGGTCTCGGTCATCACGTACCGGAAGAGCTTCTCCTTCGAGCCGAGATGGTTGTAGATCGTGGGTTTCGCCACCCCGGCTTCGGCGGCGATCAGGTCCAGGCTCGCCTGGGTGTAGCCGACGCGTGCGAAGACTCGCAGGGCCGCGTCGACGATGGCCCGGCGCTTGTCCATCCGGCCCCGGTCCGTCGGGGCCGGTGTTGTTTTCGGGGTCTCGCCACCACTCATGCCGTCATGCTACCGTCCCACCCATCAAAATGAACTACCTAGTTCAAATTAATAAGCGACTGGGTTCAAAGGAGTTGCCGTGTCTGTAACGAAGGCGGCGAAGGACGGGCCCGCGCGGCTCGACGCCGGATTACTCACGCTCATCGGCGTCATGGTGCTCGGCGGGATGATGTCCTATCTGGACGCCACCATCGTCAACGTCGGAATCAGCACCCTGAGCGGGGAGTTCAACGCCACGCTCGGCACCATCGAATGGGTGACGACCGGCTATCTGCTGGCCGTGGCGTTGGCCATCCCGGTCGCCGGCTGGGCGCTCGCACGGTTCGGCGCCAAACGGATGTGGCTGCTCGGGCTGACGCTGTTCCTCATCGGCTCCACCCTGTGCGCCTTCGCCTGGAACACCGAGTCGCTGATCGCCTTCCGAGTGATCCAGGGCCTCGGCGGCGGCATGGTCGACCCGATCATGATGACCATCGTGGCGGGAGCGGCCGGACCCGAGCGGATCGGCCGGGTGATGGGCCTCATCTCCGTACCCATCACGCTCGGACCGGTGGTCGGTCCGATCGTCGGCGGGCTGCTGCTCGGGAACCTCTCCTGGGAGTGGCTGTTCCTGGTCAACATTCCGTTCGCCCTCGCCGCCATCGTGTTGGCGGTGAAGATCCTGCCCGCCGATCCACCGCCCAGCGGTGAGCCCGTCCCCCTGGACGCCGTGGGTGTCGCCCTGCTCTCGCCCGGCTTCGCCGCGCTGGTCTACTCGCTGTCCCAGGCCGGCGGCCACGGCTTCGGCGACCCGCGGGTGGTGGTGGGACTCCTGGTGGGGATCGCCCTGTTCACCGCGTACGCCGTGCACGCGCTGCGGACGACCAAGACTCCGCTGCTGGATCTGCGACTCTTCAACAACAGGGGCTTCAGCGCCAGTGTGGCGACCATGTTCCTGTTGGGCGGTGGTCTGTTCTCCCTGCTCTTCCTGCTCCCCCTCTACTACCAACAGGTCCATGACCACAGCGTGCTCCAGTCGGGTCTGCTGCTGGCCCCGTTGGGTCTCGGCACACTGATCGGCATGCCGGTGGCCGGCAATCTGGCGGACAAGTTCGGTGCGCGGCGGCTGGTCCCCACAGGTGCGTTCCTGATCGGGGCGGGTGCACTGGTCTTCACCCAGTCGGGACCGGACACTTCACAACTCGTGCTCACCGTGGCCCAATTCGTGGCGGGCTTCGGCATGGGTCTGGTGGGTGCGCCGACGATGGGGTCGGTGTATCGAACGGTACCCGGGGACGCGGTGGCCGGGGCGACCGGAGCGGTCTTCATCCTCAATCAGATCGGTGCCTCGCTCGGCATCGCCGTGGTCGCACTCATCCTCCAGGGCGGCGGTTCGGGGGCGACGCCCACCACCGATTCGTTCGCGAACGCCTTCTGGTGGGTCGTTGCCGCGGGGGTCGTGGTCTTCCTGGCCGGACTGCTCCTGCCGGGAAAGGTCCAGGCCACACCGGCAACGGAGACGGTCGACACCGCCGACGTCACCGCCTGAGCGGTGTCGCGGCACCCCTGCTCCCCCAGGCGTGCCGCGGCACCGCTCCCGATCGGGCCGGCCGTCTCCACGGACGGCCGGCCCTCCAGCCGACCGACCGCTCCATCCAACCGACCGTTCCACCCAACCGACTGGGACAAGGACAGGGCCTGACCATGACCACCCACTCCCGCTCCACCGGCGTTCCGCTCTCCGTGCTCGACGTGGTGCCCGTCTTCGAGGACGGCTCGGCCACGGGCGCGCTGCGTGACACCGTCGCGATCGCGCCGCGCATCGAAGCACTCGGCTACCACCGCTACTGGGTGGCCGAACACCACAACACCCCCAGCCTCGCCACCTCCGCGCCGGGCATCCTGATCGGACAGTTGGCGGCGGTCACCGACACCCTGCGGGTCGGCTCCGGCGGCGTGCTGCTGCCCAACCACGCGCCGTTGGTGGTGGCGGAGCAGTTCGGCACCCTGGAGGCACTACACCCGGGCCGGATCGACCTCGGGCTCGGTCGGGCACCGGGTGCCGACTCCCTCACCGCACGCGCCCTGCGCCGCTCGCCGGAGCGGGGACCGGACGACTTCTCCCGGCAGATCGCGGAGCTCGACGGTTACTTCGCGCCCGGCGATCCGGACTCCGGCATCACCGCAGTGCCCGCGGCGGACGCCAGGCCCGAGTTGTGGATGTTGGGTTCCAGCCCGGCGAGCGCGGAGGCCGCCGGCGCACTGGGGCTTCCGTACGCCTTCGCGCACCAGATCAACCCCGATGCCTCGGCGTACGCCCTGGAGCTCTACCGCAGTGCGTTTCGCCCCTCGGCCCATCTCGCCCGGCCGCGGACCCTGATCGCCGTGCTGGCCACGGTCGCCGAGAGCGATCAGGCGGCCTTCGAGGTGGCCGCGCCCTATCTGCTCGGGAAGATACTGATGCGCACCTCTCGTCGGTTCACCTCCTTCCCCACCGCTGCCACCGCGCTCGCCCACCCCTACAGCACGGCCGAGCGCCGCTTCCTGGACGAGTTGGCCGAACCCCAGCTGATCGGCGGGCCGCAGACGGTCCGCGAGAAGCTGTCGGCCCTGCTGGCGCGCACGGGTGCCGACGAGGTCATGGCCCTGACGGTGGTGCACGGCCAGGAGGAGCGGCTGCGTTCCTTCGAACTGTTGGCGGCAGCGGCTTCGGAGCTACGGTCCGACAGCGAATCGGAAGCTTCAGTTCCGCTTTAGTCGAGGCGCTGAAGGTGGGCAGGTTCCCGCTCCTCCCAGCCTCTTCGGAGCCCGCATTGCACTCGCGCCGTACCCCACGCAGAGCCGTCCTGTCCGTCACCGCCCTCGTTCTCACCGCCGTCACCTCCTGCACCTCGAACGACCCGGGCAGCACGGGGGCGAGCACCAAACCGGTGTCGGGCGGCAGCCTCACCTACGCATCGGAGCAGGAACCGGACTGCTGGGACCCGCACACGAGCGCCCAGGACGTGACCGCCTTCGTCCAGCGGCCCGTGTTCGACTCGCTCCTCTACCAGACGCCCGACGGTGACCTGAAGCCGTGGTTGGCCGAGTCCTGGAAGACCGGCGAGGGCGGCAAGTCCTACACCTTCACCCTCCGCGACGACGTCACCTTCCACGACGGCAGCCGACTGGATGCCGCAGCCGTGAAGGCGAACTTCGACCACATCACCGACAAGGCGACCCAATCGCAGTACGCGGCCGGGCTCCTCGGCCCGTACCAGAGCACGACCGTCAAGGACCCGCGCACGGTGGAGGTGCGGTTCACCCGTCCGTACGCGCCGTTCCTCCAGGCGGCCAGCACCACCTATCTGGGCATCGCCGCGCCCGCCTCCCTCAAGGCGGGCGCGGACAAGCTCTGCGCGGGCAGCGACTCGGTGGGCAGCGGTCCCTTCAAAGCGGGCGCCTACACCCGCGGTCAGCAGCGCACCTACGCCAAGAACCCCGCCTACGCCTGGGCTCCCCAGGGCGCAGGACACACCGGGAGCACCCGACTCGGCTCCTTCACCCTCCGGTTCATCGGCGAGGACGCCACCCGTGTCGGGGCCCTGACCTCCGGTCAGGTCGACGCCGCCGCCGCGGTTCCGCCGCAGCAGACCGCACTGGTGAAGCGCAACGGAAAGCTCTCGCTGGTCACCAAGGACATTCCCGGGGCCGTCGACGCCTTCTACCTCAATACGACGGGAGCCCTGTTCTCGGACGTACGGGTGCGGCGGGCCTTCCAACTGGCCGTGGACCTCGACGCCGTCGTCGCCTCGGTCTTCCAGGGCACCGGAACCCGCGCCTGGAGCACGCTCTCCCCCGCCACTCCGAACAGCTACGCCGCCTCGCTGGAGAAGAGTTGGCCGCACGACCCGAAGCGCGCGGCGCAACTGCTGGACCAGGCCGGCTGGACCGGTCGCAACGCCGAGGGGTACCGCACCAAGGGAGGCAAGGTACTCACCGTCGTCGCACCCGTGTACGGCAAGGCCAGCGTCTTCTCGCAGGCGTATCAGGGAGAGTTGAAGAAGGCCGGGATCAAGCTCGACCTTGCCGCCTCCACCGACGCCGTCGAGGTGTCCGGCCGGCTGGACAGCGGACGGTACGACGTGGTCGAAACGTCCTGGGCACGGGCCGACGGTGACATCCTGACCCACTTCTTCCTCTCCACCGAGACCTCCGTGGGCGGCGGTCACAACTTCTCCCGGGTCGCCAATCCGCAGGTCGACGCCTGGCTGAAGGAAGCCCAGGCGGCACAGGACCCCGAGAAGCGCGCCATCGCCTACGAGAAGGTGCAGAAGTGGACGCTGGACCAGGCAGCCGTCGTCCCGGCCTACGTTGAGAAGTCGACGGTCGGCGTGCACCAGCGCGTCCACGGTCTCCGGCTCTCCATCTCCGGCTGGCCCGAGTTCTACGGCGCCTGGGTCGAGGCCCGCTGATGCCCGTGGCACTCCGCTACGCCGGCAGCCGACTGCTCGCGGCGGTGCTGGTCGTCTGGGGTGCGGCGACCTGTGCCTTCCTGGTGCTGCAACTGGTGCCGGGCGACCCGGTCGACGCGGTGGTCGGCGGCAACACGCTCGTCGACGCCGACCAGCGCGAGGAGATCCGGCACCGCTACGGCCTGGACGATCCGCTGCTGGTCCAGTACGCCTCCTATCTGGGCCGGTTGGCGGCCGGCGACCTCGGCGACTCGTACCGGTTGCAGCAGCCGGTCTCCGCAGTGCTCGCCGAACAGCTCACGCCGACACTTGAGCTGGCCCTGTACGCAACGGTGCTGTCCATCGTGTTGTCGGTGGCGGTCACGGTGCTCACGTCCGGTCGGGCCCGGTGGCCGCGCCGGCTAGCGGAGCTCCTGGAACTCGTCGTGGTCTCCACCCCGTCGTTCTGGTTCGGGATCATGCTGCTGACGGTGTTCTCCTTCCGCCTCGGCTGGTTCCCCGTCTCCGACAGCGGTGACCCCGCCTCACTGGTCCTGCCCGTGATCACCCTGGCCCTGCCGATCGCGGCCGTGCTCACCCAAGTGATGCGCGAGGGCCTCCTGGCGGCACTGGAGCAGCCCTTCGCCCTGACGGCCAGGGCCCGGGGGCTCAAGGAACACACCGTGCGTTCGCGCCATGCGCTCCGCCATGCCGCGCTGCCCGCACTGACCCTGGCCGGCTGGTTCACCGGGACCCTCCTCGGCGGTGCCGTGGTGGTGGAGAGCGTGTTCGCACGGTCCGGCATAGGGCGGGTGGCGCTGGACGCGGTGACCGGGCGGGACCTGCCGGTGGTCCAAGGCGTGGTGACGCTCTCCGCGGTGGCATTCGTCGCGATCGGCGCCATGGTCGAAGCGCTGTACGCCGTCGCGGATCCCCGTCTGCGCAGGAGGACGGGGGTGACGGCCGCATGAGCGGGCAACAACACACCGAAACGCGTGCCGAAACCCGTGTCGGGGCCCGGGCCAAGGCGGCCGGGGCGGCCGTTCTCGGAGCGCGTCCCGGAGTGACCCTGGCCGGCGGCGTCCTGTTGCTGATCCTGCTGGCGGCAGCGGTACCCGAAGCACTCACATCGACGGGCCCCACCGACACCGATCCGCTGAACGCCCTGCGCGGCCCCGACGGCTCCCACTGGTTCGGTACGGACCAACTCGGCCGGGACGTGTTCGCCCGGGTGGTGCACGGCACCCGGTACTCCCTGGCGATCGGGGCCGCGGCCACGGGCGCCGGAGTCGCCCTGGCCGTCGTCTGGGGCCTGGCCGCGGCGCTCTCGGGGCGGTGGGGCGATGCCCTGCTCACCCGTTTCGCCGATGTCCTCCTCGCCCTGCCGGGGCTGCTGCTGGCCCTGCTCGTGATCCTGATCGCGGGCAAGGGGGTCGCGGGCACCACCACGGCCGTGGCCGTGGGGACCGCGCCCGGACTCGCCCGTGTGGTGCGGGCGCAGGCACTGGTGGTCCGCAGATCCGGCTATGTGGAATCAGCGGTCGCCCTCGGGGTGCCGCGCGCACTGATCGTCGTACGCCACGTCCTGCCCAACACGCTCGGGCCGGTGGTGGTGCTGGCGACCGTGACCCTGGGGGCGTCCATCTCGACGGGAGCCGCGCTCAGCTATCTGGGGCTCGGCGCCCAACCGCCGACACCCGAGTGGGGGGCGATGCTCACCGAAGGCCAGGGCTTCCTCGACCAGGCGTGGTGGATCGCCCTGTTCCCCGGACTGCTGCTGCTGACGACGGTCCTCGCCGTCACGGTGGTGGGCCGCCATCTACAGACCCACGCCGAAAGACGGGCCGCCTCATGACACAGGGCACGACCGTGACCGACCCGAACGGCGGCCCGCCGCTGATCGAAGTCAGCGGACTCGACGTGCGCTTCGGATCGGGCCCCCGCCAGGTCCATGCGGTGCGCGGGGCCTCCCTGGCCCTGGCACCGGGCCGCTGTCTGGCGCTGGTCGGCGAATCGGGGTCCGGCAAGAGCGCCCTCGCCCGCAGCCTGCTGGGGCTCACCGGTCCGACCGCCGTCGTCACCGCCGAACGGTTGGAGCTGTTCGGCCGGGACGCCCGCGGCTTTCGGGACCGACAGTGGCGGTCGGTACGGGGGCGAAGGATCGGACTGGTCGCCCAGGACGCACTGGTCGCACTCGACCCACTGCGCCCGATCGGCAAGGAGATCGCGGAACCGCTGCTCACCCATCGTGTTGTACCGCGGGCCGCCGTGGCCGATCGCGTGGTGGAGTTGCTGGAGCGGGTCGGCGTACCGGAACCGCGGGAGCGGGCGGCAAGTCATGTGCACCAACTCTCCGGGGGGTTACGCCAACGGGCGCTCATCGCCTCCGCTCTCGCCGCCGGCCCCGGAGTGCTGATCGCCGACGAACCCACCACCGCTCTGGACGCCTCCGTACAGGCCCGCATCCTCGCCCTTCTCGGCGAACTCAAGGAAGCCGGTACCGCGCTCCTGCTGATCAGCCATGACTTCGCCGTGGTGGAGGCACTCGCCGATGAGGTGACGGTGATGAAGGACGGGCGGATGGTGGAATCCGGCGCGACCGCACAGGTGCTGGACCACCCCCGGCACCCGTATACGAAGGCGCTGTTGGCCAGCGTGCCCGGCAACGGCGCCCGGGTGCGCACACCGGCCGCGACGCCGGCCGATGTTGCACCCCTGTTGGAGGTGCGCAGCGTCGACAAGGTGTTCCCGGGCCCGCGGGGGACCCGACGCACTGCCGTTGCCGATGTCTCGCTCGATCTGCGGCCCGGTGAGGCCCTGGGGCTGGTCGGCGAATCCGGATCGGGCAAGTCGACACTGGCCAGGATGATCCTGGGGCTCACTCCACCCGACAGCGGTGACATCCGGCTCGCTTCCGCGCCGTGGAGCTCGGTGCGCGAACGGGACCGGCGGGCCCGACGGCACGACATCCAACTCGTTCCCCAAGATGCGCTCAGCGCCTTCGATCCCCGTTGGGACGTGGCGCGGATCATCGCCGAGGGCATGGCACCCGCCGGGCTCGGCCACGCCCGGCAGCACGCCCGAACGGTGGAACTGCTCCAACGGGTGGGGCTCGGCCCGGAACACCTGGAACGCCGTCCGCTCGCGCTGTCCGGTGGGCAGCGGCAGCGGGTCGCCATCGCCCGGGCCCTCGCACCGCGGCCGAAACTACTCGTGTGCGACGAGCCGGTGTCGGCCCTCGACGTGTCCGTACAGGCGCAGGTCCTCGGACTTTTGAGGGAACTCCAGGAGTCCCTTGGCTTGGCCCTGCTCTTCATCTCCCACGATCTGGCGGTGGTGCGGGAGGTCTGTGCGCGCGTGCTGGTGATGAAAGACGGGCAGGTCGTGGAGGAGGGGCCGGTGGAGGACGTGTTCGCAACGCCCTCGCATCCATACACCCGCACCCTGTTGGAAGCGGTGCCCAGTCGGGTGCGCGGCACGGCGCGGGACGGCGGGCCCGTCCCGCGCACGGGCGGCGAGCTGACACAAGAGCGGCTTTAGATCCGGTCAACATGGCGCAGCCAGCCTGGACGCTCCCACTGCTCGCACAGCCGGAGGTCACCGCTCATGCACCTGCCGCCAGCACCGACGGGCGCCGTCAGGCTTCCCTCACTGACAGGGCTGCGATTCATCGCGGCCCTGCTCGTCTTCGCCTTCCACACCACCTGGCAGACCCGCTACATCGAGGGCGAGGCGTCCGAGCCACTGGCGGACGCCTTCGCCAACGCGGGTTTCTACGGTGTCAGCTTCTTCTTCGTCCTCAGTGGTTTCGTCCTGACCTGGTCAGCGCGTTCCGACGACAGCGCTCCCCGCATCTGGCGCCGCCGACTGGCCAAGATCTACCCCAACCACCTGGTCACCTTCGTCCTCGCCGGGGTGGTCATGTGGATCGCCGCGGACCCGTTCACCGCCAAGGGGACACTCGCCAACCTCTTCCTGGTCCAGGCGTGGTTCCCCGACCTCACCGTCCCCAACACCATGAACGCGGTCAGTTGGTCGCTCTCGGTCGAGTTGTTCTTCTATCTGAGCTTCCCCCTGTTGTGGCGAGGACTGTCCCGGGTACCGGTGCACCGACTGTGTCCCCTCGCGGCGGCCCTCGGTGTGTTCACCGTCGTCGCACCACTGGTGGGTCAGTACGCCATCACGGGTACGCCGCTGCCGTTCATCGACGACGGGACCCTGTCCTTCGAGCAGATCTGGTTCGTGTACTTCTTCCCACCGGTGCGGGCGCTGGAGTTCGTCCTCGGGATGGTGGCCGCGCGCCTGGTGATCGAGGGCATATGGCCCCGGGTCGGTGTCCTGCCGGCCGCAGCGCTAGCCGCCGTCGGATACGTCGTGAACTCCAACGTGCCGTATCTCCTGGGCATCGCCGGGACGGCCGCCCTCTGGCTCACTCCGCTGGTGGCCGCGGCTGCGACGGCGGATCGCGACGGGACGTGGTCACCGTTCCGTGGACGGGTGTTGGTCCGGCTCGGGGAACTCTCCTTCGCTTTCTACATGCTCCACGGGCTGGTCGTCGGCTACGGCCATCGCTGGCTCGTGGCCGGCAAGGCACTGCCCACCCCGGCCGGACCCGCACTGCTCCTCGCAGCACTGCTGGTGAGCCTGGCCCTGGCGTACGTCCTGTTCCGCTGGGTGGAGTCGCCCTTCGTCCGCAGATTCGGCTCGCCCCGCCCCGTACCGCTCCCGCCGGTCACAACGGCCGCGCCCGTACCCGCACTGGAGGCCAAGGAATGACCACAGCCGACAGCATCGACACGGCCGGATCCACCCGGCCGCTCGCCGCCTATCCGCAGGCTCGCGGATGCCCCTACCAGCCGCCCACCGGCTACCAGCGCTACCGCGAGGAGGGCCCGGTCTCCCTGGTGGAGCTCTACAACGGGCGCCGGGTGTGGGCCGTCAGCGGCCATGCGGAGGCCCGCAAGGTGTTGCTCGATGCGGAGACCTTCTCCTCCGACCGGGTGCATCCGCACTACCCGGCCACCGCTCCCCGCTTCGAAGCGGCCCGCAAGGTCCGCAACTTCATCGGCATGGACCCGCCGGAACACACCGTTCAGCGCCGGATGCTGCTGTCCACCTTCACCGTCAAGAAGGTGCAGGCGCTGCGGCCGGGCATCGAGCGGCTCGTCAACGAACTGATCGATGGCCTCGAAGCCAAGGGACCCGTCGCCGATCTGGTGGCTGACTTCGCGCTGCCCGTTCCATCCATCGTGATCTGCGAGCTGCTGGGAGTGCCGTACTCGGACCACGCCTTCTTCGAGCAGCAGTCGCGCCGGGTGGTCACGGGCACCACCTCCCTCGAAGACAGCGTCGATGCGTTCGCCCAGCTCAGCAGCTATCTCGACCAACTCATCCGACGCAAGGAGCAGAGCCCCGACGACGGTCTCCTCGACACACTGATCGCCGAGCAGCTCACTCCCGGGCACCTCTCGCACCGTGATCTGGTGGACATCGCCCTGCTGTTGCTCGTCGCGGGCCACGAGACGACGGCCAGCGCGATCGCGCTCGGGGTGCTGACCCTGTTGGAGAGCCCGGACCAACTGGCCGCGTTGCGTGCCGACAGCGCCTTGCTGCCGGGCGCGGTTGAGGAGTTGCTCCGCTACACGGCCATCGCCGACGGCGTCGCCCGCTTCGCCACTCGTGACACCGAGTTGGGCGGTCATCGGATACGGGCAGGGGACGGTGTGATCGTGGTGATCTCCACCGCCAACCGGGACGAGAGCGCCTTCCCCGGTGCGGACTCGTTCGACGTGGCACGGGGTGCGCGCCATCACATCTCCTTCGGCCACGGCGTGCACCAGTGCATCGGGCAGAACCTGGCGCGGGCCGAGATGGAAATCGCGTTGTCGACCCTCTTCAGACGGCTGCCCGGGCTGCGGCTCGCCGTACCCGCGGAAGAACTTCCGCTCAAGGAACCCGGCGGTGTCCAGGGCATCTGGAAGCTGCCGGTGAGTTGGTGAGCCGACGCCATCGAGGGCGCGGCACAAGAGAGAAGGAGCGCAAGGATCATGCGCATCACCGCTGACACCCAACGGTGTCTGGGCGCGGGGCAGTGCGTCCTGTCCGACCCCGATCGCTTCGACCAGTCGGACGAGGGGATCGTCCTCGTCCTGGAGGGCGAGGTGGACGGCTCGTCGGAGGAGGCCCGGGCACGCGAGACCGTGGCCCTGTGTCCTTCCCAAGCACTCGCTCTGGAGGTCTGACCATGCCGGTGAAGGGACGTCTGGTCGACGCGTTGGCCGACCACCGCGGACGGCTGTGTCGCCTCGACGAGCTGCCCCCGGTACCTGACGTCGTGGTTCAGGAACGCCGGATCCCGGGAGTGTCGGGGGCACCCGAGGTGCTCGTGCGGGTCTATCGGCCGCGCCAGGTCACCTCGCTGTTGCCCGCGGTGGTGTGGATCCACGGCGGTGGCTTCTGTCTGGGCACGGTGGACTCGGTGCACGGGGGTGCGGCGCAGGCCGCGGTGAGTGCGTCGGCCCTGGTGGTGGCGGTGTCCTATCGGCTCGCTCCGGAGCATCCGTTCCCGGCCGGGCTCGATGACTGTTGGGCGGCACTGGCCTGGACGGCCGGGAACACCGCCGAGCTCGGTGTGGACGCGGCCCGGATCGCGGTCGCGGGGGCCAGCTCGGGCGGCGCCCTGGCGGCCGGGCTGACCCTGCTGGCCCGTGACCGCGGTGGGCCCTCGTTGTGTTTCCAGCATCTGAGCACGCCGGTGTTGGACGATCGGTTGGAGACCGCCTCAATGGCGGTGTTCACGGACACACCGGTCTGGAACCGCCGGCTGGCAGCGGAGAGTTGGGAGCTCTATCTGGGTGCGGGCGCACGCGACGGGCAACGCTCGGTGTACGCGGCACCGGCCCGGGCCGGGGACCTCACCGGGCTGCCCGCCGCGTACATCTCCACGGCGGGGCTCGATCCACTGCGCGACGAGGGGTTGCTGTACGGCCTACGGCTGAGCCAGGCGGGTGTGCCCACCGAAGTGCACAACTTTCCGGGTGCGTTCCATGCGTTCGGGGGCGGATTGACACCCGAGGAGCAGCGAAGGGTTGCCGTCGAACACCTCACCGTGCTGCGCGACGGGCTGTGGGGACCTTCGTGAATCGGACCAGGGTCCTGCGTGAGACGGCTCGGGGGCCTGCATGAATCGGGACGGGGCGCTTGGGTGGAACGGATTTAGAACGCCGAAAGAGCCCCGTTAGAGCAGGTGGTGAGCCTGGTCCTGCATTCGTCCTCGACGAGGGAGTACTGACAGACCATGGTCAAGCCCCACTCCGCACCGATCGCCGTCGTCGGACTCGCCTGCCGGCTGCCGGGGGCGCCCGATCCCGCCGGGTTCTGGCAGCTGCTCCAGCGCGGGGAGGACGCCATCGGTGAACCCCCGGCGGACCGCTGGTCCACCGGGGCTCCCGCACACGGGGGCTTCCTCGACGGTGTGGACCGTTTCGACGCCGAGTTCTTCGCGATCTCCCCACGGGAGGCCGCCGCGATGGATCCACAACAGCGGCTGCTGCTCGAACTGGGCTGGGAGGCCCTGGAGGAGTCGGGCGTCGTCCCGTCGACGCTGGCCGGCAGCCGAACCGCGGTGTACGCGAGTGCGATCTGGGACGACTACGCCGCACTGCACCACCGGCGGGGTGAGGCCGCTGCCGGCCGGCACTCCGTCACCGGTCTGCACCGCGGCATCCTGGCAAATCGGCTCTCCTACGTCCTCGGTCTGAACGGGCCGAGCCTGACGGTCGATGCCGCCCAGTCGTCGTCCCTGGTGGCCGTGCACCTCGCCTGCGAGAGCCTGCGGCACGGCGATGCCGATCTGGCGATCGTGGGTGGGGTGAACTTGATCCTCTCACCCGGCAGCAGCGCCGACAGTACGCAGTTCGGAGCGTTGTCACCCGACGGACGGTGCTTCACGTTCGACGCGCGGGCCAACGGCTATGTGCGGGGCGAGGGCGGGGTGGCGGTCGTCCTGAAGCCGCTCGACCGGGCCGTCGCCGACGGGGACCGGGTGCACTGCGTCATTCTGGGGAGCGCGGTCAACAACGACGGCGCATCGGACGGGTTGACCGTCCCGGACCGGGCAGCGCAGGAAGCCGTGTTGCGGGAAGCGCACCGCCGGGCGGGCACCGAACCGACCGCCGTGCAGTACGTGGAACTGCACGGCACCGGTACACCGGTGGGGGACCCGATCGAGGCATCGGCGTTGGGGGCCGTGCTGGGTGCGGGTCGAGACCCGGCCGCACCCCTGCTGGTGGGTTCCGCGAAGACCAATGTGGGTCATCTGGAGGGCGCGGCCGGGCTGGTGGGCCTGCTCAAAACGGCCCTGGCGGTGTCCCGGCGCAGGATCCCGCCGAGCCTGAACTACCGGGAGCCCAACCCTGCCATTCCGCTGGCCGAACTCGGGCTGAGGGTGCAGACGCAGGAGAGCGACTGGCCCGGGCCGGACGGGCTGATCGCCGGAGTCAGTTCGTTCGGCATGGGCGGCACGAACTGCCATGTGGTGGTGGCGGACCACGCCCCGGTCCGTCCCGGCGAACCCGACGAGGAGTCGGTTTCCCCGGGCCGGTCGACCGTGGACCTCGCCGGCTCGTCCGGTACGGGCTTCGTACCGTCTGGTCCATCGGGGCCATCCGGTCCGTCCGTGGAGGAGGCAGATCCGGGCGGCGGCCCGCTGGCCTGGGTGGTGTCCGGGCGCTCGGAGGCGGCGTTGCGGGAGCAGGCCGCCCGGCTCCACGAGCGGGAAGTCGCTGCGGAACGGGCGGGTGAGGGCCGTCGAGGCGTGGACACGGCCCACTCGTTGGCGACGCATCGGACCCACTTCGACGAGCGGGCCGTACTGGTCGGCGCCGATCGAGCGGAACTGATCGCGGCGACCGCTGCCCTGGCTGAGGGGCTGGAGCATCCGGGTGTGGTGCGGGGGAAGGCATCGACACCGCCGAAGATCGCCTTCCTCTTCACCGGTCAGGGCAGCCAGCGGGCCAACATGGGCCGGGAACTCTACGACACCTACCCCGCCTACGCCCACGCCTTCGACCAAGCCTGCGCAGCCCTCGACCCCCACCTCGACCAACCCCTCCACACCATCATCTTCAACCCCGACCCCACCCAACTCAACCAAACCCAATACACCCAACCCGCCCTCTT
>NZ_JBEXVD010000012.1:0-191997 GCF_040638655.1 Streptomyces sp. NPDC005963 | reverse complement strand
CGATCCGGACTACACCACCAAGAAGGCCCGAGTGGAACACCTGTACGCGATCGCCGACCGCGAGGTCATACCCAAGGAGAGCGAGCCGGAAGTGGTCTTCTGCCTGGACGAGTTCGGCCCGCTGAACCTGCAGCCGCACCCGGGGCGGCAGTGGGCCAAACGCGGGGGCAGGCACAAAGACCCCGATCGCGAGCCCAGGCCCAGGCGGCGGGCGACCTACACCCGCCCGCACGGGGTGCGGCACCTGTTCGCCGCCTCTGACCTGGCCAAGGACCCATATCAAGAAGACCAAGAACCGGTCGAAGTTCCTGGAATTCTGCCGCTACCTGCGAACCCTCTACCCACCGACAGTCCGCCTGGCGATCGTATGTGACAACTACTCCCCGCACCTGACCACCAAGCGGTGCCGCCGCGTCGCCGGCTGGGCAGAGGCCAACAACGTCGAGATCGCCTACACCCCGACCAACTCCTCGTGGCTGAACCGCATGGAGGCCCAGTTCACAGCCCTGCGCTACTTCACCCTCGACGGCACCGACCACGCCAGCCACAAGGAGCAGGGCAGCATGATCCGCCGCTACATCATCTGACGCAATCACCACGCCGACGACCAGCGACTACGTGCCGTGGTCGCCAGGGCAAACGTTGCCTGATACGGCACTGGTCACCCAGCTAGACACACAGAACAGATCAGAGGGCCCAGTGAAACTTGCACACTGGGCCCTCTGATCTGCGATTTCAGCTGTCGGGGTGGCGGGATTTGAACCCACGACCTCTTCGTCCCGAACGAAGCGCGCTGCCAAGCTGCGCTACACCCCGATGTCATCACTCGCGTGGCGACATCGATTACTTTAGCCCACCCACGCCCCCAGGCGAAATCCGGTTTGCGCGGCCCCGCGGTGGTTCCCGGAGGGGCTTGGGCTGGTTCTGGGTGGGGCGGGGATCAGGTCTTTTCCACCAGCGTGAGCAGGGTTGCCTCCGGTGGGCACGCGAAACGTACCGGTGTGTAGCGGCTCGTTCCGCAGCCAGCCGAGACGTGGAGGTAGGAGACGTTCCCCGCTGCTTCGTGGGTCGACAGGCCCTTGACCCGATCCGTGTCCAGGTCGCAGTTGGTGACCAGCGCGCCGTAGAAGGGGATGCAGAGCTGGCCGCCGTGCGTATGGCCGGCGAGGATCAGGGGGTAGCCGTCGGTGGTGAAGGCGTCCAGCGCGCGCAGGTAGGGGGCGTGCACGATCGCCAGGGAGAGGTCGGCGTCCTTCTCGGGGCCGCCCGCGACCTTCTCGTACCGGTCGCGCTTGATGTGCGGGTCGTCGAGGCCGGTGAACGCGAGCTCGTACCCCTCCAGCTTGAGCCTGCCCCGCGTGTTGCTCAGGCCGACCCAGCCGGCCGCGTCGAACGCGTCCCGCAGGTCCTCCCACGGGTTGTGGACGACGCCGACAGCCGGGGGGTTGCCGTTCAGCCCGTGCTTGCCCTGGGCCTTCTCGAACAGATAGCGGGCGGGGTTGCGGAGCGTGGGTCCGTAGTAGTCGTTGGAGCCGAAGACGTAAACGCCCGGATACTCCATGAGCGGACCGAGGGCGTCCAGGGTCTCCGGGACCGCCTCCGGGTCGGAGAGGTTGTCGCCGGTGTTCACCACGAAGTCCGGCCGTAGGCCCGCCAGCGACTGGAGCCAGGCGCGCTTCTTGCGTTGGCCGCTCACCATGTGGATGTCCGATACCTGGAGCACCCGCAGCGGACGCATTCCCTTGGGCAGGACCGGGACGGTGATCCGTCGGAGGCGGAAGGAACGGGCCTCGATGCCGGCCGCGTAGGCGATGCCTGCGGCTCCTACTGCCGTGATTGCCAGGGGAATTCCATACCGTGCGCGCATCTGTCCATCGTCGCAGACAAAGGGGTACGAAGCGCGGGGTGGGCCGAGTTAATGATCACTCGGGCCGTTGCGGGCGCCGTTCCGCCTCCCGGTCGGCGGCCGTCATGGACGCGCCGCCTCCGTGAAATGGCCGGGCACGTCCGTATCCTCACCTGCCACACTGGGCCGCATGACCACGCTCAAGTCCAAGCTCCACGATGATCTGATCGCAGCGATCAGAGCGCGCGACGAACTGCGCACCTCGACCTTGAGGCTGACCCTCTCCGCCGTCACCACCGAGGAGGTCTCGGGCAAGACGGCCCGGGAGCTCTCCGACGACGAGGTGCAGAAGGTGATCGCCCGGGAGGCGAAGAAGCGCCGTGAAGCCGCAGAAGCCTTCGCCAAGGGCGGACGGGCCGAGCAGGCGGAGCGCGAGCGGGCCGAGGGTGAGCTGTTGGGCGAGTACCTGCCGCAGCAGCTCACGGATGACGAGTTGCAACAGATCGTGGCCAAGGCCGTCGACGACGCCAAGGCCGAGGGCGCCGAGGGCCCGAGGGCCATGGGCGCCGTGATGAAGAAGGTGAATCCGCAGGTCGCCGGGCGGGCTGAGGGCGGTCGTGTGGCAGCCACGGTGAAGCGGCTCCTCGCGAGCTGACCTGGGAGGTCGGGCCGACCCGACCACCGTGCGCCTCGTGACGGAACGGGGCGCACCACCGGGACCGGTCAGCCGGTCCCGTACTCCCCGTGCGGTACGTGGACGGGTTCCCGTACCCCCGGTGATGTGCAGCGTTTCGGATGTCGGTCGGTGACCGGGTGCCGGGTGCGTCGGAGGGCCGAGGCGTGGTGACGCCTCGGCCCTCCGTTGCTTTCCGTCAGTCTCCTGGGCCGTCGCCGCCGCCGTTGTCCCCGCCGCGGTTGTCGCCGCCCCCTGTCTGGTCCGAAGGGAGCGAGATGCCGGGCCAGGGCTGCTGGCCGTCGCCGCCCGGTCCGCCGTTGTCACCCGGCCGGCCGTCTCCCGGCTTGCCGTCGTCGGGTCGGCCGTCGTTGCCGTTGCCGTCGCCGCCGTTGTCCTCGCCGTCCTCGTCCGGCTTCTCGCTCGGGTCCGGGCCGTCGGGGATCGAGACCTTGTTGAAGACGGGTGAGTCCCAACCCTCCAGCGCGCCGTTCATCGCGTCCCGCCAGATCGGACCCGGTACCTGACCACCGAAGACCTTGGCGTGGTAGGTGTCGCCGATGGTGATGTTCATCATCTTCACCTGCTGGGTGGGGCTGCCCACCCAGACCGCTCCGGACAGATTGGGCGTGTAACCGACGAACCACGCATTGCGGCGCTCGTCGGTCGTACCGGTCTTACCCGCATTGTCACGGTTCGCCAGACCGGCCTGCTGGCCCGTGCCGGAGTCGACCACACCGCCCAGCAGGGTGTTGATCGTGTCCGCGGTCTGCTCGCTCAGCACCTTCTCGCAGGTGCTCTGCGGCACCTTGAGGCTTCGGCCGTCCGCCGTGCGGATCGACTCGATGGCGGTGGGGCTGCAGTACGTCCCTCGACTGGCGAACGTCGCGTACGCACTGGCCATGGTCAGCGGCGAGATCGCCGTCGAACCCAGCGTCAGCGGCGAGGGGGCGACCGGCAGTTTGGTGCCGTCGCCCTGGATCACCCTCAGCTTGTCGGTCATCTCGACGACCGGGCAGAGCCCTATGTCCTCGATCATCTGAACGAAGTAGGTGTTGACCGACATCTCCATCGCCTTCTTCAGCGCGTACGGTCCCACCTCCTTCTCGTTCTCGTTCTCCAGGACCTCTTTGGCGGAGTTGCGCCAGGTGCCGCCATCGCACATGGGGATCGAGTCGGGATAGGGCATCTTGTACGGCGCCGGGTACACCTGCGTCGGGGGCCTGCCCTGCTCCAGGGCCGCCGCCGCCACGAACGGCTTGAAGGTCGATCCGACCGGGAATCCGAAGTTCGATCCGCCGGCCTTCTTGTCGACGGAGTAGTTGATCTCCGTCTCGTTCTTGCCGTATCCGTACGGGCGGGACTGGCCCATGGCGAGGACCTTGCCGGTCCCGGGCTGCACGATCGTCACCGCGGTGGCGACCTTGTCCGACTTGTACACATGCTTCTTGATCGACTTCTGAGTCGACTTCTGCGCCTGCGGGTCGAGCGTGGTCTTGATCGTCAGCCCGCCGCGGTCCCAGACCTTGCGGCGGTCGTCACGGGTCTTGCCGAAGGTCTGGTCGGACAGGAAGGACTTCCGCACGTAGTCACAGAAGAAGCCCGCTCCGTTGACCGCGGTGATGCAGCCGTTCTTCGGCTCGCTCACGTTGAGTTTGATCGGGGTCGCCTTGGCCCGGGCCGCTTCCTCGGGGGAGATGTCACCCACCTCCAGCATCCGCTGGAGGACGATGTTGCGGCGCTTGGTGGCCTCTTCCGCGTCGTTGACCGGGTCGTAGCGGCTGGGCGACTGGACAAGGCCGGCGAGCATCGCGGCCTCTTCCAGGTTGAGGTCCTTAGCCTTCTTGGAGAAGAAGCGCTGGGAGGCCGCCTCGATGCCGTAGGACTTCTGGCCGAAGTACGTGATGTTGAGGTAGTTCTGGAGGATCGTCTTCTTGCCCAACTCCTCCTCGACCTGGATCGCGTACTTCAACTCCTGGATCTTGCGGCCGAGGGTCTGCTGGGTGGCCTCGGCGAACTTCTCCGCGTCGTCGCCCGCCTCCTCGACGAAGACGTTCTTCACGTACTGCTGTGTCAAGGTCGACGCGCCCTGGGTGACTCCGCCGCTCGTCGCGTTCTTGTTGAGCGCCCGCAGGACGCCCTTGAGGTCGATCGCCCCATGTTCGTAGAAGCGCGAGTCCTCGATCGCGACGATCGCCTTCTGCATGTGGGGCGAGATGTCCTTGAGCGGCACCACCGTGCGGTCGCGTGAGTACACCGTGGCGATCGTTCCGCCCTTGGAGTCCAGGATGGTGGTGCGCTGACTCAGCGGGGGGGTCTTGAGGTTGGCGGGGATCTCGTCGAACCCCTTCACCGTTCCCTTGGCCGCGAGCCCCAGTACCCCGAAGGCAGGCAGGGCGATCCCTGCCAGCACGGCTCCGGAGAGCACGCTGACACCGAGGAACTTGGCGGCTTGCTGGGTCCCGGTCAGACCACCGCCCGAGCGCTTTTTTGGCATGAAGGCAGCCTACGTTCTCATTCGCCGGACATACGTATAGGCCTTGGCCTAAGCTGCTCTCAACTGTCACAGCAGTGTGGTTTTGTATCAAGGCATTCCCCGATTCCGCAGCGAGCCTGTTGCAAAGCGCCTAGTCACAAGGGCGGCAGCAGGGGCCGAAGTGGAATCGCAGGGTCCGTGTCCGAATTCGCATTCAATCCGCCTTATGCGCCCTCTCGCGTGTGCTGTGGCTCAGCTCTTCTACCCCACTTTGTCGGGTTCATCACGCATGTCCTCTACTCACCCCCCCGAGTGATCTGCTCCGTGCGCATAGTCCGTTCGGGCCATTCAAGATTGGGCCCGAAGGGGGTGTTGCGCTGTGCCTGCCTTCCGTAACGTCCTCAACTGGCAGCGGTGAATATGCCGCTGCCGCCGTGGGGGAGCCTCGATTCGGGAGAGGACGGCGCCGGGATGGGCTGGGTAACCGACTGGAGTGCGCAGGCAGCCTGCCGCACTACCGATCCGGATGAACTGTTCGTTCAAGGAGCAGCGCAGAACAGGGCCAAGGCGGTGTGCACCGGATGTCCGGTGCGGACCGAATGCCTGGCCGACGCCCTCGACAACCGTGTGGAATTCGGTGTCTGGGGCGGAATGACCGAAAGGGAACGGCGTGCACTTCTGCGCCGACGTCCCACGGTCACCTCGTGGCGCAGACTCTTGGAGACCGCGCGCACGGAGTACGAGCGCAGTGCGGGCATCCTGCCCGTTGGTCTCGATGACGATGAGACCTACGAGACGTACGCGGCTGTGGGGTAGTCCCTGCGGGGAGATCCCCCGAAGGTGCACCACCTCGCACGATTCAATCCACACGGAAACCATCCGTGTCGGAACACAACAGAGGCACCACAGGTACTACGGATAGGACGGGCAGGACAGGCTTGCGGGAGCCTGTTCGCCGAGTCCCCCGTTTGTTGCGCCCCATGACTTTGCTGTGCCCTGTACTGGCGCCAGCCTCCTCATGTCTCAGGGCTCGCGCCCGCGTGCGCGATGCTCCTCTTTCTCTTTCACACGTGCCGGCGAAGCATCCGGTTCACACGTGTCGGCGAAGTCTTCGGCTCCGGTTCATGCGTCCCGGTCCTCACCTCGGCCATCCACGGCTCCGCGATCACCCGTGGGGTGGTGCTTCGTCAGTGGCACCGACGTCGACTGCTCGGTCTGCTGGACATTGGTACCAGCGCTTCACGGATCGGCTCGTCCTCGCTTGGTGGCGCCGTTTCGCCCGTCGAGCCCTTCGGTCGGTTCCGGCCGCGGGGGAGTGGGCCGGATGCCCGATGGGTTCAGCACGGGGAAGAAAACTTCACTGTCCGGCGATCGCGTCTCCTGCCGCTGCCAGTTGATTGCCGATGGCCCTCAGACCCGCGAGGTCGTGGACATCGCCGGGCAGGGCCGAGACCTCGGCCACCGCCACCTCCGGGTGCAGCGCGGTGAAACGGTCGCGCGTTCGCTGCTCACGCGCGAGTACCTGCATTCTTTCCGCATGCAGACGCAGCAGACCCGCCGTCAGTTGCTCGGCAGTGGGGTCCGCTGTGGCGGATACGACCTTGTGGAACACGGGGGCATCGTCCATGGGGTGCGCAGGGAGCGCAGTGTGCTCGGGAGTCTTGTGCTGCTCGGGGTTGTGCGCCGGTGTGCGACTTTCGGGCGGGGGTTCGGGAGAGGCGCCCGGAGCCTCACGAACACCAGTCTTCCCGCCCCCCTGATCGACAATGCCCCCACCATCAATATTTTCTGACGTGATTCCCGCGGCGAGGATCTCCGCCGCCGCGAGGGCCCGTTCGGCGGAGAGTTGATCGGCCTGGCTTCCGTGGACGCGGTTCAGGACCAGCCCGGCCAGCGGCATTTCCTCCTCCGCCAGCCGTTCCACGAAGTACGCGGCCTCCCGCAGGGCGTCCCGTTCCGGAGCCGCCACGACCAAGAACGCCGTACCAGGCGCCTGGAGCAGGCGGTAGGTGGCATCGGCGCGCGTGCGGAAGCCGCCGAACATGGTGTCCATCGCCGACACGAACGTCTGGACGTCCCGCAGGAGCTGGCCACCCAGCAGCTTTCCCAGGGTCCCCGTCATCATCGTCATGCCGACATTGAGGAACTTCATGCCCGCCCGACCCCCCATCTTGGCGGGGGTCACCAGAAGCTTGATGAACGTGCCGTCGAGGAACGACCCCAATCGCTTGGGTGCGTCGAGGAAGTCCAGGGCACTACGGGACGGAGGGGTGTCGACGATGATCAGGTCCCACTCGTCCCGGGCGCGCAACTGTCCGAGCTTCTCCATCGCCATGTACTCCTGCGTACCGGCGAAACCGGCCGAGAGTGACTGGTAGAAGGGGTTGTTCAAGATGGCCCGGGCTCGCTCGGCGTCCGCGTGCGCCTCGACGAACTCGTCGAAGGTCCGCTTCATGTCGAGCATCATGGCGTGCAGTTCGCCGGAGGAGTCGTCGCCGTTGCCCTCTATGCCCTTCACCCGACGTGGAGTGTTGTCCAGGGAATCGATGCCCAGGGATTGGGCCAGTCGCCGGGCGGGGTCGATGGTCAGCACCACGACCCGACGGCCACGCTCCGCCGCCCGTACTCCGAGCGCCGCGGCGGTGGTCGTCTTGCCGACGCCTCCGGAACCGCAGCAGACGATGATGCGAGTGGCGGGGTCGTCGATGAGCGGGTCGATTTCGAGAGGGGTTGCCGACGCGTCCAAGTTCATGTGCCGGTCCCTTGCTTCCGCAGTTCCTTCGACAGTTGGTAGAGCCCTGCGAGATCGACGCCTTCGCTCAGCAGAGGGAGTTCATGGGTGGGCAGGTCCAGCCGGCTCAGCGCCGTCCGCTGTTCCCGCTCCAGACCGACCCGCTGAGCGTGATCGGACGCCTGCTCCAATAGGGGGGCGACGAGCTCGTTCGCACCGTTCACACCCGCCGCAACGAGGGTTCTGGCGATCTCGTCCCGGCGGTCGCCCGCCGCGCTGTTGACCGCCTGTTCGTCCAGGAGGTGCGGCCGGACCATGTTCACGATCACACTGCCGACGGGCAGTTCGGCCGCGCGCAGTTCCGCGACCCCATCCGCCGTCTCCTGAACCGGCATCTCCTCCAGAAGGGTCACCAGATGGACCGCGGTCTGGGGGGACTTGAGGACGCGCATCACGGCCTGGGCCTGGTTGTATATCGGGCCGAACTTCGCCAGCCCCGCCACCTCGTCGTTCACATTGAGGAATCGGGTGATCCGGCCGGTGGGCGGTGCGTCCATGATGACGTGGTCATAGGCGTAGGTGCCCTGCTTGGTACGTCGGCGCACGGCTTCACACGCCTTGCCGGTGAGCAGTACGTCGCGCACCCCGGGCGCGATCGTGGTGGCGAAGTCGATGGCGCCGAGCTTCTTGAGCGCTCGGCCGGCGCTGCCGAGCTTGTAGAACATCTGGAGGTAGTCGAGCAGTGCCCGCTCGGCATCGATGGCCAGAGCGAAGACCTCACCGCCACCGGATGCAACGGCGATCTTGCGCTCCTCGTAGGGGAGCGTCTCCGTCTCGAAGAGCTGGGCGATGCCTTGCCTCCCCTCGACCTCGACGAGAAGAGTCCGCTTTCCCTCGGTCGCGAGGGCGAGCGCGAGGGCGGCGGCCACCGTGGTCTTACCGGTGCCACCCTTGCCACTGACCACCTGGAACCTGCTCACGCATTCGAGCCTAACCAGTTGAACCGCGACCTACGCACGAGGTGGTGTGCGGGCTGCGTCACGCAGGTATCCCCGACCGTGCCTCGGGAGGGCGTTCTGGCGCGCGGGGTTGTGCTCGGACCGGAGGCGATCATCCGTCGGGCAGATCGGCCCCTCTGACGCCTTGGGTGCGGAGAGGCCGGGCTCTGCGGCTACAGTCGCCTGCATGACCAAGTGGGAATACGCGACCGTGCCCCTTCTCGTGCACGCGACCAAGCAGATTCTGGACACCTGGGGCGAGGACGGCTGGGAGCTCGTCCAGGTCGTGCCCGGGCCGAACCCCGAGCAGCTCGTGGCCTATCTGAAGCGGGCGAGGGCCGCGTGAGCGGCGCCGTCGAAGCCAGGCTGGCGGAGCTGGGCCTGACCCTGCCGGAGGTGGTGCCACCACTGGCCGCCTACCAGCCGGCCGTGATTTCGGGCTCGTACGTCTACACCGCGGGTCAGCTCCCGATGGTCGAAGGCAAGCTTCCCGTCACCGGCAAGGTGGGTGCCGAGGTCACGTCGGACGAGGCCAAGCAACTGGCTCGTACGTGTGCGCTGAACGCACTGGCCGCGGTGAAGTCCGTCACCGGCGATCTGGACCGCATTGCGCGGGTCGTCAAGGTCACCGGCTTCGTTGCCTCGGCCGCCGACTTCACCGGTCAGCCTGCGGTGCTCAACGGTGCGAGCGAACTCCTCGGCGAAGTTCTCGGGGACAAGGGTGTGCACGCGCGCAGTGCGGTGGGCGTTGCGGTGCTGCCGTTGGACGCACCGGTTGAGGTCGAGGTCCTGGTGGAGCTCACCCAGGCGTGAGGCCCACGGGGCTGGCAGTGGGCGCCGTTCTGGGCTGCTGCTGGTGATCCATTTTCCGAGCCGGTGCAGGCTCGGTGGAGCCGGGTGCCTCGGCTCCGATCTGCCCCGGCTGTGAAGACCGGTCGAACGAAGTTGTGAGCGAGCGGTCCAGCTGGACCGGCTGGACCGCTCGCTGCAACCCGGGCCGATGTTCCACGTGAAACCTCGCGCCTTGCCGCCCGCAGAGGCTGGCCGGAAGACCACTAGCCCCTCTTGTGCAGCAGGGCCACCGGCCGGGGGAAGTGGTGATGTGGACCCCTCCGTGCCGCTCCGCCGGTGACCGGGGGACCTCTCGAACATCCACGCGTCAGCGCATACGATCCGGCCATGTCCAATGGTCAGTGGTACCCACCGGAGTGGCCGGACCGGATTCGCGCCCTTGCCAGAGGCGACCTCGTCCCCGAGACACCACGCCGGGCAGCGACGGTGATGCTGCTGCGTGACACGGTCGACGGTCCCGCCGTGCACATGCTGCGCCGACGCGCCTCGATGTCCTTTGCCGGCGGTGCCTATGCCTACCCGGGTGGCGGAGTGGACGCCCGGGATTCCCGTCCGATCGGTTGGGCGGGTCCCTCTCTCGCCGAATGGGCTGCCTGTCTCGGTGTGGACGAGGGATCGGCCCAGGCCATCGTGTGCGCTGCGGTCCGGGAGACCTACGAGGAAGCGGGCGTCCTCCTCGCCGGCCCCACGGGGGACAGCGTGGTGAGCGACACGACCGACGACACCTGGGAAGCGGACCGACAGGCCCTGGTCCATCGTGAGCTCTCCTTCGCCGACTTCCTGGACCGCCGGGGACTGGTGGTTCGATCGGACCTGCTCGGGGCCTGGGCCCGATGGATCACGCCCGAGTTCGAACCGCGTCGATACGACACCTGGTTCTTCGTCGCCGTGCTCCCGGAGGGCCAGCGCACCCGGAACGCCTCCACCGAGGCAGACCGCACGGTGTGGATCCGGCCGGCTGACGCCGCCGAAGGCTACGACCGGGGAGAACTGTTGATGCTGCCGCCCACCATCGCCACGCTAAGGTCGCTGATTCCCCACCCTGCGGCGGTGGACGCCCTCGCCGCGGCACGACGCCAGGACCTCACTCCCGTACTGGCGACCGCCCGGATGGTCGGCGAGGAGCTCGTACTCAGCTGGCCAGGGCATGCGGAGTTCACCAAGAACATTCCCATAGGGGGCCCGCGATGACGGATGCCGCAGCCCTGCCCGGTCAGCCCCGTGGTGGCGTGCTTTCCGGGCCCGCCACGGCTCGTACGATCAGCGTCCTGGCACCCAATCCCTCCGCCATGACACTCGACGGCACCAACACCTGGATCGTCTTCGAGCCGGATGCGGATGTGGCCGTCGTCATCGATCCGGGCCCGCTCGACGACGGTCATCTGCGCAAGGTCATCGCCACCGTCGAACGCGCCGGGAAACGGGTCGCGCTGACCCTACTCACCCATGGACACCCCGATCACGCAGAAGGCGCGGGGCGGTTCGCGGAGTTGACCCGTACACCCGTCCGCGCCCTCGACCCCGCGCTCAGACTGGGCGACGAAGGTCTGGCCGCCGGCGATGTGATCCGGACCGGAGGCTTGGAGTTGAGGGTCGTCCCCACGCCCGGCCACACCTCGGACTCGCTCTGCTTCCATCTGCCGGCCGACGGTGCCGTACTGACGGGGGACACCGTCCTGGGGCGAGGCACCACGGTCGTCGCGCACCCGGACGGACGGCTCGGCGACTACTTGGATTCGTTGCGCAGACTGCGTTCCCTGACCGTCGACGACGGCGTCCACACGGTGCTCCCCGGCCACGGTCCCGTGCTGGAGGACGCCCAGGGCGCCGTCGAGTACTACCTGGCTCATCGGGCCCATCGTCTGGCTCAGGTGGAGACTGCGGTCGAACACGGCTACCGGGAGCCCTCAGACGTGGTCGCTCGGGTCTACGCCGATGTGGATAGAACGCTCTGGCCTGCGGCGGAGCTATCAGTGCGAGCACAGTTGGAGTATCTGCGGGAGCACGGGTTGATCTAAGCCCGACCGTGGTTCGCGAAAGTCGTCGCCCGGGGCCGGTCCGTCCGTCGTGAGACGAGACGCGGATGGCCGTTCTTCTCCGTCTGAGGTCGAACTGTCGTCGACCCCCATGCGTCTGAAGCCATGGGCTGTGTTTTACGCTCCGTTTATCTTTCGCAAATGACCATGGGGGGACCTGGCGTGTTCGTTCTCTTCGTGCTGCTGCTCATCGCGGCAGCCGTGCTCTTCTTCGTCGGCCGCAGCAACGACCAAAGGGGTCTCAAGCTCGGGGCCCTGGGCGCCCTGATAGCCAGCCTGTTCTCCGGCGTCGCCAGCTGTGTGCACATCATCAGCGCCTACGAGGTCGGTGTTCCGGTCACTTTCGGCAAGGTGGGGGCGCCGCTGACCTCCGGTCTGAACGTCACATCGCCGTTCACCAACATCACCACCTTCTCCACCCGCCCCGTGGACCTCAACCTCTCGGACAAGGACGTCGTCGAGGTCCGTTCCAACCAGGGCGGTGTGATGTACGTGGAGGTCACGGTGAAGTGGGCGGTGACCCCCGCCAAGGCGGTCGAGCTCTACCGGCTCGCCGGCAGTGAGGACGCCATCCAGCAGCGGTTGGTCTTCCCCGACAGCCGAGAGATCATCCGCAACGTCTTCGCCCGCCACACCAGCGAAGCGGGCTACAGCTCCGCTCGGGAGAAGATCAACGGCGAGATCGGCGATCTGATTCAGGAGCGCCTGGCTCCCCGTGGCATCAACGTCACCACGGTCAACCTCCGCAACGTAAAGCCCTCCGACCAGTTGCAGGGACAGATCGACCGCAAAATCCAGCAGCAGCAGGCGACCGAGCGGGCGACCGAGGCGGCCCGCACGGCGACGGCGGAGGCCGAACGCCGCAGGATCGAGGCAGAGGGCATCGCCCGGGCAAACAAGATCCTGAGCAACTCGCTCACGGACAAGATCCTCATCAACCAGTGCATCGACGCGTTCAAGGACGCAGCGGCCAAGAACCCGGTGTACGCGGTGCCCTGTGGGGACGGCGGTGGCAACCCCCTGATCGTGGACGGCACCAAGAAGCGGTGACGTCACCGTAGGGAGAGCACAAGCGGAAGGGCCGCTCCGGGAACAGTCCCGGGCGGCCCTTCTTCTGTCGCATGGCGGTGGAGGACTACGTCCGCACCGGCCTGATCAGCGAGAACGCTTGGCGAGCCGTTCCACGTCCAGCAGGATCACGGCACGTGCCTCAAGCCGCAGCCAGCCGCGCTGTGCAAAGTCGGCGAGCGCCTTGTTCACGGTCTCGCGAGAGGCGCCGACCAACTGGGCCAACTCCTCCTGGGTGAGGTCGTGGACCACGTGGATGCCTTCCTCGGACTGCACGCCGAAGCGACGCGACAGATCGAGGAGCGCCCGGGCGACACGGCCGGGGACATCGGAGAAGACCAGGTCCGACATCTGGTCGTTGGTCTTGCGCAGTCGACGGGCTACGGCACGCAGCAGCGCGGTGGCTACCTCGGGGCGTACGTTCAGCCAGGGCTGGAGGTCGCCGTGACCGAGACCGAGGAGCTTGACCTCGGTCAGCGCCGTGGCGGTCGCGGTGCGCGGTCCGGGGTCGAACAGCGACAGCTCGCCGATCAGCTCGCCGGGGCCGAGGACGGCGAGCATGTTCTCGCGGCCGTCGGGGGATGTGCGGTGGAGCTTCACTTTGCCCTCGGTGACCACGTAAAGGCGGTCACCGGGGTCGCCTTCGTGGAAGAGTGCGTCGCCGCGGGCGAGCGTCACCTCACTCATCGAGCCGCGGAGCTCCGCGGCCTGCTCGTCATCGAGCGCCGCGAAGAGCGGGGCGCGCCGCAGAACGTCGTCCACGAGTTCTCTCCTTGTCGACCTGCTCAGGGACCGTGGCCCCCATGATGCCGGACCGTGCGGTGCCCGTCCGGGGGACACCGCGTGGGACAGCGTGGCTGCGGCAGACCCCTGGCAAGTAAATATTCGTGCGATCAATCACAACAAGTCTGACGCACTGGAGCGTCTGTTCGTGCGGCAGGGGCCCGATTGGGTCCTGATTACCTGTGACCGGGGCGGATGTCAGTGGCGGACCGTAGGGTGGCCGAGTGTCCAATTTGCCGGTGAGAGCGCAGGCCGAGGGGGCTGGAAGAGTGGCCGAAAAGCAGGATTCCGCTGTGGGCGAACATGCGCCGTCCGGTGCTCCGAAAGCGACAAAAAGCGCGAAAAGGCCGGGTGTGCGGAAGCCCGAGTCCCGGTTGGCGATGGTCCGTCGTGCCCGCCGGATCAATCGCGAGCTGGCCGATGTCTATCCGTACGCCCATCCGGAGCTCGACTTCCGCAACCCCTTCGAACTCCTCGTTGCGACGGTCCTCTCCGCCCAGACCACCGACCTCAGGGTGAACCAGACCACGCCCGCGCTGTTCGCGAAGTACCCCACGCCCGACGACATGGCCGCGGCAGCGCCGGAGGATCTGGAGGCGATCATTCGGCCCACGGGTTTCTTCCGTGCGAAGGCCAAGTCGCTGCTCGGCCTCTCCTCGGCGCTGCGGGACGACTTCGGCGGCGAGGTCCCCGGCCGGCTGGAGGACCTGGTCACGCTGCCCGGCGTCGGTCGGAAGACCGCGTTCGTGGTTCTCGGCAATGCGTTCGGAGTGCCCGGCATCACGGTTGACACACATTTCGGCCGATTGGTGCGGCGGTGGAAGTGGACCGCGCACGAGGATCCGGTGAAGGTCGAGGCGGACATCGCGGCGATCTTCCCCAAGTCCGAGTGGACGATGCTCTCGCACCGGGTCATCTTCCACGGCCGCCGGGTCTGCCATGCGCGCAAGCCGGCGTGCGGGGCCTGCCCGATCACGCATCTGTGTCCTTCCTACGGCGAGGGCGAGACGGACCCGGAGAAGGCGAAGAAGCTGCTCAAGTACGAGTTGGGCGGGCAGCCGGGCCAGCGGCTCAACCCTCCGGCCGACTACCCGGGGCGACCCGCTCCCGCATTGCGGGAGACCGGATGAAGGAACGATCCCTGCGCTGTGGGGCGTTGTGAACGAGGGGGTGCCCATGCGCACAGGAGACGACACGCACGACACGACTTACGAGACGACTCGCGCCAGCGGTCCGTTCGGGGCCGCCGGGGCGACCGCGGCGGGCATCGCGGGCGGCCCGGGCGAGGCCGGATCGCACCACGGGCCGGCGCAGGGCGCCCGGTCCCTCCGTACCGCGGCATGCGTGAGCGGCCCCGACGGCCCGCGACCTGCCCTGCACGAAGGCCATGAGGCGGCAGCTCAAGACCCCTCACACCACGGCGGGAGTCCGTACGGACGGCGAAGCCCTATGGACCGTATGCCTGCGGGTACCCACCCCGTCCGCGGAGCGGCGGTGGACGTCACCGCTGACGGCCTGCCCACCTGGCTCCACCCCGTCGCACGGACCGTGGATGACGTCGCACCCGAGCAACTGAGCCGCTTTCTGCCGCCCAAGAACGGCAGGGGACGACAGTCCGCGGTCCTGGTGCTCTTCGGTGAGGGCGCAACCGGCCCCGAACTGCTGTTGATGGAGCGGTCCGGGACCTTGCGCGCCCACGCCGGCCAGCCTTCGTTCCCGGGGGGCGCCCTGGACCCGGAGGACGGCGACCCCACGACCACCGGACCGCTCAGGGCTGCCCTGCGGGAAGCGGAGGAGGAGACCGGACTCGACCCCACAGGCGTGCAGGTCTTCGGCGTCCTTCCCAAGCTCTACATTCCGGTGAGCGAGTTCGTCGTGACGCCCGTACTGGGATGGTGGCGCACACCCAGCCCGATCGGAGCGGTCGATCCTGCCGAGACGGCTCGCGTCTTCACCGTGCCCGTGGCGGATCTCACGGACCCCGCCAACCGTGTCACGACCATTCACCCCAGCGGTCACCTCGGTCCGGCGTTCACCGTGGAAGGGGCCCTGGTCTGGGGATTTACAGCGGGAGTGATCGATCGCCTGCTGCACTTCGCCGGCTGGGAGCGCCCCTGGGACCGTGAACGCCAGGTCCCGCTCGACTGGCACCCATGACAGGCTGACCCTCCGACCCTGCCGGCTCGAAACCGGCGACGACCGGACCATGAGCCCGGCGTTGAAGCGATGGATCTGCGAGGCAAATGACGGTGAATGTGCTGGACATCCTGCTGCTGGTCGCGGCCGTGTGGTTCGCGATCGTCGGCTATCGGCAGGGCTTCGTCGTCGGCATCCTCTCGGTGATCGGCTTCCTCGGCGGTGGGCTGGTCGCGGTCTATCTGCTGCCCGTGCTCTGGGCCGAGGTGACCGATGACGGCTCGGAGGTGTCCACGACCGTCGCGGTCGTCGCCGTTGTGGTCATCATCATCTGTGCCTCGATCGGCCAGGCCTTCACCACCCACCTGGGCAACAAGCTCCGTCGTTACATCACCTGGACCCCGGCCCGCGCCCTGGACGCCACCGGTGGCGCGCTCGTCAATGTCATCGCGATGCTCCTGGTGGCCTGGCTGATCGGATCGGCGCTCGCGGGGACAGCGCTGCCGACGCTCGGCAAGGAGGTCCGCAGCTCCAAGGTGCTGCTGGGCGTCTCCCGGGTGATGCCCGAGCAGGCGTCCACCCTGTTCACCGACTTCACCACCGTCCTCGCGCAGAACGGGCTGCCGCAGGTCTTCAGCCCCTTCTCCAACGAACCGATCACCGAGGTGGAGCCCCCGGACCCCGCTCTGGTGGGCAGCCCGGTGGTGGCCCGTGCCAAGAAGTCGATCGTCAAGGTCGTGGGCACCGCCCAGAGCTGTAGCAAGGTCCTCGAAGGAACCGGGTTCGTCTTCGGGGAGCGCCGGGTCATGACCAATGCCCATGTGGTGGGTGGAGTCGACGAGCCGACGGTCCAGGTCGGTGGCGAGGGAAGGCGCTACGACGCCAAGGTCGTGCTCTACGACTGGCAGCGGGACATCGCCGTACTGGACGTGCCCGACCTCAAGGCCAAGCCGCTGCGGTTCGCGGACCCCGACGCCAAGTCCGGTGACAGCGCGATCGTGGCGGGTTTCCCCGAAAACGGGGCGTACGACGTGCGCTCGGCGCGCGTGAGGGGCCGCATCAATGCGAACGGGCCCGACATCTACCACCGCGGCACGGTCCGGCGTGATGTCTACTCGCTCTACACCATGGTTCGGCAGGGCAACTCGGGTGGTCCGCTGCTCACCCCCGACGGTGAGGTCTCCGGAGTCATCTTCGCCCGTTCGCTGGACGACCCGAAGACCGGCTACGCCCTGACGGTCGACGAGATCACCGAGGACATCTCCGCGGGTCTCGCCGCGAATCAGCAGGTAGACAGCCAAGGATGCGCCCTCTAGCCCTCAGACCGGGCCTCCAGGGCTCTACCGGGGCGTGGGGAGGGATGATCCTCTTCCCTCAGCGTTGCGCTGTCCTGCCGGCGTCTGGTTGAACCGTGCCGGCCCTGCTCGGACGGCCTTCCGGGAACGAGTGGGTAAGGGAAACGACGAGTCAGGCATGTGGCAGGAGTTGACGACTGCCACATCCGGGGCAGCTGCGGGCGCAGGTCGAAGGCGCTGCGCTGCTCGTCCCGTACGCGTCGGTCCGCCAGGCGGGGTATCCGACGCGCGAAGCCCACCGGAGGGGGCCGGGCAGTGCGCAGGCCGACGGAGGCCAGGACCGTGGCAGTTTCACGGTCCCGGCTCGGCGCGGACGCGCGGAACCTCCTCGGTGCTCTCAAGCGAGGCAGGACGCTCCCGGACAGCCCTCGACCGGCAGTGAGGCGCCGCCTCGCCCAGCCCGAAGGAGTGCTTCGGAACTCGGTCGTTCGTCAGCAGCGATGCCTGGCACGTGAGCGACGGCGAACACCTGGGGGCGAGACCGGGCCACGACGCAAGGCGCCGTAGATGGCTGGATCTCGCCCGGCAGGCCCTAGCCGCGCGTATGCCGAAGTCGAGCTGAGACCCAGCGCGCGCGGCGCCTCAGAATCCGTGGAATACCCATGCCCTGTGCCGAGTGCTCAGGCCCCTGACCTTGCGGACCTTCGCTGCTGTGGGTGCTCGGGCCACTGGCCGAGCGACGGTTGCGTGCGGCGTCACCGTAGTCGTACGTCCAACCCATACCGGGACCTGTGCCCGTGCCCCAAGGTCGGTAACCGTACTGAGGGCAGCCAATTGGCCTATGCGTCGGGCAATTGGCTGTTCGACGGACGTGTGTTCCCTGGTGCAGTCGGCATGTAGTGGGACAGCGACTCGGGTCGGGCGACGGGCCGTCAGTTTGACCGTTTGCCGAGTGGCCAGAGGCTGGAACTCGCTCCCGTCACCGGTCCGGTTCAGGATCCTTGAGCCAATTGATCAGCTCCGACGAGAACGCCACCGGATCCTCCTCGTGTGGGAAGTGCCCGAGCCCGTCGAACAGCCGCCAGCGGTAGGGGGCTTCCACGTACTCTCCCGACCCGGCGGCGCTCCGCGTGCGCATGGCCGGGTCCAGGGAGCCGTGCAGATGGAGGGTGGGCACCCGAACCGGGCGCTTCATCCGCCGGTTGAACTGGATGCCGTCCGGGCGGGCCATCGACCGCACCATCCACCGGTACGGCTCGATCGAACAGTGCGCTGTCGACGGGATGGACATCGCACGCCGGTAGACGTTCAGCGTCTGCTCGTCCGGCGGTTTGGGCCCGGACCAGCTCTGGATCAGCTCTCCCACCAGGGTCGCTTCGTCCGCCATGAGTTGACGTTCCGGTAGCCAAGGGCGTTGGAAGCCCCAGACGTACGAGCCGGCACGGCTCTGTGAGAAGTCCGAGAGCATCGCCGAACGCCAGCGTCTGGGGTGCGGCATGGAGGAGACCGCGAGCCGGCGCACCAGCTTCGGCCGCATCACCGCGGCCGTCCACGCGAGATAGCCGCCGAGGTCGTGCCCCACCAGCGCCGCGTCCGGTTCGCCCAACGAGCGCACCACTCCGGTGATGTCCAGCGCGAGGTTCGCCGGGTCGTACCCCCTGGGCGTACGGTCGCTGCCTCCCACGCCCCGCAGATCCATGGCCACGGCCCGGTAGCCGGCATCAGCGAGGGCGGTCAACTGGTGTCGCCAGGTCCACCAGAACTGCGGAAAGCCGTGCAGGAGCAGGACCAGGGGGCCATCGCCCATCTCCGCGATGTGGAAGCGCGCGCCGTTGGCAGCCACGTCGCGATGGGTCCACGGGCCGTCGATGCGAACGGGGCTTCCATTACCGGTGTCAGGGGCGGTCATGCTCACGAGCGTGCCATACCCAGGCATGTCGTGTTTGCCATGCCCATCCGCCCGGGGCAAGCCCAGACGGGTCTGGGCAAGCCCCGGACAGAGCCGCGGACAAGCGCCGGTCAACTCCTGGTGAACAGGAGGAGTGCGCTCGCCCGGCCGCACTTATCCGATCCGGACGGTCAGGGGCCTCAGCCCTCAGCCGAGGGGCCGGCCCACCGGTCAGCGGGATACCGCGCGGACTTCCGTGCCCGACGCCTTCACCAGGATGACTTCCTGTCGTACGCGCGGGTGGGGCTTCACGCCCTGGAGCACCGCGGCGGTCTCCTTGGCGGAGGCGATCGACTTCTCCGGCGGCTTGACCTTCTTGAACTTGGCCACCGCGAGCAGCGCCAGCCCGCCTGCCAGCAGCAGGAACGCCACACCCACGATCAGGAACGACCAGGCGAGCCCAAGCCCCAGATTGTGGATTCCGTAGGCCGCCGCAAAGCTGAGCACGGGCAGCGAGAAGAGCACGAACACCCCTGCGACGATCAAGGCGACACTGCCCGTGACGCCACGTTTGACGTCCTGCCGGATCTCCGCCTTGGCCAGCGCGATCTCATCGTGCACAAGTGCCGACATCTCGGCGGTCGCCGAGGCGACCAACTGCCCGATGCTCCGCTCTGCACTGGTGCCGGGGTCGCTCATCGCTACTCCCTCTTTCCTGGCTCTGCTGCGGTGTCCGGGCGCTCCGGGAGTGTCCTGGAGTCCGGGACTCTTCTGAATTGTCCGGGGCCGTTATCAGATCATGCCGGACGTCCCCGCTCTTCGCGCGACGCCCCCGAGGCTTCCGGGCCACCTCCGGCCGAAACACCGGCCAGCCGACGGTGCTCCGCGGCCCTCTTCTCGTAGATCTCCGCCATGCGGAGGTGGTACGCCGGGTTGTCCTGCTCGTAGATGTCGGGGATGCCGTCCTGGTCGTCGTCGCGTTCCTCGTCCGCGATGAGCGCCCGGTACTTGCGTACCCGCAATTTGAGGAGAACACCGGCGAACACGGCGGCAATCAGGGAGCCCATCAGAACGGCTGCCTTCACCTGGTCGGTGAGCCCCGTATTTCCGGCGAAGGCCAGTTCGCCGATCAGCAGGGAGACGGTGAAGCCTATGCCGGCCAGGGTGGCGACCGCGAGGACATCGGGCCAGGCCAGGTCGTCGTTGAGTTCTGCGCGGGTGAAGCGTGCGGCGAGCCAGGTACCGCCGAAGATGCCGACGGTCTTGCCCACCACCAGACCGAGGACCACGCCCAGGGTCTCGGGCTTGGTGAAGACGTCGCCGAGGACGTTCCCCGAGATGCTGACGCCCGCCGAGAAGAGGGCGAACAGCGGTACGGCGAGCCCTGCCGAAATCGGTCGCACCAGGTGCTCGATGTGCTCGCCTGGGGAGTGTTCCTCACCTTCCCGCCGGGAGCAGCGCAGCATCAGACCCATGGCGACGCCGGCGATGGTGGCGTGGACGCCGCTGTTGTACATCAGACCCCAGATGACCAGGGCCAGCGGGACGTAGACGTACCAGCCGCGCACCTCCTTGCGGAGCAGTACCCAGAACAGGACCAGTCCGACGAAGGCCCCGCCGAGGGCGGCGAAGTTCAGATCGCTGGTGAAGAAGACGGCGATGATCAGGATGGCGAAGAGGTCGTCCACCACGGCGAGGGTCAGCAGGAACGCGCGCAGCGCGGAGGGCAGCGAGGCTCCGAGTACGGCGAGTACGGCGAGTGCGAAGGCGATGTCCGTGGCCGTGGGGACGGCCCATCCGTCGGTGGAGCCGTCGCCGATCACGTTCACCGCGAGGTAGACCAGTGCCGGAACGGCCATGCCGCTGAGCGCGGCGATGACGGGAAGGGCCGCGGCCTTGGGGTCGCGCAACTCGCCCGCGACCAGTTCGCGCTTGAGTTCGATGCCGGCGACGAAGAAGAAGATGGCGAGCAGGCCGTCGGCCGCCCAGTGCTGTATCGAGAGGTCCAGGCCGAGTGACTCGGGGCCGATGTGGAAGGAGCTCAGCGACTCGTAGCTGTTGGACAGCGGGGTGTTGGCCCAGATCAGGGCGGCGATGGCGGCGATGAGGAGCAGGACTCCGCCGACGGTCTCGGTGCGCAGCGCGTTTGCTACGAAGGTGCGCTCCGGCAATGACATCCGGCCAAGGAACTTGCGGGGGCTCGGCGAAGTCATGACGGGTGTACCTCCGGTTGGTCGGGCAGGGCAAAGCACCTGCCGACCAGACTTCCCGGCGCACCTAGGTCTTCTTGTCGCGTCTTTGACGCGTGGCTCACCATAAACCCAAGAAAGCGCGCGTGGATATCCAGCGATCCTCTCTACGATCTCACAATAGGCGCATAGCGGGCTTTCCGGTCGCTTGGGTGTGGCATTCGAACAGCAGCGATGGATCTCCGCACATGCATGGGCACCCCGCGCAGAAGATGCGGGGTGCCCATGACATGTGCTGGGGCAACGCCGGGGCGATTCGCCCCGGCGAGCGGGAGTGTCAGTCCTCGGAGGGCGCGCTCGGCAGTCGGGACTGGATCAGATCCATGACCGACGAGTCCGTCAGCGTCGTCACATCGCCCATCTGACGGTTCTCGGCGACGTCCCGCAGCAGCCGCCGCATGATCTTCCCGGAACGCGTCTTCGGCAGCTCCGCGACCGGCAGGACCCGCTTGGGCTTCGCGATCGGGCCGAGGGTCTTGCCCACGTGATTACGCAGGTCAGCCACCAGGTTCTCGTCCTCGGACGCCGTTCCCCGCAAGATCACGAACGCGACGATGGCCTGTCCGGTCGTCTCGTCGTTGGCGCCGACGACCGCCGCCTCGGCGACCTTGGGGTGGGATACCAGCGCGGATTCGACCTCGGTGGTGGAGATGTTGTGACCCGAGACCAACATCACGTCGTCGACCCGGCCGAGCAGCCAGATGTCGCCGTCGTCGTCCTTCTTGGCGCCATCACCGGCGAAGTACTTGCCCTCGAAACGGGACCAGTAGGTGTCGAGGAACCTCTGGTCGTCGCCCCAGATGGTGCGCAGCATCGAAGGCCACGGCTCGGTGAGGACCAGATAGCCGCCACCGCCGTTCGGGACCTCGTTGGCCTCGTCGTCGACGACGGTCGCGGAGATTCCGGGCAGGGCCCGCTGGGCGGAGCCGGGCTTGGTCTCGGTGACGCCGGGCAGCGGCGAGATCATCATCGCGCCCGTCTCCGTCTGCCACCAGGTGTCGACGATGGGGGTGCTACCGCCGCCGATGTGCTCCCGGTACCAGATCCACGCCTCGGGGTTGATCGGCTCGCCGACCGAACCGAGGACGCGCAGGCTGGAGAGGTCGAACTTCGCGGGGATGTCGTCGCCCCACTTCATGAATGTGCGGATCGCGGTCGGGGCGGTGTAGAGGATCGTGACCCCGTACTTCTGGATGACCTCCCAGAACCGGCCCTGGTGCGGGGTGTCCGGCGTGCCCTCGTACATGACCTGTGTCGCGCCGTTCGCCAGCGGGCCGTACACGATGTACGAGTGCCCGGTGACCCAGCCGATGTCTGCGGTACACCAGTAGACGTCCGACTCCGGCTTGAGGTCGAAGACGGCGTGGTGGGTGTACGCGGCCTGGGTGAGGTAGCCGCCGGAGGTGTGCAGGATGCCCTTGGGCTTCCCCGTGGTGCCGGACGTGTACAGGATGAAGAGCGGGTGCTCCGCGTCGAACGCCTCGGGCGTGTGCTCCGCGGACTGACGGTCGACGATGTCGTGCCACCACACGTCGCGGCCCTCGGTGACGGCGGTGTCCTGGCCCGTGCGGCGGACGACCAGCACGTTCTCGACCTGGGGGCACTTGGCGACGGCGTCGTCGATGGCGGGCTTGAGCGCCATCGGCTTGCCGCGACGGTAGCCGCCGTCGGCGGTGATGACCAGCTTGGCGTCGGCGTCCAGGATGCGGGAGGCAACGGCGTCGGCGGAGAAGCCGCCGAAGACCACCGAATGGGCGGCGCCGATCCGGGCGCAGGCCAGCATCGCGACTGCTGCTTCGGGGATCATCGGCAGATAGATGGCGACCCGGTCGCCCTTCTGCACACCCAGTTCGGTCAGGGCGTTCGCGGCGCGCGAGACCTCGTCCTTGAGCTGGGCGTAGGTGACGGCGCGGCTGTCTCCAGGCTCGCCCTCGAAGTGGATCGCCACGCGGTCGCCGTTTCCGGCCTCGACATGGCGGTCCACGCAGTTGTAGGCGACATTGAGCTTGCCGTCCGCGAACCACTTGGCGAAGGGCGGGTTGCTCCAGTCGAGGGTCTCGGTCGGTCCGGTGGCCCACGTGAGCCTCCGTGCCTGCTCGGCCCAGAAGCCAAGCCTGTCAGCCTTGGCCTGCTCGTACGCCTCCGCTGTCACATTGGCGTTCGCGGCCAGCTCGGCCGGCGGCGCGAACCGCCGCTCTTCTTTGAGAAGATTTGCCAGGCTTTCGTTGCTCACGACATCTCCCTTTCCCAGGGCGTCCTCATGTGCGTATGTGTCCGAGCCCATAGCTCACCAGCCCAGGGGGTCGGGTGACAAGAGCCTTCCAGAAATTGGTTTAGACCTTTTGAATCTTGGTTGGTGCTATGAGACGGCCCCTCCTTCCCGGGCGGCGGGAAGGAGGGGCCGTACGGTTGCACGGATGCTGCCCCGGGTCGGTTCACCGCCGGCTCTCGATGGCCGATTCTCCTACGAATGGCCGGGAGCCGATGGGGTGGAGCGCCGGCCGCTGACATGCGGTGGTTTCTGCCCTTCGCAGCCGTGTGACCTGCACGGTTCTGGCCTGATGCAGTTGCCTGTGGCCACCGTGACCGGGGGCGGCGTACGGGTGGCGGCGAGCCGCCACCGATCGGAGTTCTCCGAACCGCTGTGACCGGTGCAGCCGGGCGGCGCGTCCACGGCACGGACCCGGGGCGCGGGGCGGGTCGATCTCCGGGCGGCAACTGCCCAACACCGGCGGGTGGCCGCGGCGCTCCGTTTTCGGACTGTGCCGGCAGCGGTGAGGATGATCGTATGAAAGCCGAGACTGCGTACCACGGTGCGATGGGGCAATTGTTCGCTGCCCAGGCGACGAACAGTGCCTACAACGCCCACACCGATCGCCCCGCCATGCTGGGCCTGGCGGGTGATGTGGCCGGGCTGTCCGTCCTGGACCTCGGGTGCGGCGCCGGCCACTATGCCGCTGATCTGCTGGCACGAGGGGCCGCTCGGGTCGTCGGCGTGGACGGGAGCGAGAGCCTGCTGTGTGCTGCACGGGAGCGCATCGGCGACGGGGCCGACTTGCACCACCACGATCTGGAGGAGCCGCTGACCTTCCTGGCCGACCAGTCGTTCGACCTGGTGGTGATGGCCCTCGTCTATCACCATCTGGACGCCCGCGAACAACTGCTCGCCGAAATCCGGCGCGTGCTACGGCCGGGTGGGGCCCTGCTCGTTTCGACGACCCATCCCACCGGCGACTGGACCTACTTCGGCGGCTCCTACTTCGCGGACGAACGTGCTGAACTTCCTTTCGGTGACGGGTTCGTGCTGAGCTACTGGCGGATGACCCTGGAACAGTTCCTCGGTGAACTGCTCAGCGCGGGGTTCGTCCTGGAACGCCTCCTGGAACCACGTGCCGCGGAGGAGGCCCGAGAGATCGATCCGCGCCGATACGACAAGACGCACAACCGGCCGAGCTTCCTCGCCGTCAGGCTGCGTCGTCCGTGATGACGTCACACACCGAATCCACCCGGGCATCTTCGCGCCCCTTCGGGGGCGTGGCCCGTCCCTCGATTGCTCGACACGGTCGGGGCTCATCCACGAAATGCCGGGCGAAAGCTGTGGATCGCTCACCCGGCCTCCCGTCTTCGATGGCCAACCCGAGAGGGCCCTTCCAGCTCAGACCTGCGCCTTGACCAGTGCCGACGATGCAGGGGCGACCCGGGTGAACACCGCGTCAAAGGTGTGATCGTCGCTCTTGGCCAACAGATACGCCTGGGCCTCGCCGCCGTGGAAGTACATCCCGTGCAGCTCCAACGTGCCCTCCGTGAGCCTTCGTGCGACCGACTCATGTGCCCGCAGATGATCCAACTGCTGCACCACGTTCGTCAGACACAACTGCTCGACGGCGTCGGTCGGCAGCCTGCCGGAGATCCGGGCCCAGGAACGGTGTCGGCTCTTCATCCGCTCCAAACTCGGCCGCCCGTGTCTCAACCACCGCTTCCAAGGGCTCTGCGTGCCTCCCGGGGGAGTGGTCAGCAGGGCCTCCATGGCACCACAACCGGAGTGTCCACAGATGGTGATGGAACCGACGCGCAGGACGTCGACCGCGTACTCGATGGCTGCGGCCACCGAATCGTCGCCGTTCTCCGCGCCGGGCAGGGGGACCAGGTTCCCCATGTTGCGTACGGTGAAGAGATCGCCCGGGCCGCTGGCCGTGATCATGCTGGTGACCAGTCGGGAGTCGGAGCAGGTGAGGAAGAGTTGTGACGGTCGCTGGCCCTCCCGCTCCAGCCGCGCCAACTCGTCCCGTACCAATGGAGCCGTATCGCGCTGGAAGGAACTGAGCCCGTCGGCCAGCTGATGGGCAGTCGGACCCTGTACCCGATCCTCGCAGTGGTGGTTGCGCCAGGGAGTCCACGGGCGACAGCAACCATGGGTCTCCGATGCGGGTTCACTGATGCGCCCACCCGCCCGACCGGTGAACTCCACGGTGCCGCCCTGCCCCACGTGGGAGGACTGCCAGTCGTGCAGGGACTCATAGGCGGCATGGTCCATGAAGGACCCGTCCAACTCGACGACGCACTGCGCACCGGCGGGTACGAGACTGAGCGCCCTGCTCAGTCGGGGAACGGCCAGGAAGGTCAACTGGCCGCGCACCTGAACTCGATGGACGCCGCCGTGTTCCTCCTCGGTGATCCTGGTTCGCGTCAGCCGGTGCAGTGCGACCGCCACGGCCACGGCGATTCCGATGATCACCCCTTCCAGCACCCCGGTGAAGACGACCGATGTCAAGGTCACCGCGTAGACGAGGACTTCGCGGTTGCGCCGCACGGTCCGCATATGGGTGATGTTGACCATCTGGACACCGACGACCATCACCAGGGCCGCGAGCGCAGCCAGCGGGATCATGTCGAGCACGGGGACGAGCAGCATCGCGGCCAGCACGATCCACAGGCCGTGCAACATGGTCGAGTGCCGGCTGACCGCACCGGCCGCCACATTGGCCGAACTACGCACGGCCACACCGGTGATGGGCAATCCGCCGAGCGCACCGGAAATCACATTCGCGGCACCCTGACCTGCCAACTCCCGGTCCAGGTCGGCGCGGGGGATACGGACGTCAGGCTCCTTGCGGCCGGCGATCAGCTTGTCGACGGCAACGGCCGACAGAAGTGACTCGACGCTGGCCACCAGCGTGATGGTGAGTACGGAGGCGAGGATGCCGAGGGCGGGTCCCTGAGGCAGCCCGGGGAGCGCATGGCTGCTCCACGACGGCAGATCGACGCGTGGAAGATGGAGTCCGGCGAGAACGGCGAGCGTGGTGGCGGCGGCCACTGCGGCGAGCGCACCCGGGATCGTCCGGACGATCCTGCCCGCGGCGCCGGGAATGCGTGGCCAGGCCAGCAGCACGGCGACGGTCAGGGCGCTCACCGTGATCGCTGCGGGCTGTAGCGCCGCGAGCTGGGCGGGCAGTGCACGGACGTTGGCGGTCGCCGAACTCTGCGGAGTGCCGCCGAGGACGATGTGGAGCTGGGCGAGGGCGATGGTGACGCCGATGCCGGCGAGCATTCCGTGGACGATCGCGGGGCTCACGGCGAGCGCGGAACGGGCCACCCGAAGGGCAGCCAGGCCCAGTTGTGCGAAGCCGGCGAGCACGGTGATGGCGCAGGTGACCCGCCAGCCGTATTGCTGGATCAGATCGGCAGTGACCACCGTCAGCCCTGCGGCGGGTCCACTGACCTGGAGCGGGGCTCCGCCGAAGCGACCGACGACGATGCCGCCGACCGCTGCGGCCACGAGTCCTGCTTGCAGTGGTGCACCCGTGGCCAGCGCGATGCCCAGGGAGAGGGGCAGCGCGATGAGGAACACGGCGATCGATGCGGAAAGGTCCGCGCCGCGGATGCGGAAGCGGTTCGAACCCGTCGGCGGCTCATGGGAGCGGCCTCGGCGGAGCCGCCGGGCCTTGCTGGGCTCACGAGATGGTTCGTCGGTGCGGGTGGGGACGCAGGCGGACATGATTCCCGTCTCCTCCGGGGCAGCGCGGTCGCGGAATGTGGGGACGCGGCCGTGGGTCACGGCGTAAAGCGGCGGGAGGCTCAACTTTCAGTAAATTGATCGTAATGCAGAGTAAAGACTGAGGCATGATTTTCCGCGCAAATAGGGCAATGATTCACCCGTTTCAGTGATTAGTGCGCTTAATGCGGCCCGTCGCGGACCTCCCCTCGCTCACCCAGTGCGACTTTGTCGGCCATCGATACCGGTCGGAAAAACACAAAGTCATATGAAATGAGGTGAGCGGATGAAATCCGCCGCACAAAGAGTCGCCGTCGGCGCGGCCGTCACGGCCCTGGTGGCAGGGGTTGCGGGCTGTTCCGTGGTCGGAAAGGACGCCCAGCAGGAAGGTGCGCCGGGAGCCAAGGAGGCTGCCGCGCGCAAGGTCGCGCCACGACTTATCGGCGACGGCTCGACGGCATACACGGGAACTCAGCCGGCTCAACTCAAACCGGAGCGCCTGAAGCCGGGAGAGAAGCCGCCCCAGTTCGTCGTCTTCTCCTGGGACGGGGCGGGCGAGGACAGCCAGAAGCTCTTCTCCCACTTCCGCACGGTCGGCAAGAAGTACAACGCGACCATGACGTACTTCCTCAGCGGTGTTTATCTGTTGCCCGAGGCGAAGTCGAGCCTCTACCTTCCGCCCCAACACTCCGCAGGCCGGTCGGACATCGGATTCAACGATGCCGAGGGAATTCGGGACACCGTGCGGGAGTTGCGCGGTGCCTGGCAGGAGGGCAACGAGGTGGGCACCCACTTCAACGGCCACTTCTGCGGTGCGGACGGCGGCGTCGGGACCTGGTCGGTCGACGAGTGGAAGAGCGAGATCAGCCAGGCCAAGTCCTTCGTGAAGAACTGGAAGACCAATTCCGGTCTCACGGCCGAACAGCCGCTGCCCTTCGACTACGACAAGGAACTCGTCGGGGCGCGCACACCCTGCCTGGAGGGACGCAAGAACTTCGTTCGCGCCGCCAGTGAACTCGGCCTTCGCTATGACACCAGTGGCGTCAACGATCAGATCTGGCCCGAGAAGGAACTGAACGTCTGGGACCTCTCCCTCCAGATGGTGCCGGTGCCCGGTCGGAACTTCGAGACCCTGTCCATGGACTACAACTTCATGGTCAACCAGTCCGGAACGGTCAAGGGAGACCCGGCCTCCCACACCTACTGGGGCAACCAGATGCGCGATGGTCTGGTGCAGGCGTTCGATCGGGCGTACGAGGGCAATCGGGCGCCTTTGATCATCGGCAACCACTTCGAGTCCTGGAACGGCGGCACCTACATGCGCGCCATCGAGGAGACGATCGCCACGGTCTGCGTGAAGAAGGGCGTCAAGTGCGTGTCCTTCAAGCAGCTCGCGGACTGGCTCGACGCCCAGGACCCCAAGGTCCTGGCGAAACTGCGGACCCTGAAGGTGGGGGAGACGCCGAAGGGCGGCTGGGCGACCTTCCTTGCCGCCCAGCCCGCGAAGTCAGGCCGTGAACAGACCGAACCGGTCAAGCCCGCTGACCCCGCCCGACCGGTCAAGCCCGCCGCGCCGGTGGCTCCGGCCGGCAAGCCGGCGGAGAAGGACGGGTCGGACGGCTCCCCTGAAGGCGAGCAAGCCGAGGTCAGGCCGGAAGAGGAGCGCTGACCTCCGCTGCTCGCTCCCTCAGCACGAAGGCGGGGTCGACCTGGGCGGCCAGATCGACCCCCGTCTTGTCATTGCCCCAGCTCTCCGCGTTCCTCAGATGAAAATGGACCATCTGGCGCGTGTACTGGTCCCAGTCGCGCTGGTCGTACGAGTCGTCCGCGGCGTTCTGAAGGGCCTGGAGCGACATGCGGTTGTCCGCCTCCAGCAGGTCGAAGGGGCGCGGCCGACCCTTCTCCATCGCTCGCACCCAGTCGGATTGGCCCAGGGTGGTCAGCAGGTCGTCACCCACCTCCTCACGGAGGAAGTCCACGTCGTCCTGACCCTGGACCTTGTTGCCCACGACCCTGAGCGATACGCCGAAGTCCCGCGCGTACTCCTTGTACTGACGGTAGACCGACACGCCCTTGCGGGTGGGTTCGGCGACCAGGAACGTCATGTCGAAGCGGGTGAACATCCCGGAGGCGAACGAGTCCGACCCTGCGGTCATGTCCACGACTACGTACTCATCGAGTCCGTCGACCAGATGGTTGAGGCACAGCTCCACCGCCCCGACCTTCGAGTGGTAGCAGGCCACGCCCAGGTCGGATTCGGTGAAGGGACCGGTGGCCATCAGTCGGATGTCACCGTCGTCGAGGCGGACCGTTCGTGCGCACGCGTCGTAGATCGGATTGTCCTCGTCGACCCTCAGCAGTTGTGAGCCCTCGCCCGGAGGAGTCGTCTTGATCATGCTGCCGGCCGATGCGATGCGGGGATTGGAACCGCGCAGATACTCCTTGATCAGCGGGAGGTGCGCGCCCATGGCCGGTAGTTCGGCCGTCTGCGCCTCGTCGAGCCCGAGCGCTGCTCCGAGGTGCTGGTTGATGTCGGCGTCCACCGCGATGACCGCGGCTTCATTGGCGGCCAGATGACGGATGAAGAGCGAGGACAGCGTGGTCTTACCGCTGCCGCCCTTCCCTACGAAAGCGATCTTCATGTTCACCTAGGGTAGTAGCTCTATGTGGAGCTGCTGTCATGCAGCGTGAAGAAGACCACTCCAAGGTGGGGCGCGCCCCGAGGGCGCGTAGCCTCGCTTGCTATGAGCACGCATGCTTCATCCGTTGGATCAGCAGGGTCCGTTCCGCCGGGCGCGCAGGCCCCCACTGCCGCGCCCTCTCCCTCGGCTGACGTCGTTCCGGCACGTGCCGACGTCAACGATGACAGGGGTTCCGGCACCCCGTCGGGGAGCGCTGGAGCGGAGAGCGGGGCTGGCGGAGGCGGTCGTTCCGTCGGCGGTACTCCCGGGGCCGGGGCCGGGGCCTTCTCGCCTTCTCCTGAGCCCCGCCGAACCTCGACCCCGGGCGGAGAGGCTCCACGGAGCGCGGGGGGTGGTACGTCAGCGGCGTCAGGGGACGACCCGCTGATGAACCTGGCGTCCCTGGCCGGTGTCGCGGAAGCCGTCGAGGGCATGCGCAAGGCAACGGATCGGGTCTATGGGCATCGCGTCATGCGACGCCGCAGCAACGAGGTGACCGCTGAGGCCGCGCTGCGCGGGGCGCGGGGTTCCGCAGCACTGGCTGGCGCGGACTGGGCGCTGGAGGAGGTACGCAGGCGTACCGACTTCAGCGGCGACCTCCAGGCCCGTACGGTGGGGGCGGCGCTGCGGTTGAATGCCGAGGCGGGGCAACTCCTCTCCGTCTGGCGGCAGTCGCCGCTGAGAGTGCTGGCCAGGCTGCATCTGGTGGCTTCGGGCAATGCCACCGAGAAGACGACCGTCGGACGCCCGCGGCTCGCCGGCGAAGAGGTCGACGAACCCTTCGTCCGGGCGCCTCTGCCCAGCGCGGACGAGGTCGCGGGGCGCTTGGACGGATTGACTCGGCTGATCATTTCTGGGTCTTCTGCGCCCGCCTTGGTGATCGCTGCCGTGGTCCACGGCGAGTTGTTGGCTTTGCGGCCGTTCGGGTCGCACAACGGTCTCGTTGCACGGGCGGCCGAGCGGATCGTGTTGATCGGAAGCGGGCTCGACCCCAAGGCCATCTGCCCGGCTGAAGTAGGCCATGCCGAGCAGGGTCAGACTGCCTATGCCGCGGCCTTCGAGGGGTATCTGTCCGGTACGCCCAAGGGCATGAGCGATTGGTTCGCACACTGCGGTCGTGCGGTGGAGTTGGGCGCTAGGGAGTCGATGGCGGTCTGTGAGGCGCTTCAGCGGGGAGCGGCCTGAACGATCATCGTATGACCCGTACGACCCGAGCATCATCCATCGATTGGGGTGTCCGTCGCCCCTCGCAGTGAGCTCTGAGGGGCTCGTGCCTGCGTTGATGCCGGTCGGTGCTCCCTGACGGCGGTCCGAAGACAGCCATGGCGGCGTCAGCTTGGGGGAGACCGGGCTGGGGGCGGCCCACGTCGGCGGTGTGTCCCCGTCCTGGGGCCTGATGCGTGGGCGCGTCGACATGGTTGCGGCGGTACCGACGTCCGGCACCGCCGCTGGCATGTCCACCGAGTTACCAAGCGTCCTCGAAGATGTGCCCATCAGGTCGGGAACTTCTGCCCGCCACCTGGTGCGGCTGGCCCGTATTCGACGGGTCGACGTCGCGTGGGTGCTCAGTTTCCATGCTTCGGTCCGTGGGGCCTTGATGCGTTTCTCGGTGATCCTCTCGGATGTCCTTGGTCTCGCGGGCCGTTGACTCCTTTGTACTCCGGTGCGCAGGGAAGCGGAACCCCTGGCTCAAGTTCTTTACTTTTAGCTTCAAATACGGGCAAGTCGGTCGGCTACGCCTTCGAGGGCGCTGGCAGCTGCCTGCGCGGCTGCGCTGCGCCGCCGGCTCGCGTACCAAACGAGCCCCGCGGTCGCGGCTGCCGCACCCACCGCGGCGGCAGCGACCAGAGCCGGCCGGGGCGGCATGGGGAAAGCGGGCAGGCGTTGCTTCAGCCGAACCGGTCGGTTGAAGACCAGAATCGGCCAGTCCCGTACGGTTGCCTCCCGGCGGAGGGCTCGGTCCGGGTTCACGGCGTAGGGGTGACCGACCGACTCCAGCATGGGGACGTCCGTAGCCGAGTCGCTGTAGGCGTAGCAGCGGGAAAGGTCGTATCCCTCCGACTCGGCCAGTTCCCTGATGGCCTCGGCTTTGGTGGGTCCGTAGGCGTAGTACTCCACCTCCCCCGTGAAGCACCCGTCCTCACCGACCACCATCCGCGTCGCCACCACTCGATCGGCGCCCAACAGCTCACCGATCGGCTCCACCACCTCTGCACCTGAGGTGGAGACGATCACCACGTCCCGCCCGGCCGTGTGGTGCTCTTCGATGAGGGACGCGGCCTCGTCGTAAATGATCGGGTCAATGAGGTCGTGAAGGGTCTCGGCGACGATCTCCTTCACCTGTTGGACGTTCCAGCCCTTACAGAGTGCGGAAAGGTACTCGCGCATGCCCTCCATCTGGTCGTGATCGGCACCGCCCGCGAGAAAGACGAACTGGGCATAGGCGGTGCGTAGTACGGCCCGCCTGTTGATCAGGCCGCCTTGGTAGAAGGACTTACTGAAGGTCAACGTCGAAGACTTCGCAATGACCGTCTTGTCCAGGTCAAAGAACGCAGCTGCGCGAGGCAAGGAGTGGTTATCCACGAGCAGAGCATAGGTGCCCGCCATTCGGCGTACGCTCCGGCGTGTGGGTTTGCCTGAGAAGGCTCTCGGGTACACCATGGAAGTCACGGATCGTTCGCGACCGTGCTAACCCGGTCCGGCTCCTCCCCCCCCGAGTCGGCCGGAGAGACGACCCCCGCTCTCCCCCCCGGCGGGGGTCGTCGCATGTCCGGACGGGTTTTCCCTGCGGGTCGCGTGCCACTTCGCTGACCGACCCCCTTTCTTGGGTGCCTTGTGTCTCCGTCTCGCACCACTCTGCATTGTCACTGTGCGTAGTGGAAGAGGTGCGGCTGGGAGTCACCGGTATGGACTACCGAGTTATTCACAGGCGGCTAGTTGTCCACAGTTTTTGAGCAAGATCCACACGATTTTCCGTCGCGCTCCACCGTGATTCCAGCCGCACAGTTCGCGGACAACAGGAATCGCCGATCCCGTTTGTAGGCGAGATCGAAGTTAGTAGGGGGGGCGGAGTGGCCGGATCACTCACACCGAAGGCAGTCCCGGTCGTCGAAGGGCCGCGGGAGGGGCCTCTGATCGTCACGGAGGACATGGACCTGCTCGACGATCTGCTGCGGTTGTGCGCGGCCGCGGGAGCGGAGCCGGAGGTGCGTCACTCGATGCCGGAGCAAAGGGGCGGTTGGGAGGCCGCCCCCTTGGTCCTCGTCGGCGACGATGCTGCCGAGCGCTGCCGCGGGGCGGTGCGTAGGCAAGGCGTACTGCTGGTCGGCCGCGATCAGGACGATCCGAACGTCTGGCGCCTGGCGGTGGAAATCGGAGCCGAAGGAGTGCTGCGTCTACCGGACGCAGAGGGTTGGCTGCTCGACCGGATCGCAGACGTGGCCGAGGGTGTCGCCGCCCCGGCGCTGACGGTCGGGGTGGTCGGGGGCAGTGGTGGCGCGGGTGCGTCGACGCTCTCCTGCGCCCTGGCGGTCACAGCGGCCCAGGCCGGTCAGAGGACGATGCTCATCGACGGCGACCCGCTGGGCGGAGGCATCGACGTTCTGCTCGGCGGTGAACGAACAGAAGGGATGCGGTGGCCTGATTTCGCCGAGTCCAAGGGAAGGGTGGCAGGTGGCGCGCTGGAGGAATCGCTGCCCGAACTGCATCAGTTGAGAGTGCTCAGCTGGGACCGCGGTGATTCGGTGCTCGTTCCGCCGGAAGCCATGCGGTCCGTGCTAGCCGCCGCCCGCCGCCGCGGGGGAGTGGTCGTCGTCGACCTGCCGCGTCGGATCGACGAAGGAGTGGCCGAGGCACTCGCCCAACTCGATCTGGGGCTGTTGGTCGTGCCGGGCGAGTTGCGGGCGGTGGCTGCCGCCAATCGAGTGGCTTCCGTGGTCGGCATGGTGCTCCAGGACCTGCGGGTGGTCGCCCGTGGCCCCTACGGCGCGGGACTCGACGAGGAGTGGGTCGCCGCTTCGCTGGGACTGCCGTTCGCGGGCGAGGTGCCTTGGGAGCCCGGCCTGCTCGCAGCCCAGGAGCAGGGAGCACCCCCGGGTGGATCGCCGGGCCCGTTGAGTCGGTTCTGTGCGGACTTCTGGGACCAAGTGCTAACAAGGAGCGTCGCCCCATGAGCACCGGACTCTTGGACGCGGTACGACAGCGCTTGGCCGAGAGCGGTGCTGAGCCCACACCCGCGCGCGTCGCAGCGGCCCTGCGGGCCCAGGGGCGATTGTTGGGTGATGCCGAAGTGCTCGGTAGCACCGAGACATTGCGTTGCGAACTGGTCGGCACCGGACCGCTGGAGCCCCTGTTGGCTGATCCCGCGGTGACGGACGTCCTCGTCTCCGCGCCGGACCGGGTGTGGGTCGATCGGGGGCGCGGCCTCGAACTGACAGGGGTCACGTTCACGGATGCGGCCTCGGTCCGCAGACTGGCGCAGCGTTTGGCGGCAGTGGCGGAACGCAGGTTGGACGACGCACGGCCCTGGGTGGACGCTCGCCTACCGGACGGGACGCGGATGCACGCGGTGATCCCTCCGGTGGCGGTCGGATCCACCTGCTTGTCGCTGCGGGTGGTCCGTCCCCGGGCGTTCTCCCTGGAGGAGCTGGTGCAGGCAGGGACCGTACCGCCGGGAGGCGATCGGGTTCTGCGGGCCCTCATTGATGCCCGGGCCTCCTTCTTGATCAGCGGTGGCACCGGCACGGGGAAGACCACCCTCCTTTCGAGCCTGCTCGGACTCGTCGGCGACCGTGAGCGATTGGTGCTCGCCGAAGACTCGGGGGAACTGCGGCCCGATCACCCCCATGTGGTTCGTCTGGAGTCGCGTACGGCGAATCAGGAGGGTGCGGGTCAGGTGACCCTGCGGGAGCTGGTGCGGCAGGCGTTGCGTATGCGCCCCGATCGGCTGGTTGTGGGAGAGGTGAGGGGGCCTGAAGTCACCGAGTTGCTGGCAGCCTTGAACACGGGCCATGAAGGTGGGTGTGGGACGGTTCATGCAAATGCCGCATCGGATGTTCCCGCCCGACTGGAGGCGTTGGGGATGTCTGCGGGCCTTGATCGGGCCGCTCTCCACAGTCAGTTGGCCGCTGCCCTGTCGGTGGTCATCCATTTGGCACGGGACCGCGACGGACTGCGGCGACTCGCCGAAGTCCATGTGTTGGAGCGCGACGGGGCCGGGTTGGTACGCACGGTTCCCGCGTTGCGCTGGCAGGCCAAGGGATTTGCCCTCGGCCCGGGCTGGCCGCAGCTGTGCGCACGGATCGGCGGTGCACCGTGAGGGCGCCTGAGCCGACGCACGTCGCAGCGGTATGTGCCGGCGCCATGGCGTGGTCGGTCATGAGACATGAGTCGGGCGCGATGCGGTCACGGCTCCTGTTGTCCGGTGGTGGCGAGTTTCGCCCCTCTCCCCGGTGGCCGATTGGGGCGCTGTGGCCTCGACTGCGAGGAGAACTGCTGCGGCGGCGGGAATGGCTCTGTCTGCCGGTGGGCTTGCTGCTGGCGGTGCTGGGGCAGTCGGTCTTGCCGCTTCTGGCAGGCGCGGCGGCCGTCCCACTGGTGAGGCGCTGGTTCACCGCACGGCGACGAGCGAGCCGACGTGATCACCGTGCCGAAGAAGTGACCAACTTCTGCGGTTCGTTCGTCAGTGAGTTGCGGGCAGGGCTCCAGCCGGTCCCAGCGCTCCTCGCGGCAGCCCGGACCACGGGTGGCCTCGGTGCGGCAGAGGCATCGGTGATAGCTGCCGCCCGGTTCGGGGGAGACGTGCCGGGCGAATTGAGGGCGGCTGCCCGGGAGCCGGGAGCCGGCGGACTGGCTGGAGTGGCTGCCTGTTGGCGGGTCTCCGTCGACGGAGGCGTAGGGCTTGCGGCCGGTCTCGATCGCTTGGAAGCCGCGCTCCGTGCTGACCAGGACCAGCGTGCCGACATGCGAGCCCACTTGGCCGGGGCGCGATCGACGATCGGGCTGCTGGCGCTCCTGCCCTTGGTGGGGCTGGCCATGGGGTGGGCATTGGGCGCGGATCCGCTGCGCGTACTGCTGCACACCCCGGCGGGACTGGCCTGCTTGGTGATCGGGGGGACCTTGGAGGCCGTCGGCGTGTACTGGGCTGCGCGGATCGTGCGGAAGGGGCAGGGTGCGCACACGGGAGGCGGGCCGTGAGCGGTGCGGCACAGGCTCTCGTCGCAGTCGGCCTCGGCCTGGTGGCTCTTCTGGTCGCAGGTGGCTCGCTGGTCTGCCGACGTCGTGAGCACAGGTTGCGGCGTCGAGTCGAGTACCTGGTGGGTCGCGAAAGGGTCCGATCGGCTCGATGCCGCCCAAGTCAGGGCGCCGCACTGCGGCGTTGGATGCCACCGCTCCTAGCTGCGGTCGTGGGGTTCGTCCTGGTCGAAGACCTGCTCGGTGCCGTGGTGGGGCTGCTTGCCGCCTTTGTGGTCTGGCGGCGGCAGCAAAAGCGGCGCGATCCGGCGCCAGCGCGGGACGACGCCGACATTGAACGCCAACTTCCCCTTGCCGCTGACCTTCTTGCGGCATGTGTCTCGGCCGGGGCCGCCCCGCGCGAAGCAGCCGAGGCCGTCGGAGATGCATTGGGAGGACCGGTAGGTGAGCAGTTGGTGAGAGTCGCAGCCGAGTTGAGGCTGGGCGGCGAGCCGGTTGCTGCCTGGGACGGATTCGCTCGGCTGTCGGGTGCGGCAGCGTTGGCCCGCTGCATGGAGCGGGCGGATTCCACTGGAGCTCCCGCGGCGGAGGCGGTGTTGCGGTTGGCGGAGCGACTCAGAGCCGATCGGGCACGTGCTGCGGTCGGCCGGGGCCGCACCGCGCAGGTGTTGATCACAGCCCCGGTGGGGCTCTGCTTCCTACCCGCCTTCCTGGCGGTCGGCGTTGCACCGGTCGTCATCGGTCTTGCGGGCGGGCTGCTCAACAGCAACTGAACAGCAATTGCACGAGAGACATACGGGGGTTGAGATGAAGCGAGCAGTACGACGTCTGTGTTCGGCCCTTCGCTGGGCGAACCTCAGGGTTCGGCAGAGGGCGGGGCGGGGTGACGAAGGCATGACCACTTCGGAGTATGCGATGGGCACGATCGCGGCCTGCGCCTTCGCCGCCGTCCTGTACAAGATCGTCACCAGTGGAGCCATCTCGGATGCGCTGGGGTCGCTGGTCGGGAGGGCGCTCGATGCCCCGTTCTGAGCGAGATGCTGAGACGAGGGACCGGGGTTCCGTGACCGCAGAGGCAGCCGTGGCGGTGCCAGCACTGGTGATCTTCGCCCTCTCGCTGGTGTGGGCCCTGATGACGGCAGCGGCGCAGATCCAATGTGTGGACGCCGCGCGGGCGGGGGCCCGTGCGGCAGCCCGTTCCGAGCCGACACCCACCGTGCTTGCGGCAACGAAGTCCGTCGCACCGGAGGGAGCGAGGGTCGCCGTGGAGCGAAAGGGGGACCTGTGGCGGGTTCGGGTGGAATCCTCGGCGCCCGGTCCGGGCGCTCTGGGGATCACGCTCAGCGCCGAGGCGGCGGCTCATGCGGAGGACGCCTTGGTGGGTGCCGAGCCGGTTCCGGGGGCGAACGAGGTGTTGCCATGACGGCGGGACGAGTTCGCCTCGCCGAACCGGCAGGGCGGACTCCGCAGCCGGGAGACCAGGGTTCGGCCACGGTGTGGACCGCCATGGCAGCGACCGTGCTCTGTCTTCTGTTCGCCGCGGTGCTGGCCTTGGGCCAGGCGGTGATCACCCGTCACCGGGCGGCCGCGGCGGCAGATCTGGCGTCCCTCGCCGCTGCGAGCCAGGCACTGCTGGGCCCGGCACCCGCCTGTGCCAAGGGGGTGGAGGTGGCCCGGGCACAGGGCGCCGAGGTGGTGCGGTGTGCGGTGCGGGGCGAGATCGCCGAGGTGACGGTGCGGGTCCGATTCGGTCCCTACGCGCCCGAAGTGAGGGCCAGAGCCGGGCCTCCGGCGGCGGTTGAGCTTACGGCTGGGTTGTCCGTCCCCCGTCGAATCGAGGGAACAGGGCGGCCGATCGGTGCCCGCTCGCGAGCAGGCATTGCGCATTGCGGGCAGGCCCCGACCGTCGCCCCCGGCGAGTCCTACTCGGAGGCGAGCGGGGCGCCTTTGAGGAGTTCCGTCAACAGCCGTACGGCGGCCCGCTTGTGGAGGGGTTCGTTGCCGTTGCCACACTTGGGCGACTGGATACAGGACGGGCAACCCGCCTCGCATTCGCAGGCGGCGATGGCCTCCCGGGTTGCGGCGAGCCACCCACGTGCCGTGTGGAAGGCCCGTTCGGCGAAGCCGGCACCTCCCGGATGCCCGTCGTACACAAAGACCGTCGGCAGCAGGGTGTCCGGGTGCAGGGGGACGGAAACCCCGCCGATATCCCAGCGATCACAGGTGGCGAAGAGCGGGAGCATCCCGATGGAGGCGTGTTCGGCTGCGTGAAGTGCGCCGCCCAACTGCTCGGGATTCACCCGGGCGGCGTCCAACTGGTCCTCCGTCACCGTCCACCACACGGCCCGGGTGCGCAGCGTGCGCGCCGGCAGGTCGAGCTTGGTCTCACCGAGCACCTCACCGGTGATCAGTTTTCGGCGGAGGAAGGAGACGACCTGGTTGGTCACCTCGACGGAACCGAAGCACAGACGGCCGTCGCCCCAAGGAATCTCGGTGTCCGTGGTCAGGACGGTGATGGCCGTCGTGTCTCGGGCGGTGGTCGAGTACGGCGGGTTGGCTTCCTCGACCAGGGCGACGGCGCCGTGCGGATCGGCCAGGTCGAGTTCTCTCACCAGATAGCTGCGTCCCTGGTGGAGGTGGACGGCCCCCTCGTGGACGGTGGTGTGGGCGGCCGATTCGTCGACGGTGCCGAGCAGCCGGCCGGTCGCAGCTTCCACGATCTGCACCGGACGGCCGCCCTCGCCCCGGATGTCGGTGAGGTCCGCAGCGCGTTCCCTGCGGGTCCAGTGCCAGCCGGTGGGACGGCGGCGCAAAAGCCGAGCTGCTTCGAGTTGGGGCATCAGGTCCGCGGCTGCCGGTCCGAACAGGCGTAGGTCGTCTTCGGTGAGCGGAAGTTCGGCTGCCGCAGCACACAGATGGGGGGTGAGTACGTAGGGATTGTCGGGATCGAGGACCGTCGACTCCACCGGCCGCTGGAACAAGGCTTCGGGGTGGTGCACCAGATAGGTGTCCAGGGGGTCGTCCCGGGCCACGAGCACCGCCAGGGCGCCCTCGCCCGAGCGCCCGGCACGGCCCGCCTGCTGCCACAGGGAGGCACGGGTCCCCGGGTATCCGGAGATGATGACGGCATCGAGCCCCGAGACGTCCACACCGAGTTCCAACGCGGTCGTGGCGGCCAGCCCCAGGAGTTCGCCGGAGTGCAGTGCCCGCTCCAGCGCCCTGCGCTCCTCGGGCAGGTAGCCGCCGCGGTACGCCGCGACCCGCTGGGGCAGCGAGCGGTCGACCTCCGCCAAGCGCTCCTTGGTGATCAAGGAGATCAGTTCGGCGCCGCGGCGGGACCGGACGAAGGCGACCGTGCGGATTCCCTGCACGGTCAGGTCGGTGAGGAGGTCCGCGGTCTCGGCGGTGGCCGTACGGCGTACGGGAGCGCCCTTCTCGCCCTGGAGCTCGGTCAGCGGGGGTTCCCAGAGGGCGAAGACCAGTTCACCTCGCGGTGAGGTGTCTTCGGAGACCTCCTGGACGGGCAGCCCCGTGAGCCGGGTCGCGGCGACGGCGGGCTCGGCCGCCGTTGCCGAGGCGAGGAGGAAGACGGGTTCGGCGCCGTAGCGCCCGCATATCCGGCGCAGCCGGCGCAGTACCTGGGCGACGTGGGAGCCGAAGACGCCCCGGTAGGTGTGGCACTCGTCGATCACGACGTAGCGCAGCGCCTTCAGGAAGGAGGACCAGCGGGGATGTGAGGGCAGGATGCCGCGATGGAGCATGTCCGGGTTGGTGAGGACGTAGGTGGCGTACTGACGGACCCATTCGCGTTCCTCGAAGGGAGTGTCACCGTCGTAGACCGCGGGGCGGATCCGGTGGCCGAGCGGTGCCGTGAGCTCCTTCACGGCGCGGCACTGATCGGCCGCCAGCGCCTTGGTCGGTGCCAGGTAGAGCGTGGTGGCCCCGCGACCGTTCGGGGCTTCGGAGCCGTCGAGGAGGGCCGTCAGCGCGGGCGCCAGGTAGGCCAGCGACTTGCCGGAGGCGGTTCCGGTGGAGATGACGACCGATTCTCCGTCCAGAGCGTGCTCGGCCGCGACTGCCTGATGTTCCCAGGGGCGGTCGATGCCCGCCTGCTGAATGGCGTTGATCACTTCTGATCGAATGCGGTCGGGCCAGGAAGCATGGCGTCCCGGCCGCGGGGGCAAGTGCTCCGTATGAGTGATGCGCGCAGCCCGGCCCGCCCCTACGGCGAGCCGGTCGAGGACTACGCCGGGGGAGGGGCGGGTTTCCCCGCTCTCGGGTGGTCGATTGGGACGGAGATTCTTGGCCATCGGCACCGAGTGTGTCACTGGCGTGACGGACAATGGTCCCAAGGCGTCGTGCATGGCTGCTGGTAAGTGATTGAATGCCATCGCGGCTGGCGACCGTCCTCCGGCTCCGCCGGGGAGACCTAATTGGGGGCGGCCGCTCGATAGCAAGGTGCTGGAGGATCCGTGGACCTGTCCCTGTCGACTCGCAATGTGTCTGGGCCTGCAGGCGACCGTACGGTCGTCGAGGTCGGTGGCGAGATTGATGTGTATACCGCGCCCAAGCTGCGCGAGCAGTTGGTCGAGTTGGTGAACGACGGCAGCTACCACCTGGTTGTCGACATGGAGGGCGTGGACTTCCTCGACTCGACTGGGCTCGGTGTGCTGGTGGGCGGCCTGAAGCGCGTTCGCGCGCATGAAGGCTCGCTGCGCCTGGTCTGCAACCAGGAGCGCATTCTCAAGATCTTTCGGATTACGGGCCTGACCAAGGTGTTTCCCATTCACACCACGGTCGACGAGGCCGTCGCTGCCACCGACTGATGTCGGACGGTGGTTCCGAGCGGCGAAGGCCGATCGGAACCACCGGGAAGCACCGAGAGAGCAAGGGGCACCGGGCATCCAGCCCGGGCCCCTGAGAAGCACGCCCGTACGTCCGAGGGGGATCGCATGGCGACCGTCGAACTGCGCTTCAGCGCCCAGCCTGAGCATGTGAGGACCGCCCGTTTGGTGGCCGCTGCCGTGGCGCGCCGGGCAGGTGTCGACGAGGCCGTACTGGATGAGGTGCGCCTCGCGGTCGGTGAGGCGTGTAGCCGGGCCGTTGGTCTGCATCGAAGCCATGGTGTGGATGCGCCCATCCGGGTGGTGTTGACCGATGAGGAGAAGGCTTTCTCCATCGAGGTCGGAGACGAGGTTCCCCTGCCCGGGATCAGCGGCTCGCAGGATGCATCCGGTGGAGCCCGCGGTGTCGAGGAGGACGCCGATGGCGAGGACGAGATGGGCCTCGCGGTCATTCGCGGTCTCGTCGACGACATGGACGTCAGTTCCAGCGGTGTCGGTGGCGTCATCCGGATGAGCTGGCCGACCACCCCCGCCAGCCTCTTGGCCTGAATCGTGCATTTTGCACGTTCTGTACTGATCTTTAACGTTCCTGTGCTGGCTGGCCTGATGCCGGTCTGTCCACGCCGGGCTGTGCGTGCTGTCCGCATCCTCTCGCCTCGCTTGCCGCGGGCCCCTGCCGTAGCAGGGGCTGCCGCCCAGGCGTCGTTCGCCGCCTCCGTGGGGTCGTCACCTCCGTGAGGTCCGTACGGCCACGGCCGTACGGACCCTTAGTGGCGGTGCCCCTCGGTGGCCGTGCGGCTTCGTTGCGCGGTGAGATGGCCTCGCCCCGCGCCTCTGCCTTCATCGTCAGGGCACTCCCGCCAGGGCGAGCTGCCCGGCCGCGAGCCCCGAACCGGGCCCTGGGTGGGGCACTGGGGCCCTTGGGGCGCCAGCGCCGCAAAACTCCCCGTTACCGTCGAAGTCGCGCCCCCAGTGGCCCTCTCAGGCCCGCGGGACGGGTGGGGTTATGGCGCTCCACGCCGGCGCGGCAGTCGATAAAGCGACTCGGGCGAGAGTGGCGGCGGCGGAGCCCTCAGCCGTAGGTCCACGGCGTGCCCAAGAGCCGTGAGCCCATGGGGTGCCCAAGAATCGTAGGTCCATGGGGTGCCCACGCCGTTTCGACCCCGTCGCCCTTCGCTCCTCCGACCGTTCCATCCTCCGACCGTTCCATCCTCCGACCGTTCCATCCTCCGACCGTTCCATCCTCCGGCCCCTCCGGGCTCCGTAGGGAAGGCACGTGAGAGAGCCGTCGGCGCGGCCCGGATGGCGGTCGGCTCGGTCTGCTGGGCGTCCCGCTTCACGGCAGCCCGGACGACTCCGGAAGAAGGCCGCTCCGGCGTGGTGAGCGTTCCCTTCTCGTCGCGGCCCCGGGGCAAAGGCTTCCTGTGAGGACGACGCAGGCCGCCGTCGATCGGGCAACACGCCGTGACGGACGTATTGGCGCCCATCCTCAGTAGTTGTTCGGCCACCGCCCGTTTGGGGCCAAGTGATACCCGTGAGACATCACCGCAGAGTGCGAGAAATATGAGTTCGAAGCCCTTCCGGCACTGCTGAGCTGCAACTCTTTCTATTTCTCTAGATCGTTCTCCGGAAGCCAATGCCTTCGTCCCATTACTCCATTCGGAGTGTTTTTTGGGATTGGATCATTTGATGAGCGGCAAGTGAAGGTCAATTGCATTTGTCGCGCCCTGTTTTGATCGGGTTCCGCTCCCTACAATCCGTCCACATCTTGAGCTCTGGACGACGTCAAGGAGGACGAATGGCGGGGCTCTACACCTCAGAACTGGCCGACCACCCCACCTCACTCGCAGCCGCGGTACTCACGGATGACAATCGCCTGATCATCATTGTCATCGCCGTCGTGGCACTGGCAGCGCTCGTCGTTGCCCAGCTTCTGGTGCGCCAGGTACTGGCGGCCGGCGAGGGCACCGATTCCATGAAGAAGATCGCGGCTGCGGTCCAGGAAGGCGCAAATGCCTATCTGGCCCGTCAGTTGCGCACACTCGGCGTGTTCGCAGTCGTCGTGTTCTTTCTCCTCCTCCTGCTTCCCGCGGACAACTGGTCCCAGCGTGCAGGGCGCTCGGTGTTCTTCCTGGTGGGTGCGCTTTTCTCGGCGGCCACCGGGTACATCGGTATGCGTCTGGCCGTACGGGCGAATGTGCGCGTCGCCGCAGCGGCGCGTGAGGCCACGCCAGCGCCGGGTGAACCGGAAAAGGATCTGACCGCAGTCGCACACAAAGCAATGAAGATCGCTTTCCGTACGGGAGGCGTGGTGGGAATGTTCACCGTGGGTCTCGGTCTGCTCGGGGCCTCCTGTGTCGTTCTCGTCTATGCCGCCGACGCCCCCAAGGTTCTGGAGGGCTTCGGTCTCGGCGCCGCGCTGATCGCCATGTTCATGCGTGTCGGTGGTGGCATCTTCACCAAGGCCGCCGACGTCGGCGCCGACCTCGTCGGCAAGGTCGAACAGGGCATCCCCGAGGACGACCCCCGCAACGCGGCCACCATCGCCGACAACGTGGGCGACAACGTCGGCGACTGCGCAGGAATGGCCGCCGACCTCTTCGAGTCCTACGCGGTCACCCTGGTGGCGGCACTCATCCTCGGCACGGCGGCCTTCGGCGACGCCGGACTCGCCTTCCCCCTGATCGTCCCCGCGATCGGGGTGGTCACCGCGATGATCGGCATCTTCGCGGTGGCTCCTCGGCGCTCCGACCGCAGCGGTATGACCGCCATCAACCGGGGGTTCTTCATCTCCGCGCTGATCTCGCTCGCCCTGGTGGCGGTGGCGGCATTCGTTTACCTCCCGTCCACGTTCGCCGAGTTGGAAGGAGTCACCGAAGCCGCGGTCTCGTCGCACGACGGCGATCCCCGGGTCTTCGCCCTGATCGCCGTCGCGATCGGCATCGTGCTCGCCGCCCTGATCCAACAGTTGACGGGGTACTTCACCGAGACCAACCGACGGCCCGTCAAGGACATCGGCAAGTCGTCGCTGACCGGTCCGGCGACGGTGATCCTGGCCGGAATCTCCATCGGTCTGGAGTCGGCCGTCTACACCGCGCTCCTGATCGGACTGGGTGTGTACGGCGCCTTCCTGTTGGGCGGTTCGTCCATCGTGCTGGCGCTCTTCGCGGTCGCTCTCGCCGGTACGGGACTGCTCACCACCGTCGGCGTCATCGTGGCCATGGACACCTTCGGACCCGTGTCCGACAACGCCCAGGGCATCGCCGAGATGTCCGGCGACGTGCAGGGCGCCGGCGCCCAGGTCCTCACCGACCTGGACGCCGTCGGCAACACCACCAAGGCCATCACCAAGGGCATCGCCATCGCCACCGCCGTACTGGCGGCTGCGGCGCTCTTCGGGTCGTACCGCGACGCCATCGCGACCGCGGCCCGGGACGTCGGGGAGAAGGTCGGCGAAGGCGCCCCGATGAATCTCGTCATGGACATCTCTCAGCCCAACAACCTGGTGGGCCTGGTTCTCGGCGCCGCGGTCGTCTTCCTCTTCTCGGGTCTCGCGATCAACGCGGTGTCCCGATCGGCGGGGGCCGTGGTGTACGAGGTGCGCCGGCAGTTCCGTGAGCACCCGGGGATCATGGACTACACGGAGAAGCCGGAGTACGGGCGGGTCGTCGACATCTGCACCAAGGACGCCCTGCGGGAACTGGCGACTCCCGGGCTGCTCGCCGTGCTCACGCCCATCGCCGTCGGGTTCTCCCTGGGAGTCGGAGCCCTCGGCGCCTTCCTCGCGGGGGCGATTGGCACCGGCACCCTGATGGCCGTCTTCCTCGCCAACTCCGGAGGTGCGTGGGACAACGCGAAGAAGCTCGTCGAGGACGGTCATCACGGCGGCAAGGGCAGTGAGGCGCACTCCGCGACCGTCATCGGTGACACGGTCGGTGACCCCTTCAAGGACACGGCGGGTCCGGCGATCAACCCCCTGCTCAAGGTCATGAACCTGGTCGCGCTGCTGATTGCTCCGGCAGTGGTCCAGTTCAGTTACGGGGACGATGCCAGCGCCGGCGTCAGGGCCGTGGTCGCCGTCCTCGCCATCTTGATCATCGTGGGCGCGGTCTACGTCTCCAAACGCCGCGGCATCACCGTCGGGGACGACGAACCCCAGACGGCCGAGAGGGGTGCCCCGACGCCCGATCCCGCGGTGGTCTCGTAGCAATCCGAGCGACCGTCATCTGATCAAAGAGCGGGCGGACGCCATGTGATGACATGGCGTCCGCCCGTCCCTCCGGGCGTTCAGCGGGTTGCCGTGAGCCTTCTCTCTCCTGAAGCAAATGGCGCAATGAGGTATGAACCGGATGCAGGGGGCGCTGTGGTCGCCCACATGGCGTGTATGTTCCGGGGCCGAGGAGCCTTGGAAGGGATCGATCCGGTGAACAAGAAGCTTGCGGTCGCACTGTCCAGCAGTGCGGTGCTGGTGTTGGCGCTGTCGGGTTGCAGCAGCGACGAGGACAAATTCACGGTCGACGACTGGGCCAAGAAGTACTGCGACGCAGCACAGCCCCAGATCAAGAAGCGGGCCGATGCCGAGCAGCTCATCCGCTCGACCGCATCGGACGGCAAACCGGCTGATATCCAGTCCGCGGACTCCAAGGCGTTCCAGGACCTCTCGGACGCGGACAAGGGCCACGCCTCGGCGCTGAGGGCCGCGGGAACCCCGCCCGTTGACGGCGGAGCGGAGCTGGTCAAGAACGCCGCGGCCGAGTTCGATGCCGAGTCCACGGCGTATCTGAACCTGAAGAAGCAGGTGGACGCCCTCGACATCCAGAACCAGCAGAACTTCGCCGACGGCCTCAAGCCGATCGCGGAGGGGCTGGCGAAGATCGAGGTCAACCAGAGCGCCCGCCAGAAGCTGAGGTCCGGGGAGACCGGTACGGCCATGGCGAAGCAGCCGGGCTGCAAGCCGGTGAAGCCGAGTCCCGCGGCCAGTTCCGCCACCTGAGCCGAGGCGGACCCGCGAAGACCTCCCCGGGCTCGCGGCGGGCGGCGCAGCGGTTGTCGGTGGCGGCGGTGACAATGGGCGGGTGAGTACGACCGATGCCTCGCCCGACCTGCCGTCCCCCGTCCATGCGCTCAAGCTGCGTGAGGCGTTGCTCCTCGGCGACTTCACCGTCGACGGACTGCTCGACCTCCTCGGCGGATCCGCGTATGCCGCGCTCGCCCGCAGCGAGACCGTGCCTGCCCTCCGAGCCACCCGCGGCGGCGGGGCCCTGGCCTCGCTCGTGCGGCTGTTCCTGCTCCAACAGCCCGTGGAAGAGACGCAGGCCGGCGCTGTCCTGCCGCTGGAGGAGTGCTTGGCGGACGGCTGGCTGATGCGTTCGGACGGCCAGGTCTACGCCACGGTCGACGTGCGCCCGTACGGCGGTCCCGAGGGCCAGGACTGGTTCGTCGTCTCCGACCTGGGCTGCGTGGTCGGTGGTGCCGGTGGTGCCAGCGGGCAGAGCGAGGCGGTCGTCCTGGGTGTCGGGGGCGCGTCCACGACGCTCGCCGGGATCACCGTGCGGGCGACGGTGTCCGCCGCGCTCGACATCGGAACCGGCTCTGGCATCCAGGCGCTCCACGCCGCTCAGCACTCCGCCCGGGTGACGGCCACGGATCTGAATCCGCGGGCGCTTGACTTCACCCGACTGACCCTCGCGCTCTCCGCCGCTCCCACGGCCGAGTTGCGACAGGGCTCGCTGTTCGATCCGGTCGGTCGGGAGACCTTCGACCTGATCGTGTCCAACCCGCCCTTCGTGATCTCCCCCGGCGCCACGGGTGCGGACGCCCGGCTGACGTACCGGGACGGCGGCATGGCCGGGGACGAGTTGTGTCGTTCCCTCGTCCAGCAGGCCGGGGAGCGACTGAATCCCGGTGGGTACGCGCAGTTCCTCGCCAACTGGGAGCACGTCGACGGCGAGGAGTGGCAGGAGCGGCTGCGCTCCTGGGTACCCGACGGCTGTGACGCGTGGATCGTCCAACGGGAGGTGCAGGACGTCACGCAGTACGCCGAATTGTGGCTGCGCGACAGCGGCGACCACCGCGGGGACGCCGCGCACTACGCCGAACGGTACGAGCGTTGGCTGGACGAGTTCGAGGCGAGGGGCACCAGGGCGGTCGGCTTCGGCTGGATCACCCTGCGCAAGTCGGACGCCGAGCGGCCGTCCGTGGTGGTGGAGGAGTGGCCGCACCCGGTGGAGCAGCCGCTCGGTGAGACCGTGCGGGCCCACTTCGTCCGGCAGGACTATCTGCGCAGCCGTGACGACGCGGCACTTCTCGCGGACCGTTTCGACCTGGCCACCGACGTGGTCCAGGAACAGGTCGGCCAGCCGGGCGCAGAAGACCCAGAGCACGTGGTGCTCCGGCAGCACCGCGGTATGCGACGGGCGACCAAGGTCGACACGGTCGGTGCGGGGTTCGCGGGTGCCTGCGACGGTACGTTGAGCGCCGGCCGGATCCTGGACGCGATCGCGCAGTTGATCGATGAGGATCCGGTGCTGCTGCGCGACCGTACGCCGCAGGCCCTGCGACTGCTGGTCGAGGAGGGCTTCCTGGAGCCCGTCCTGTCGACCCGTCCGACCGTCTTGTGACGTCTCCCGCTCCCACCAACAGCAGTTCAGTCGGTCTCGTGGAACGAAACAGGCCATTGTTCGCCTGAAGGATTGTCTGCTGTGACCGTGTTCCCCTGGCTCCTCGTGCTGGCAGTACCAGGGGCCAGGGGGCGCCGCCGTTGCCGGGGAACGTCGATCCGGCGATCCGCAGTCATGGGACATCGAGCGGTTGGTCACGCTGTGTTGCCGGCATCGGTCCGTGGTGGACGAACCCAGGGCACAGAAAGCACGTGGCAGTACCAAGAACAGCCTAGGAAAGGCCAAAGACGAACCCAAAAAGAGGAGTGCGCTCCTCGCCCGGGTGAACCCCGGTGGTGTTCACCCCGAATTCGCGTCCAGGACGCCGTGAACTGCCAGCCTCAGACGTGGGGTGCAACCACCCCGCACCACCTCGGTAGCGGTACGGGCGCAGGACGGGGCACGGCATGGAAAGTGGACCAGCGATCTTCGCCGGAGGAGCGTTCTCGCTGTTCGGGGCCGGATTGCTGCTGTGGACGGCGGTCCGGGCCGCCCATCGCGCACCGGTCGCCCACGGGGTGCATCCCGGGGTCGCCGTCGCCCTCACGGTCACGTTCGGCATGGCGTCACTCGCCCTGGGCGTGTGGTGCTTCGGCCGCGCCTGAGCCCAGGTCCGCAGCCCCGCGTGGACGGTTTCTGCCGCCGCCGCGTTTCCGCCGGCCGCGTGCGGGTCCGGGTGTGAACCGGCGGTTCGCATCCGCAGATGTCCGTTCCGGTGAACGAGACGATCGTCCACTGACCGGTGGGCAGGGCGGATGTGCTGTGCCGTCCGGACCCGGGGAGGGCCCGTCTGCCTGCTTCGGATGGGCCCCGTCCCCTTGTCTTGTGCAGTCCCTTCGGCCTGGGCGGTCCCTTCGGCTTGGGCGGTCCCTTGTTCCTTGTGGTCCTCGTCCGTGTTCCTCCGGGTCCTTGTCCCGTCGCATCGGCGCCGTGCGCCACCAGGAACCGTCGACGGTGGGTGCTGGCGGCTCAGCGGTCCCGGTGAGTCCGCTCGACGGGCCGGATGAGGCGCCCGGCACCGATCGGAGTGACGCCGGTGGCACGGCGATGAATACTCTTGAGACGACTTTTGCGACTGTTTGAACGTCGTCCGACCGGCCTCGAACCCAGGACTCCCGGTTCCGATCGAGAGCTGTGATCCAAGAGGTACGGCCACGGTGGTGACTGCCCGAGCGGCCCCGTCGGCCTTTCTTCGGTGCCCAGGTGCACATGCCCGACCTCCCGCCTTGTGCGGTCGGCGCTCGATCGCCCTCCATCGGGGCGCCAGGACACCGGCGTGTCGGTCCGGGCGGCAGGAATGCCCAGACTCGGGTTACCGTTCGAGTGGCCGTTGCGGGCTTTTACCGTTTGACACGGGGGCGGGTTGTACCGTCACACTCCGCAGCGGCAGCTAGCACCACCACAGTGTCGAGCAGTGCCCAGCAGTGCCGCAGCAGTGTCACGACGTGCGTCATCAGCGTCGTACTGCCGTGTCTGCCCAGCCAAGCATTCAACCGGAGAGAAGAGCGAAGTTGTCCCCGACCAGCGAGACCGCACAGGGCGGCCGACGCCTCGTGATCGTCGAGTCGCCAGCCAAGGCGAAGACGATCAAGGGCTACCTCGGCCCCGGCTATGTCGTCGAGGCGAGCGTCGGGCACATCCGCGACCTCCCGAACGGCGCGGCTGAGGTGCCCGAGAAGTACACCGGTGAGGTGCGCCGACTCGGTGTCGACGTCGAGCATGACTTCCAGCCCGTCTATGTCGTCAATGCCGACAAGAAGGCGCAGGTCAGAAAGCTCAAGGAACAGCTCGCCGACTCCGACGAGCTCTATCTGGCCACCGATGAGGACCGTGAGGGTGAGGCCATCGCCTGGCACCTCCTTGAGGTGCTCAAGCCCAAGGTCCCGGTCCACCGGATGGTTTTCCACGAGATCACCAAGGACGCCATCCGCGAGGCTGTCGCCAATCCGCGTGAGCTGAACAAGCGCATGGTCGACGCCCAGGAGACCCGCCGCATCCTGGACCGGCTCTACGGCTACGAGGTATCGCCTGTCCTGTGGAAGAAGGTCATGCCCCGGCTGTCCGCCGGCCGGGTGCAGTCCGTCGCCACCCGACTGGTCGTCGAGCGGGAGCGTGAGCGCAGGGCATTCCGCTCCGCCGAGTACTGGGACCTCACCGGGACGTTCTCGACCGGCCGCGCAGGCGATCCCTCCGACCCCTCGACCCTCACCGCCCGACTGAACACGGTCGACGGCAAGCGGGTCGCCCAGGGTCGGGACTTCGGTCCGGACGGACAGCTCAAGTCGGGCCAGGCCCAGATCCTGCACCTGGACGAGGCTCATGCCCGTGCGCTGGCCGCCGCGCTGGAGAACGCCGCGTTCTCCGTGCGCTCGGTCGAGTCCAAGCCCTACCGCCGCTCCCCGTACGCCCCCTTCCGTACGACGACGATGCAGCAGGAGGCGTCCCGGAAGCTGGGCTTCGGGGCCAAGGCCACGATGCAGGTCGCGCAGAAGCTGTACGAGAACGGCTTCATCACCTATATGCGTACCGACTCCACCACGCTCTCCGACACCGCGGTGTCGGCGGCGCGTGCCCAGGTCACACAGCTCTACGGGGCGAGCTATCTGCCGGACAAGCCCCGTGTCTACGCGGGCAAGGTCAAGAACGCCCAGGAGGCCCACGAGGCGATCCGTCCTTCGGGCGATCGTTTCCGCACGCCTGCTGAGACGGGTCTGACCGGCGACCAGTTCAGGCTCTACGAGCTGATCTGGAAGCGGACCGTGGCTTCTCAGATGAAGGACGCCGTCGGCAACTCGGTCACCGTACGGATCGGTGGGGCCGCGGCGGACGGCCGCGACGTCGAGTTCACCGCGTCCGGCAAGACGATCACCTTCCACGGCTTCATGAAGGCGTACGTCGAAGGTGCCGACGATCCGAACGCCGAACTCGACGACCGCGAGCGCCGACTGCCGCAGGTCTCGGAGGGCGACGCGCTCGCCGCCGAAGAGATCTCGGTCGACGGCCACGCGACCAAGCCGCCCGCCCGCTACACCGAGGCGTCGCTGGTCAAGGAGCTGGAAGAGCGTGAGATCGGCCGCCCTTCCACGTACGCCTCGATCATCGGCACCATTCTGGACCGCGGGTACGTCTTCAAGAAGGGGACGGCCCTCGTGCCCTCCTTCCTGAGCTTCGCCGTCGTCAATCTGCTGGAGAAGCACTTCGGCCGGCTCGTCGACTACGACTTCACCGCCAAGATGGAGGACGACCTCGACTGCATCGCGCGGGGCGAGGCGCAGTCGGTGCCGTGGCTGAAGCGTTTCTACTTCGGTCAGGGCGCACAGGAGGCCGGTGCCCCCCAGGGTGACGCCGCAGCCGCGGGCAACGGGGACGGCGACCACCTCGGCGGCCTGAAGGCCCTGGTCACCGACCTCGGTGCGATCGACGCCCGGGAGATCTCCAGCTTCCCCGTGGGGGACGGCATCGTCCTGCGCGTCGGCCGGTACGGCCCCTATGTCGAGCGGGGCGAGAAGGACCAGGAAGGCCACCAGCGCGCAGATGTTCCGGACGACCTCGCTCCGGACGAGCTGACCGTGGAGTACGCGGAGGAACTGCTGGCCAAGCCCAGCGGGGACTTCGCGCTGGGCACCGACCCGGTGTCGGGCCACGAGATCGTGGCCAAGGATGGGCGGTACGGCCCGTACGTCACCGAGATCCTTCCCGAAGGCACCCCGAAGACCGGCAAGAACGCGGTCAAGCCGCGGACGGCCTCGCTCTTCAAGAGCATGTCCCCGGACACGGTCACCCTGGCCGACGCCCTGAAGCTGATGTCCCTGCCGCGTGTCGTCGGCAAGGACGCCGAGGGCGTCGAGATCACCGCGCAGAACGGCCGGTACGGCCCGTACCTCAAGAAGGGCACCGACTCGCGCTCCCTGGAGAGCGAGGACCAGCTGTTCACGATCACGCTGGACGAGGCCCTGGCGATCTACGCCCAGCCCAAGCAGCGCGGGCGGGCAGCCGCCAAGCCGCCGCTGAAGGAACTGGGCAACGACCCGGTGAGCGAGCGTCCCGTGGTGGTCAAGGACGGCCGCTTCGGTCCGTACGTCACCGACGGCGAGACCAATGCCACGCTGCGCAGCGGTGACAGCGTGGAGGACATCACCCCGGAGCGCGGCTACGAGCTGCTCGCCGAGAAGCGTGCCAAGGGGCCCGCCAAGAAGACGGCGAAGAAGGCACCCGCCAAGAAGGCCCCTGCGAAGAAGGCCACGGCCACGAAGACCGCAGCCAAGAAGACGGCGGCCAAGACCACCGCGAAGAAGACGGCCGCGAAGAAGACCGTGACCAAGAAGACGGCCGCGGCGAAGACCACGGCGTCGGCCAAGGCCAGCGGCGACGCATAGGGATTCGATCACCGCATGGGTTCTTCCCGACCGGAGTAAGCAAGCTCGGGTCGGGAAGAACCCATGCGGCTTTTTTCCCCTGCATCCTGTTTCTGTGGATGACCGCTGGATGCTGTGCTGTGTGAAGAATGTGGCGGTTGCGTCGAAAGAATGTTGAGAGGTCGGCAATGGTCTGGGGCGGAGCCTTCAGTCGTGTCCAGAAACGCCCATATGTTCGGGCTGACCCCTCAGGGAGCTAGGCGCTCCGGATAGGCTGGGCGGATGACGCGAGCCGAGCAGCCAGCCAAGCAGCAGACGGTCGAGGGCACCGTCTCAGAGACTGCCTCAGACTCCGACGCCCTTGCCGCGGACTCCCGCGAACGGGCGCTGCGCTCCCTGCTGCGCGTCCCCTCACTACGTCGGCTGTGGAATGCCCAGGCGGTCGGTGCGGTCGGCGACGCCATGGCCGTTCTGGTGCTGCTCCTGCTCACCCTCCAGGCCGCGGTGACGGAGGGCACCCTCGGTGACGGCTATCGGGGCGCGGCCTTCTCCGTCGCCGCCGTACTCGGCACCCGCGTGCTCGCCACCTTCCTCTTCGGTGCCGTCCTCCTCGGCCCGCTGACCTCGCTGACCTCGCCCAAGGGCCCGCTGGACCGCCGCTGGACCATGATCGCTTCTGACGGCGTGCGACTGGCCCTGCTGATCGTCGCCCCCCTGTGGCTCGACTGGACCCCGGCCAACGCCGTACTGATGCTGCTGGTCACCGTGTTCGTCCTCGGCATCGCGGAACGCTTCTGGACCGTGGCCCGCGAGGGGGCCGCTCCGGCGCTGCTTCCCGCACCGCCGCTGGAAGGCGCGGCCGTGCGCCCCCTGCCCGACCACCTCGACGCCCTGCGCAGGCTCTGGCTGCGGACCGGATTCGTCGCCATCCCCCTCGCCGCCGCCGGTCTGCTCGTCGCCGCCTTGATCGGCAAGGCGCTGGGCGCGGGCGTCGACTGGTTCTCCCTGCACCAAGCCGCGCTCGGTTCGTACGTCGCCGCCGGCCTCTTCGCCGCATCCATCTCGGTCCTCGTCTTCATCACCCTGCCGTCCTCGCCGACCCCCCGTCCGAGGTCGCCGCTCGAAGGGCTGCGCCGGCCGTCCGCCGTCGGCGGTGACGGGGTGGAGAAGGGCCGTACGGGCGCGATCCCCCTCTTCGTCACCGGCTGCGCCGCGGTCGCGGGTGCGATCGCGGCAGCCGTCGCCGTGTCCGTACTCCACGCCGTCGACCTCGGTGGCGGGCCGCTGACCTTCGCCCTCCTCGTCCTCGCCCTGACCGGCGGTACGACCCTCGGCATCCGCGGCGGCGATTCGGTGCTGCCCACGCTCTCCCGCCGTCGACTGTTGGCTCTCGCCCTCGCGGTCACCGGGATCGCCCTGCTGGCGATGGGGCTGGTCCCGGACACGGCAACGGTCGTGTTCACCGCGGTCGTCGGTGGCTTCGCGGCCGGAGTCGCCGCGAAGATCGGTCATGCGCTCATCGACCAGGAGTGCGAGGACCCCCGACAGGCCCGGATGAACGATCACCTCCAGGCGGTCGTGCGCGTCTCCATCGCCTTCGGCGCCCTTGCCGCGCCCCTGTTCGCAGCGCTGATCGGGTCGCAGCGACTGGCCGGCGGCGACCTCGCCTTCGTCCGGGGCGGTGCGGCCTTCAGCCTGATGCTGGTCGGAGCCCTGTTGCTGCCCGTCGCGGCGCTCGTCCTCGCCAAGACGGACGACCGCTCCGGCGTACCCCTGCGCCGCGATCTGACCGAGGCCCTGCGCGGCGGGGCCGACCCGGCCCAGGCGATCGCCCCCACCGGCTTCTTCATCGCCCTCGAAGGCGGCGACGGCGCGGGCAAGTCCACGCAGGTGGAGGCCCTCGCACGGTGGATCCGCGACAAGGGGCACGAGGTCGTCGTCACCCGGGAGCCCGGTGCCACGCCCGTCGGCAAGCGGCTGCGGTCGATCCTGCTCGACGTGTCGTCGGCCGGACTCTCCAACCGTGCCGAGGCCCTGCTGTACGCCGCCGACCGGGCCGAGCACGTCGACTCGGTGGTGCGGCCCGCCCTGGAGCGCGGCGCGATCGTCATCTCCGACCGTTACATCGACTCCTCGGTCGCCTACCAGGGCGCGGGCCGTGATCTGTCGCCTACGGAGATCGCCCGCATCTCGCGCTGGGCCACGGACGGCCTGGTGCCGAATCTGACGGTCCTGCTCGACGTGTCGCCTGCGACCGCGCGGGAGCGGTTCACGGAGGCGCCGGACCGTCTGGAGTCGGAGCCCGCCGAGTTCCACGGAAGGGTCCGATCCGGATTCTTGACGCTTGCCGCGGGCGACCCCGGACGCTATCTCGTGGTGGACGCGGGACAGGACCCGGAGGCCGTGACCAAGGTCGTACGGCACCGACTCGACCAGTTGCTCCCCCTCTCCGAGGCCGAAGTGCGGGCCCAGGAGGAGGCCCGTCGCAAGGCGGAGGAGGAGTTGCGCCGCAAGGCCGAGGAAGAGGCCGCCCGCAAGGCGGAGGAGGAGCGGCTGGCGCGCGAGCGCGAGGAGCAGCTCGCGAAGCTCCGCGCCGAAGAGGAGGCCCGTCGCAAGGCCGAGGAAGAGGCGGCACGCCAGCGCGAGGAGGAGCGCAAGGCGGAAAAGGCACGTCAGCGCGCCGAAGAGGAGCGCAGGGCGGCCGAGGAGGAGCGGCGCAGGCGCGAGGCCGAGGAGAGGTCGCGGCAGGAGGAGCAGGAACGGCTGCGCAGGCTCGCCGAGGAGCAGGCACGGCTGCGCGCGGAGGCCGAGGAACGACGGCTGGAGAAGCAGCGCAGGGCGGAAGAGGCCCTGCTGCGCGCGGAGGAGGCGCGGCAACTCGCCGAAGCGGCTGCGGCGGCCAAGGCCGCGAAGGAGGCGGCGGAGGCTAGGGCTGCGGAACGAGCCGCCGCAGAGGCGAGGGCTGCTCAGGAAGCCGCTGCCGCGAAGGCTGCCCGGGAGTCCGCAGCAGCTGAGGCGGCCGAGGCCGCGAAGCCGCCTCGCGGTGCTGCCGCGAAGAGGGCCGGGGCCACCTCGGGCGACGAGGTGACCGTGCCGACGCCGGTCGTGGAGGCGTCCGAGCCCTCGGCCGATGAGATCACCGTACCGACCCCCGTGGTGGGGTCGAACGACGTGACGCAGGAAGTCCCGAAGGTCCCAGGGAACGCTCCTTCGGACCGTGGGCTGGACGAGACGGCGGTTCTGCCGCCGGTGCGGGATGAGCGGTCGGAGGAGACGGCGGTTCTGCCGCCGGTGCGGAACGAGCCGTTGGACGAGACGGCCGTACTGCCGCCGGTGCGTGCGGAGGAGCCGACGGACCGGGTGCCTCCGGGGATCTTCCGGGACGAGCAGCCGCAGCGCCCGTCGACCGGTTCGGCCCGCTCCTCAAGGGGCACGGGCAGTCGGAGCGCCGGCCGTGGGGCAAAGTCGGATGCCGGATCGGCCTCCCGCCCCCGGCCCGCTGAGGATCCGCGACCTGCCACGGGCTCCGGTCTCGTGGGGCCCAACGACCGCACGCGGGAACTCCCCCTGATCGACCCGGACACCGGACGTCCGCGCCGCCGCTCGGACTGGGCGGAGGAGACTCCCCTCGACGATCTTCCGACGCTCGCCGATGAGCTGTTCGGTTCGCACGAGGACGACGACGAGCGGGGCAACGGCCCCCGTCGTCGGCGCGGACGCTAGCGAGCCCAGACCCCCGGGGCCTGATCGGCTCCTCGTGCACCGCGTAGGCCCATCGGATGCGGGGAGTACGGAGCCGCTGGCCGCGGGGTGGACGCCGCTGTCAGTCCCCTGCCGCACAATGGGAGCTCCCAGCAGAGAAGGCAGGTGACCGGCAGATGGCGGTATGGGATGACCTCGTCGGCCAGGAGCGGGTGCACAAGCAGCTCAGTGCTGCCGCTCGTGACGCCGATGCGCTCGTCACCGCCGAGGCCGGTGGCGAACCCCTCGCCGACACCTCCACGATGACCCATGCCTGGCTGTTCACCGGACCCCCCGGCTCCGGATTGGCCACGGCCGCCCGTGCCTTCGCCGCCGCCTTGCAGTGCATCAGCCCCGACCGGGCCCTCGGCGGAGTCCCCGGGTGCGGATTCTGCGACGGCTGCCACACCGCCCTCATCGGTACGCACACGGATGTGCAGGTCGTCCGCACCGACCTGCTGTCGATCGGCGTCAAGGGGACCAGGGACCTGGTCCGCCGGGCCCAGCTCTCCCCTGCGGTCGGCCGCTGGCAAGTGATCATCCTGGAGAACGCGGATCGACTCACCGAGGGCGCGGGCAACGTCCTGCTGAAGGCGGTCGAGGAGCCAGCTCCCCGTACGGTCTGGTTGCTGTGCGCACCGTCACTGGAAGACGTGTTGCCCACGATCCGTTCCCGGTGCCGCCATCTGATGCTGCGCACACCACCCGTCGACGCCGTCACCGATGTGCTGATCCGTCGGGACGGCATCGAGCCGGAGGTCGCCGCCGCCGCTGCTCGCGCCACCCAGGGGCACATCGACCGGGCTCGACGGTTGGCGACCGACGAGCGAGCCCGTTCCCGTCGGGCGACCATCCTCAAACTGCCCCTGCGGGTCGATGACGTCGGGGCCGCGCTCAAGGCCGCCCAGGAGCTGATCGATGCCGCAGCGGACGACGCCAAGCAGGTCGCGGAGGAGGTCGACACCAAGGAGGTCGAGGAGTTGAAGGCCGCCCTCGGCGCTGCACAGGGCGGTCGAATGCCGCGTGGGACGGCGGGCGCGATGAAGGAACTGGAAGACCAACAGAAGAGCCGTAGGACGCGTACCCAGCGGGACACCCTGGATCTCGCACTCGGCGATCTCACCAGCTTCTACCGCGATGTGCTCGCCCTCCAGCTGGGTTCGGAGGTCGCCATCGCCAACGGGGACGTCCGGGACGGCCTGGAGCGGATCGCCCGTGGCTCGACACCGGAGAGCACACTGCGTCGGATAGAGGCGGTGTTCGCCTGTCGGGATTCCCTCCAGAAGAACGTGGCTCCGTTGCTGGCCGTGGAAGCCATGGCGATGGCGCTGCGCGCGGGTTGACCGCCGGCAAGGGAGGTCGATGGGGCCGGTTGAGGCGACGGGGGCCTCATCGGCGTTGACGCCTGTCGCGTTCCCGAGGCGATCCGGCAACCCGTCCGGTGATGACGAGGGTCCCTTCCATGGGTGGAATTCACCCGTAAGGGGATGGATGGGCAACTTCTCCCGCCGTCGCCTACGCTCCGGGGATGGACCCAAGGCGCATGCTCCGCAGCTCAGTCCTTGCCGTGACCGCAGCCGGCCTACTGATGTCGGGCTGCACCGGAACGGACCCTTCCAACAGTTCTTCGGTATCCAGTCCCGAGGGCGGCGGTTCGGGCCTGGGCACGAGCGCCGCCCCCGTCGCCGAGCTCAAGCCCTACTACACACAGAAGTTGAGCTGGCGTAAGTGCGGAGTCCCCGGATTTGAATGCAGCACCCTGAAGGCCCCCCTCGACTACGAGAAGCCGGAAGGGCAGTCCATCAAACTCGCGGTGGCCCGCAAGAAGGCCACCGGGCCGGGCGCCCGCCTGGGATCGCTGCTGGTCAACCCAGGTGGCCCCGGCGGATCCGCCATCGGCTACCTCCAGGCGTACGCGGGCATCGGCTACCCCGCCCCGGTCCGCGCCCGGTACGACATGGTCGCCGTCGACCCGCGGGGAGTCGCCCGCAGCGAGCCGGTCGAATGTCTGACGGGCAAGGAGATGGACGCCTACACCCAGGTGGACCAGACGCCCGATGACGCGGCCGAAACCGCGCGGCTCACCACCTCCTTCAAGGCGTTCGCCGCCGGGTGCGAAAAGCGCTCCGGCACGGTCCTGCCCCATGTCTCCACCGAGGATTCCGCCCGGGACATGGACGTGCTGCGCGCCGTACTCGGCGACCGGAAGCTCGCGTACGTCGGAGCGTCGTACGGAACCTTCCTGGGGGCGACCTACGCGGAACTCTTCCCCGACCGGGCCGGGCGCCTGGTCCTCGACGGCGCACTCGACCCCGCGCTGTCCGCCCGCGAGGTGAACCGCGATCAGACCGCGGGGTTCGAGACCGCCTTCCGTTCCTTCGCGAAGGACTGCGTGGCCCGCGCCGACTGCCCGCTGGGCACCACCTCGGTCACGGACGCCTCCGCCCGCCTCAAGGCGTTCTTCGCCGAACTGGACGCGCGGCCCGTGCCCACGGGCGAGAGCCGTGAACTCGGCGAATCGCTGGCCACGACCGGCGTGCTCACCGCGATGTACGACGAGAACGCCTGGCCGCAACTGCGGGAGGGGCTGACGAGCGCCATGGAGGGCGACGGCGCCGGTCTGCTGGCGCTGGCCGACAGCTACTACGAGCGCGAGAGCGACGGTTCATACGCCAATCTGATGTACGCCAACGCCGCCGTGAACTGTCTTGATCTGCCCCCCGCCTTCAGCCGTCCACAGGACGTGGAGGAAGCCCTCCCCGACTTCGAACGGGCATCCCCGGTGTTCGGCCGCGGCTTCGCCTGGGCGGCCCTGAACTGCGCCTACTGGCCCACCCCGGCCACCGGCACCGCGCACCCCATCAAGGCCGAGGGCGCGGACCCGATCCTGGTGGTCGGTACGACGAGAGACCCGGCGACGCCGTACAAATGGGCCGAGGCGTTGGCGGGCCAACTGTCGTCCGGTCGGCTGTTGACCTATGACGGCGACGGGCACACGGCCTACGGGCGGGGCAGCGAATGCATCGACTCGGCCATCAACGCCTACCTCCTCAAGGGCACGGTGCCCCCGGACGGCAAGCGCTGCCGCTGATCCACCGACCAGCCACAGACCCCCTACGGTTCAGCACTGGTTCCGCCCGGCCCTCCGCGGCCGGGCGGCCGGTCTTCCGCTGGCTACCGGTCTTCCGCGGGCGGCGGGTCTGCCCTGGACCGTCAAAGTCAGTGCCCGGCCGTGGCCGTGAATCCCCGAGGCACCAGCCATGCCACGAGGACGGTCACCACGGCGACGATCCCGGCCGAGACGAAAGCCGTCGTGGTCAGCGCGTCGTCGAAGGCGATCCGTGCGACCTCCAGGATCTGCCCGCCTTCGGTGCGCGCCAACTCGAACGCACCACCGATCGACTCGCGGGCCTGCGCCGGCTGCCCCGCCATGTGGTCGGCGTACACGGCCCCGTGAATCGACCCCAGCAGGGCCACGCCCAACCCCACCCCGAGCTCGTAACTGGTCTCGGACACGGCTCCGGCCTGTCCGGCCCGGGCGGCGGGGACGGCCGACACCAGGACGGACGACGCCGTGGTGATCGCCAGTCCGTCGCCGAGGCCCAGCAGCACCAGCACGGCGGCGACGTATCCGTAGCCGGTCGGCTCCGGAGAGAGCGCCAGGACCAAGAATCCGGCGACGACACCCCCGAGCCCCAGCGTCATGAGGGAACGCACTCCCAACCGGTCCATCAACACGGGGGCCAGGAGCGATCCAACGAGTACGGCGAGCGCGGCGGGCAGTGTGCGCAACCCGGCCTGGGAAGGCGAGTAGCCGTGGACGTACTGGAGCCAGAGGGACAGCAGGAAGAGCGCTGCGCCGATGGCGAGCATGGCCATCAGGATGACCAGCGCCGCAGCCGTGAAGGCTCGGTTCCGGAAGAGCCGAACATCGAGCAGTGGATCGGGCAGCCCCAACTGTCGACGGGCGAACACCACCAGGACGAGCACCCCTACGGCGAGTACGGCGATGTCCACGATGCCCGGACTGCCCTTGGCGATGTGTTTGATGCCCCAGGCCAGTCCCACCACCCCGATGACCGACAGGAGTGCGCTCGGCACGTCGAGCGGCGCATGTCCGGCGTCCTTGAACTCGGGCAGCAGCCAGATGCCGGCGATGAAGGTGGCGATGACCACCGGAACGTTCAGCCAGAAGGCCGCGGCCCATCCGTACTCCTCCACGAGCACTCCGCCGATCAGCGGCCCGAGAGCGGCGCCGGCTCCAGCGACGGCGGCCCAGATGCCGATGGCCAGGGCGCGCTCGCGGGCGTCGGTGAAGATGTTCCGGATCAGGGAGAGCGTGGACGGCATGACCATGGCCCCACCGACCCCCAGCAGCACCCGACCCCCGATGAGCTGCCAGGTGCTGGTGGCGGTGGCGGCCACGATGGACGCCAACCCGAAGATCACGATCCCGCTGAGGAAGAGCCGCTTGCGGCCGTACCGGTCACTGACGGCTCCGGTGGTGACGAGCAGCCCGCCGAGGACGAGGCCGTAGATGTCGATGATCCACAGCTGTTCGATGGCGCTGGGCTGAAGATCGTCGATCAGGGACGGCAGAGCGACGTTCAGAATGGTGGCGTCCAGGGCCACCAACAGCAGGCTCGCGCACAACACCGCCAACATCGCCCACCGCTCCCGCCCGGGCTGCCACGGAGCATCGGCGGCCTGCTGGGTGGCTCGGCCCATGGTGCCTCGCTTCATCGAGAGAGGAGCGGCGGGTCTGCCCGTGCGGACGGCCATGGGGAGGTGCGGGACGCACGTCGGGGCATGAATGGATCTTCGTAAAGTATGTGCCGTTTTGCCCGTTCCCGCGCAAGCGGAGCGGAGCCGCCGGAAGCCCTGATTCGCTGCCCAGGGTGGTTCGGGGCACTCGAAACAACCCTGTAGACTCATCACCGCTGCTGATGCCAATGTGTCTCGCAAGAGCCGGTATCCCGCAGCTTGCCGCCTTAGCTCAGTTGGCCAGAGCAACGCACTCGTAATGCGTAGGTCTCGGGTTCGAATCCCGAAGGCGGCTCTGAAGGACCCCAGGACTCACTCGCCGTGACCTGGGGTTTTTCGTTTTTTCGAGCGGCCGGTGCGTGCGGTCGGGCCGGTGGCCTCGTCGAGGCGATCGAAGAGGGCGATGACCTTCCTCAGGTGGAGCCACAAGAGCCGTCCTGACTGGCTGAAGACGAGCCCGGTGTTCGCACGAGTCGAGCCCCGCTCCGCACGGTTGGCGTCCTGATGCTCGCGATGCTGCTCCAGAAAGCCGACGCTGGTGCCGTCCAGCTATCGGAGCACGAGGCTGTTCCGGATCACCTTGTCGCTGGCGCGTAAGGCCGCCGCCAGTTCGCCGTGCAGATGAACCGGAATGGCCCCGGCTCCCAGTTCACAAGCCCTGACCAGGGCGCGGCAGTCCTGCGCTTCCCGATCTGTGGCCAGGGCGAGGAAGAGGGGGTGGGCCAGGACTTCGCGGGCCGCGTAGCCGTCCTCGGCTTTGGCCGTCCTGCGGTGGAGGGCTTGCACGACGTGCTCCGCGGCGGGTGTTTCGGCGGGACCGACCGCATCGAGAATGGTGAGACCCAGCCGGATGTCGAAGACGGTCATCCCAGGTTCCGGTGACCGTTGAAGATAGGCCGCGATCAGTTCTGCCAGGTGGTCGTCGTCCGGCTGCTGGGCATCGCGGCGACACAAGACGGTCAGGCACGCCGTGACGTGTTGTTCCCAGGGGTCGCCGGGCGTCGTGTCGTGGAGGAGCGCTGCTGCCGATGCCGTGTCGCCGGAGACGAGGGCGGACAGTACGGCGACCTGGCGGCCGTCGAGCATCCGCTGGCCGACGCCCCGGTGGGACTCGATGTGCGTGAGGGCCTCGGCCCAGCGGCCGGCGGTGGTGAGGGTGCGGGTGCCGTCGGCGAGGAGTACGCGCCAGAGCCAAGCACGGACTTCTTGGCGGTCGGCTTCGGTCGCCGTGAGGTCCGCCGGTATCTCCACGCCCTCGAAGCGGGCATGTGCGCCTGCTTCGACGGCTCCGAACAGGTCGAGCAGTCGCTTTCGTCCCTCGTCGGCGCGGCCGGCGCGGATCTGGAGGCGGGCGAGGTTGACGACGGGTTCGAGTCCTCGGATCGCGCTCATCCCGGGCAGCGGACAGGCATGGAGGTACGCGGCGGCGTGCTGATGGCACAGCTCGCGCGCCAGGTCGGGAAGGCCGAGGTCGGAGGCGATGAGCGCGGCCTGGTTGTAGACGGCCGATGCCAGGCCCTGGTCGGCCTTCCGTACCGCGGTGTCGGCCAGATCGGCGAGCACGCGAATGCGTTGGGGCAGGGGCAAGCAGGCGGGGCGGAAGCGGGCGACGAGCGGGAAGCGCTGGGCGGTGGGTCCGTGCGGGTCCATGAGTCCCCCGGGGCGTGGTTTGGCGACGGTGCCCGCCCGCCGTAGGCCGACGGGAACCGTCCTCAATCTGTCGGTTGTCACCGCCAGTCGACGATGATCCGGTTCAGTGGGGTGTCGAGGGCGAAGAGATCGGGGCGCTGTTCGATGGGCGGAGCGTCGAGGGGCTGGATTTCGAAGGTGGCCTCCCGGCCGCGGTACTCCCGGTCCCAGGTGCGGATGGCGTCGGCGACCTTCGCGGCCAGCTCGTCGCTGTCAGGCCCGTGGCCGATGACGCCGAACTCCCAGAGCTTGCCGCCCTCCGGGGTCCTCGTCTCCAGCAGCCGCCGGGCCAGGTAGGTGACGGCGCCCTTCTCGACGGCTGCGGTGGACGAGGGGTACGGGTCCTCGCTGAGTAGCCCGCCCTTGGCGCCCTGCGGGAACAGCATGCGGATCAGTCCGGAGGGCAGGGAGCAGGTGAGGAACAGCTCCATCCATTCCGGCGACTCCATGGCGCGGACCGTCATCCCGGTCCACTCCTCGGTGCGCGGCTGCTCCAGTACGCGGGCGAGGGCGTCGGCGTCGATGTCTTGGCCGGCGGGTGCCTGGAGCCGGACGGTGCCGTCGGCGCTGAGCGGGATGACGCGGCGGTCGTCGTCGGCGATGCCTCGCCGGAGCGGCATGAAGGTGTTCATCTCGCTGCCGAGGGAGACCCACCGGCCGTCGCGCTGTTCGTACGCGATGGAGCGGGCGACGCTGCCCTTGAGGCGCTGGGGGACGAGGAGCCGTCCGCCGGGAGCGAGCTGGTCCAGCCAGGCGTGCGGCACACCGTGCGCGCCGACGGTCGCGATGATCCGATCGTAGGGTGCGCCTTCCGCGTATCCGAGGGCTCCGTCCCTGGTCACGGCCTCGACGTTGGTGATCCCGGCTGCGGTGAGGTGGGCGCGGGCTCCCTCCACGAGGTCGTCGTCGACGTCGAGGGTGGTGACGTGGCCGGTCTCGCCGACCAGGTGCGCGAGAAGTGCGGCGTTGTAGCCGGAGCCCGCGCCGAGTTCGAGGACGCGCTCGCCGGGCCGTACATCGAGCTGGTCCAGCATGAGGGCGACGACCCCTGGCTGGGAGGCGCAGGAGATGGACGCGCCCTCGGTGTCGTACTTGATGTGCACCGGCGCGTTGGCGTAGGCGTCTTCGAGCGACGCGTCGGGCACGAACACATGGCGGGGGACGGCCCGCAGGGCCTGCTCGACGGCTGCGGAGCAGGCGTGTCCGTTCGCCCGGATCTGGTCGACCAGGGCGTTACGGAGGCGCTCGGCCTCCGTCGCGTCGGTGGTGATCGTGTCGGTGTTCACCGCGCCGAAGCTATCGACGTCCGTTGCTGCCCCGCTGGGTGACGCGTTGTTGTCACTGCTTCCCATGACTACCTCTCGTGCGATGTTGAACAGAGCGCTTTGGTCGTCCCGAAGGAGACCGGCGCGGTTGGCGTGGAAGATCACGTGGTGGGCGAGCACGGCCCGCAGGCCACGGGTGAGACCACCGTGGTCCGCGAGATCGGCGAGCGCCGCCCCGGTCCGCTCGAAGGCGGTGACCCATTGGTCGTGCCTGTGGAACGGGCCGCCCTGGTGGCAGAGACTGCGGGCGTCGACGGTCATCAATTTCCGTACGGCGGGGAGGAGCTCGGCGGCGCGTTCGGCCGACAGCGGATCGGTGGCCGGTCGAAGGGCGGCGACCTTTGACCAGACGTCCCCCTGCTCGAACCAGTCGAGCCCGGCACCGCGCAGCATGGCGCTCACCAGCAGGACGACGGTCTCTCGCCGCCCCAGGTGCTTCGGCCCCGGCTGGTACGTCAGCAGGTGACGGGAGTCGCTGTGGAACAGCTCGTGGGCCGCGTCCATGGCCGCTTGGCCGCCGAACGCCTCGGTCTCGGGCTCGTACCTACCAGGCCGCCACGATACGACTGAACCCTCACCGACCAGATCGTCCAGCAGCGACTCCACGACTGGGGCCGGTTCGTCGGCGCGGTACCGCAGGGGCCAGGGCTGCTTGTTCATGAACCACCAGCCGGAGAGCTGTCCAGCCGCCTCGGCGGTGATCAGCGCGGGGGCGAGGCGTTCGGCGATGACGATTTGGGCGCGCGAGCGGTCGACGAAGGTGATGTTGTGCTGGTGCCAGCGGTCGGAGGGCATCGGGGGTCCTTCGGTCGGTGGATCAGGCGATGAGCAAGCAGGAGTCCCAGGCGGATCGGGGCGGGGTGGCGGTGCTGGGCGCGATGAGCGCCAGGGCGACACCGGCGGCACCGTCGAGCAGGCCAGGATCTCCGCTCCCAAGCGCTGCGCCCGATGGGTGGATCTTGTCCAGGAGTGCCGGGATCGCGGCGCGTATCCGGTCCACAGTCGTGGCATGGGCGTCGTCGGCGACACGGGCGGCGAGGTGGGCAAGCCCCGTGAAGCCGTGGCAGAGGCCCTTGTCCGTTGTGTCCTTGAGCTGATCGGAGTCGGTGAGGGCGGCCACAAGAGCGCTCTCCGCCTGGATACGGCGGTCGGTGTCGCTGAGGGCGAGCGCTGCGAGCTGCTGAGCACGGGCGAGGCCGGCGGTTCCGTAGCACCAGGACGGTCGCCGGGGCATGGACGGGGCGAGGCGTCCGGTCCGTAGTTCGTCGCGGGTGATCCAGTACGGCCACGCCTGACCGGGCCCGGTCTCCCAGCGGTCCAGCCACGCCAGGATGGTACGCATCGCCGCGTGGTGCCCGCTGACGACGGTGCCGCGCCGAGCAGCCAAGGCCAGGAGGGCGAGTACGCCACCGATGCCGTGCGCCATGCCGTGGTTGGCGTGACCGCCTGGGAAGCGGTCGTCCGGGTTGCCCGAGGGGCCGGTCTCCGTCCACCAGCCGGGCAGGGTCTCGTTCTGGTCGGTCAGTGGTTCGGTGAGGCGTACGCAGTAGCCGAGCACGGCACGAGTCGTGGGGCCGTCGGGGCTGCGCCGCAGAAGATGGGGCCCATACCCGGTGAGCCCTCGGATGCCGTCGAACTCGGCGAGCTGCGGTAGCCGTCCGGCGTCGATGCGGCGATGGGCGGCCTCCAGACGGCGTCGGACGTCGATCACGATCTGTCGGTCCAGTGAGTCCAGGGCACTCTGGTAGGCCCCGGGGAGGCGGTCTGCCGCGCAGGCCAGGGCATGGGTGAGGGCGGGAGCGCCGTAGAAGGGGTGGCTGTCGTGACCGCTGGTGAGGGGTTGGCGGGTGGCGGCGGTGAGCCAGTCGTGAGCGCGTTGCCATGGCCCGAGGCCGCACGCGGCCCGTTCGATGTGCAGGAGTGCGATGCCGGGAGGGCCATAGGCCAGATGCTGCCCGTACGCGGGCACGGCCCAGGACCGGGGCACATCGGGATCGGCGAGTTGGGACGAGATGGCGTCGACCAGGTCGAGGGTCGGGTGGGTGGTCATGACGGCCTCCCTTTTGTACGGGCGATCCAGGCGAGAGCGGCGGCGCGCGCCAGGTAGAGGCACACCTCCTCCTCGGGGAAGTTCACCGCGACATGCCGCACGAAGTGGACATGCAAGAGGGACGTCAGAACGTCATCGACGGCGATTCCCTGGGTGTCTGGGCCCGGGAGATGCGGCCGATAGGCGGCAAGGGCCGCGTCCCGTTCCGCCCACCCGGACACGATGCCGTCCCCGCCCGGTGCTCCGCGCAGCGCCGCCCAGTCGCCACGGGAGTCGGCCAGCCGTACAGCCTCCGTGAATTGCGGGCGCGGTACAGGCACGGGAGCCGTCGGTGGAATGTGGTCGAGCAGCCACCGCATCCCGGCTTCCGTGCTGCCGAGGAAGGCGGAGGCGATGGCGACGGTGTGCGCCACCACCAGGACGCGTTGGCCGGGACGCTGCCTCTGTGCGAGCTGTGTCACCACGGCCCGCGAGTCAGCCCGGAAAACATCCTCGGCAGCGTCCCACGCTGCTCCGGATCCCCAACGGCCCATCTCGCGGTACGAGGTCGGATAGCGCAGATCGGCCAGCAGGCCGGCCCGGCGCAGTTCGTCGGCCCACTCACTCACCGTACGGGCGGTCTCGGCGAATGCGTCCGGATGGGGGAGGGCGATACGGAGGCGGAGGTGCTGGGCCGGGTCGCGGAAACGGATGAACCACCAGGGTGGGTTGCCGAGCTGCTCCAGCAGGCCGGGCAGGTGCTGGGCGAGCACGGTGTCTTGGCGGCGGGCGTCTCCGTACAGGGTGGTCAGGAGTACGGCGGAGGCGGCTGGCGGCTGCATCTGTGCTGGTGAGAGTGCACGAGCCGGAGTAGGGATGGGTAAAGGTGGCCACGCCGTCGGCCGTACCGCTTTGAGCGGCAGGACGATCTCGTGGGCGCGCCCACCGCACCAGCCGTATAGCTCTGGGGCTTCGACGAGCACGGCGGTGTGCGCACGGTCGAGGTGCTCGCGGAGCAGCGTTCGGTGACCGGCCTCGTCGAGGTCGAGGAAGAGGTGCTGGTCCCCCTCCACGAGATAGACCTGCCGCGGCAGCCGTCGTCGGACCCGCCATTCGGCCAGGGTCGCGTCCCGCTGGGCGCCGCTGGGCAGCTCCGAGGGTTCGAGTCGCCAGCGTGCCGGGGCAAGCACTGTGCGCCCGTAGCGGAGGCGCGGAAGGAACGGCATCGCCGCAGCGGCACCCCAGTCGAACACGGTGACCTGCGCGCACTGAGCCCGGGACAGCTCGGTGAGAAACCGCGCCAGCGGCGGGGTGTGCGTACGCAGGTTCAGCGCGTTCATCCCCACCGCTTCGACACGGTGGCCCCGCTCCGGGGCCGCCAGGTACATCCGGCGTCCGTCGCACGCGACCGCGAGGTCGTCGAGGGTGAGAACACCCGGGTCCGGGGCGCGATGCTCCTGGAGGCTGATCACGGTGGGCAGGATCTGAGGTGTACGAGTGACGTGGGCGCTCTCGGGGAGGAGCGGCGGGAAGGAGAGCTGCGCGGGCACGGTGTCGCTGTCCGCGGTCGGGAGATCAGTCAGCTCCGTGCTCAGCGCCTCGCGATCACCGGGCTCCAGCACACCGAGGAAGCGGCCCGTGGAGACGCCTGCCCCGCGTGACACGCTCACGACCTCCAGCCGGAACCGCCCGCGCCGCAAATCGCCCAAGTCGGCCGAGTGCACCCGTACGCCCACCTCCAGGTGCGGCGGTACTCGTGGCTCGTCGGGCCCCACATCGAGAGCGGCGATCAGTTCGTCGGTGAGGACGACCTCATCCTGGCCTTCGAGCGCGGCCGTCTGCGCCAGACGTACGAGTACGTCGTCCCGAGCGGAGACCCGAGGTCGGCGCGCACCGGCCGGAGTGCCCGGGTAGCCGTCGGGATAGCCGACGCCGCTGTCCGCAACGACCTCCGTGAGGGGCACCATCGTGCCGATGCCGTACCGCTCGTAGAACCGCTGGTGATACTCACCCCACGCGGCGGTTCCGTATGGGCGAGCACTCAGCCGGGTCAGGACGAGCGCGGCACGTTCCACTTCATGGGCCACCGCCTCCGGCAGTACGAGCTGGGCGTTCAGCCGTAGGTCGAACGCGATGGGGTGGTCGTTCCCGTCCGGCACGAGCTCCCGCATCCGCGCGGCGGCTCTGTCCCGACCGTCATGCGTGGAGCACTCCCTCAAGGCTGCCCGGATCGCGCGCAGCTCGGCCACCGTCTTCGAGATCGGTGCAATGCTCTCGGCTTCGACGGCATCGAGCCGGTCGACGAGGTACCCGAGAGCGTCGGTCTCCGTGCTCGGGGCGTGCAGGCTGGTGATCAGCACCCGCCGTCGGATCAGCTCCGCCAACAGCCGACGAGTCTTCTCCGGCCCGGCCTCGGGGAACTCCGCCCGGAGCTTGCTCAGAAGCATGCCCACCCTGATCGGCGCCTGGGCCGCAGTGAGGGCCGCCTGCACTGGTGCGGTAAGGGCCAGCGATGCCTCGACAGCGCGGGTCTCGTCGCCTTGGTCATCAGACTGAAACGGCACGATGAGGCGGTCCCCACGGACCGACGCGGTGCTGTTGGCAACAACGGGCAGCCGTTCAAGCAGCTCCGCGCACGACTCCAGCCGCTGTACGACCGTGGCCAGCCACTCTGCCCCGGCTCGGCCGACGAGCACGTGCTCCTCGCCCCACTCCGCACTCGCCCGCGACCCGAATGATGCGGCGGCCACACCGGCGAACAGCCCAAAGGGAGTCGCCCGGTGCTGTGCCCGCAACGAATACCGGACCACGGATTGCACCGTACGCCGGAGAGCCCGCGGATCGAGCCGTTGACCTGTGCACAGGCTCTGCACTTGCGCGGCCAGCGCCGGGCTGGAGTGCTGCAAGGACTCGGCGAAGTCTTCGTCCGCCCAGACCGCACGCAGCCACATTGCTTGAGCTGCTGCGGCACCGGGCAACCCGTCGCCCAGGTCGGGCCACGGAGAGACCACCAGCGGAGGCTGGGCGACGGCACGCACAAGGGCAGTTGTTCCGGCGCGGAACGCCGCGGTCGTGGTAACCACCGACTACCTCCGTAGGGTGTGGGAACGGGCGGCTGGTGCCGCCGCGCGGAGGCGGCGGCACCAGCCGAACTGGACAAGCGCAGGTCAGGCGACGTTGGTGGTGCAGGCCCCGCAGGTGGTGCCGCAGTTGTCATCGGTCAGGTTGACCAGCCCAGCGGGGTCGGCGATCTCGACGAGGGAGACGTCCAGGTCGAAGCCGTCCGACGCCTCCCGTGCCTGGGGGCGGACCTGGGTGAGACTGGGGACCACGATGTTGCGCGTCATGGTGACTACCTCCTGGTTTCGTGGGTTCACTGGTTGATGCGGCCGACGGGTCGTTCATCCGTCGCTGGTGAGCTGAAGCTCGGCCCAGACCTCCTTGCCCCATGGGCACCTGTCCGAGCCGTACAGGTCATAGCCCCAGCAGTCCGACACCGCGTCGATGAGGAGCAGGCCGCGGCCCGACTCATCACCGTGGTCCGCGTGGCCGGCGGCGGGCAGACGCTCCGGTTCCCAGTCCACGACGCCGACCCGGATTCGCGACGCGCTCGGACGTCCCACGGTCAGACGGATGTCGTGGCACGAGGTGTGCTTCGAGGCGTTCGCGATCAGCTCCGTGACGATCAGCACGGCACCGTCGGCGAGTTCGTCCAGGCACCACGCGCCGAGTACACGCTGGACGAGCTTGCGGCAGGTCTCAGCGGTGGATGGCTGGCACGGGATGGTCTGGCTGTAGGCGGGGCGCCCAACACGGGCGGCATGAACAGGTGTGTTGAGACTCGTCATGGGGATGGAGCCTTCGGGTTGTCTCGGCGCCCGGTCCGCCCCTTGCGGATGTGAGTGTGCGGACCGGGCCGTCAACAGCCGCCCGGGATGGTGGGCGGCCGACACCCAGATAACCCCGGCTTCCGTTCGGCTGGTTAGGACCATCAGGCGTGCGCTCAACGGGTCGACCTAGGGCGATTTGACCTAGCGTTTACCTGACGACTGGGCGACGCGAGCGCTACCGTGCCGGGATGGATGCCACGCGCAACACCGTTCTTGAGGCGTGGATGGCCGAGCACGGCTACAGCTCTAACAGCCTTGCCGACGCTGTGAACAGGTCCTTAGAGCAGTTGACCGGAAGGTCCGGAGGGCTCGACGGATCATCGGTCCGGGGCTGGAAAGCCGGCCGTGTGAAGTGGCCGAAGTCGGCTACCCGCAGGGCGCTTGAGGACATCGCCGGTCTGCCCGCCACCGCTTTAGGGTTCGTTCCACAGAGCAGGACTCCGTCGGCCCTGGTTCCACCGCAGCAGGAGGACCCTGACATGAAGCGCCGTACGCTCGTCGGCGGGCTCGCGACGGCCGCCGTCGCCGCGGCGTCACCCGGCACCGCGTCGCCACGCAGGATCGGCATGAGCGACGTCGACCGTCTCCAGAAGCGCTTCGCCGAGATCATCGCCAGCGACCACCGGCACGGCGGACGGCTCGGTATCGAACAGCGAGCCGCCGCCCTCGCCGACGAGGCACTGAACCTCCAGAACGCGGGAAGCGCCACCCAGCGCGTACGCAGCAGCCTGTACGCCTCCGCAGCAGCGTTCCGCTCTTCCGCGATGTGGGCCGCGATCGACGGCCGGCGCTACGACGACGCCAAGACCCACATGCGGGAGGCTCAGACCCTCGCCGAGATGTCCGGTGACCAGGCGATCAAGTTCCGCATCTGGAGCCACACCGGAACCATGTACCGGCACCTCGGCCGCCCCGCAGACGCCCTCGCCGCGAACGATGTAGCCCGCAACCTCTTCCTCACCCGGCGCGACCCCCTGTTCGCGTCCCTCGGCCTGGCCCGGCAGGGAGCCATCCTGGGCACAGCCCAGGACCGCAGTGGCATGCGTCGAACCTTCGACCAGGCGCAGGAAGCCATGCTGCGCTCCGACCCCACGGACTACCGCCCCGTGTGGATGCTCGCCTTCTACGACCAGGCCGAGCTGGACTCGCTCGCCCTGTCCGCGAACCTGGCCCTGGGCGACTACCCGACCGCCGAGTACCACGCCCACCGCTGCCTGGCCGCACTCCGCCCCCACATGATCAGATCCCGCGCCATCGCGACGACCCGCCTCGCCCATGCCCAGCTCGCCCAAGGGGCCGCGGACGCCGCCACGTCCACCGCGATGAAGGTCCCCACCGACGTCGCCACCCACCACGCCCGGGTAGCCCGCATGCTCCAAGAGTTCGGCGCCGCCCTGCGCGCCACCGCCCCCGGCAGCACCACCGCGCAGACATGGACCGAGCACGCCGCCACCTGGAGGACCACCGCATGAGCACGGCCCCCACCATCGAACTGCGCACCTTCACTACCCTCGACCCCGTCCGCGGCGACCTCCTTGACGTCTACGCGGACGTGCGTGCCCCACTCCTCCACCTCTCGAACTACGCGGTCACCACCTTCGGCGAACGCCTGGACCGCCACGGCACCGAACCGGGCTTCGTCGTGGTCCTGGCGTATGCCGACGGCGAACCGGTCGGCTACGCCTACGGCAACACCATCGAACGCGGCGACCGCTACTGGCAGCGCATCACCCCGGAGCCGGCCGAGAAGTACACCGAGCGCCCGGCCCTGGCCCTGAAGGAGATCGGTGTCCGACTGGCTTGGCGCAAGACCGGGATGGCCCGCCGAATCCACGACGCCCTTCTCGCCGCCCGCGAGGAGCCGTACGTGACGCTCATGGTCAACCCGGCTGCTGGCGACGGAAAGGTCCACGCGCTCTACAGGTCATGGGGATACGAAGACATCGGCCAGAGCCAGCCGTCACAGGCTTCGCCAGTGCTCAAGGTGATGATCCTTGCCAGCCAGTGATCGGCCCTGCAGGAAGTCCGCCGGGCAACCTCCACGAGTACCAACCCCACCCCGGTCTCCATCGCCCTGATCGCCGACCTGTTGATCGCCCGCCCTCGACGAGGTGTGTGGCCGTGCCGTGGGCAAAGGGCTGTGTCACGGCCGCTGGCCCCCGTTTCTGGTGGCGGAAACGGCGGCGTTGGCGTGTCTTCGTTCGCCAGTGTTCGCCACCTCATAACCACCGCTTCCGCTAGCCGACGGCCGGATACCGTGCAGGGAGTCCGATGCGTCTCTCCCCATGCCCCCACCCAGAACAGGTGGGGCCCAACTCCGTTGGGGTCGTTGAGAGATGGGAGATCGGGCGAGATGGAGCGATCGACACGGCGAAGGCGGGTACGCAGGCGGAGCCAGTCACCGGACTGGGTTCAGTTGGCGGCCTTGGTTCTGACCGCGGTCACTGCCATCGCGGGGTGTGTCGAGCACTTTGTGTGATGCGTCAGAGGTGGTCCGGACGGATGGTGGGGCGGCAAGCGAGCCCGGCCGGTTTTCGCTCGGCCGGACCCGCCGCCTGTAGCCCCGCATGGGGTCTGGTTTCGGGGTGTCGCCCGGAGCCAGGCCCCTTCACGCCGTGCGGGCAGCCTTTCGGCTCAGGACGAGGAAACCTCAAGTCGCCGACGCCATCAAGCTTCGGGAGGTTTCTCTTGATCGAATTCTTGGCGAAAGGCTCTGGCTAGGCATGGCGTTGAGGGGTGGCGCGGTTCCTTCTGCCCTTGATCAAAGATGAAATGCCTGGTGAGAGCGTTACCGAGGGTGGCGAAACCTGGCGAATGCCGCCGCAACCGTCAAGCTGATCATTGAGGCCCCCTACTGCCGCCTCCCACCCCGGGGTCAGCACGGCGGGCCGGGTGAGGTGGTTCGGTCGGGGGGACCAAGGGGTGGGGTGGTTGTGGTGGGAGTGGACGAAGAGGGGGGATTCCGGCGGTTCTATGCTCATTCGGAGTCGAGCGGGGAGGGGTGCCGTGACGAAGCCGGACGGGCTGGGCGAAGTGGATGGGCTGGACGGGGTCGGGGTCTGGTTGCGGCAGCGGTTGCCGGGGCTGGTCGTCGAGAGTGGGGTGCCCGGGGCGGCGGTGGCCGTCTCTGTCGGTGATGACGTGGTCGAAGCCGCGGCCGGGGTGCTGAGTACGGCCACGGGTGTCGGGGCCACCGTGGACTCCCTCTTCCAGATCGGTTCGATCACCAAGGTGGTGACCGCGACGCTGGTCATGCAGTTGGTGGACGAGGGGAGGCTGGACCTTGACGCCCCGGTGCGGGAGGTCCTCCCGGAGTTCCGGATCGCCGATGAGCGGGCGGCGCGGCAGATCACCGCGCGGCAACTGCTGTGTCACATCGCGGGTTTCGAGGGGGACGTCTTCACCGACACCGGCAAGGGCGACGACGCTCTGGAGAGGTACCTCGGTGTTCTCGATGGTGTGCCGCAACTCTTCGAGCCGGGTGGGATGTTCTCGTACAACAACGCCGGTTACTGCGTGTTGGGGCGGATCGTCGAGGTGGTGCGTGGGGAGCCGTTCGACGTCTGTGCGCGGAGGCACCTGTTCGCGCCGTTGGGCATGAGTCACACCGCGGGTGACCCGTACGAGGCGATCGTCCACCGTACGGCGGTGGGGCATGTCGAGCGGGCGCCGGGAGCTCCGCTGGAGGCGAGTGCGGTGTGGGCGCTGGCGCGCTCGAACGCGCCTGCCGGGTCGATGTTGGCGATGCGCCCCCGTGATCTGCTGGCCTTCGCCCGGATGCACCTCGCCGGTGGCCTGGGCCCGGACGGCGGGCGGGTGCTGAGCGCGGAGAGCGTCCGGGCCATGCGGCAGCCGCACGTCACGCAGCCCGACATCGACCAGGGCGCTGCTTGGGGCTTGGGCTGGGAGCTCTTCGACCTGTCGGGCGGCACGGTGTTCGGGCACGACGGAAACACCATCGGGCAGTCGGCGTTCCTCCGGGTGGTTCCGGAGCGCGGGGTCGCGGTGGCGATCGTCACCAATGGCGGACGGTCACGACAGGTGTATGCGGAGGTCGCGGGCCGGGTGCTCGGTGAACTCGGTGGTGTCGGGCTGCCCGCGCCACCCGTGCCGAGTCCGACCGCTCCCGCACCGGACGCGGCGCGGTCCGACCGGTACGTCGGCACGTACCGGTCGAGCACGTCCGAGACCACGGTGAGCCGGGATGCGGCGGGCCGTTTGTGGTTGGAGCGCACCCCCCTGGGGGTCATCGCCGAGCTGGACGAGGCCGCGTACCGCACGGAGTTGGTCGACTGGCGCGGCGACACATTGATCCCGGTCGAGCCTGAGCGCGGTGTCCACGCGCCGCTCGCGTTCCTCGGGGACGACGGGCAGGGGCACGCGCTCTACCTGCACACGGGCCGGGCCGACCGGCGGGTGTCGCGGTGAACGAGTTGCATCGGCGCGCTGTCGTGGCCGATCTGCACAACGATCTGCTGTGTGCGGTGGTCGCCCGGCCGGTGGACCAATGGGCGGAGTTCTTCCGGGAACGTTGGCTGCCGCAGTTGCGGGCCGGTGGGGTGAACGTCCAGGCGCTGCCGGTGTTCGTCGAGGATCAGTTTCGGCCCGAAGGGGCGTTGCGTAGGACGTTGCGCATGATCGAGGCGGCCCACCGGCTCGCGGAGGGCAATGCCGATGCCGTTGCGCTGTGCGGGGACGGCGACCAGATCGACCGGGCACTGGCCGAGGGCCGGATCGCCCTGGTGCTGGCGCTGGAGAGCGCGCCCGGTGTGGGCGAGGACGTGGAGTTGCTGGAGACCCTGTTCCGGCTGGGGGTCCGGATCGCGTCCCTGGCGCACTTCGGGCGTACGTCCCTGGCCGATGGCAGCGGGGAGGACGCGACGGGCGGTCGGCTCACCCGTGCCGGGGTCGCGGCATTGGCGGAGATGGAGCGCCTCGGCATGGTCTTCGACGTCAGCCATCTCGGTGCTGCCGGTGTTCGGCATGTGTTGGAGTCGGCGACCCGGCCGGTGATCGCGACGCACTCCGGCGCCCGGGCGCTCTTCGACCACCACCGCAACCTTGATGACGAGCAGCTCCGGGGCATTGCCGCGGGGGGCGGGGTGGTCTGCGTGAACTTCTTCGCCCCGTATCTGCACACGGGTGACTACTCGATCGACCGGTTGGTCGACCACTTTGAGCACATCGCCGCTGTGGCCGGGATCGAGCATGTGGGGTTGGGGCCCGACTTCATCAAGGAAGTGCTCGCCGACACCACTCCTCCGTGTTGTGAGCGCGCCTTCGTCGAGGGCGTGCCGGCCGATGCCTATCTGCCGGGACTGACGGGTCCGGCCGGGCTGCCGCTGGTCACCGAGGCGTTGCAACGACGTGGTTGGCCGGAGGCGGACATCGTCGCGGTCCTGGGCGAGAACGTGCGGCGGTTGCTGCGGACCGAACTCGGCCGGACCGCGCCCGCCGGCTGACCTGAGAGCCGGGCAAGGGTGGACTTTTTCGGACTCATCGATTCCACTTGCTTCCCTGTCGGCTCATCGCGGGGATCCCTTCGTACGACCGGACGAACTCATACCCGAATGTTCGATGAACCCGACGAACGACACCTGGGGTTTCTGTCCCAATATCGTCGGGTGGCCAAGGAGATGGAGAGCGCTACCGTGCGCACGAGCGATGGTTCTGAGAACGCGCGTGGGCCCGCGGACGACAGCCGCGTGCTGACGATCCGCGATCTGTCCGTCGAGATCCGGCGCGCTGACCGGGTCGTCCACCCCGTCTCGGGCGTCAATCTGACGCTCGACCGCGGGGAGACCCTGGGAATCGTCGGAGAGACCGGATCCGGCAAGTCCATGACCGGTCTGGCGATCATGGGAATGCTGCCCGCCGGCGGCCGGGTGACCGGCGGATCGATCGACTTCGACGGTACGGAACTCGTCGGGCTCCCCGCCGCCCGGTACCGGGCCATCCGCGGCAACGACATCGCCATGGTGTTCCAGGACTCGATGACCGCGCTGAACCCCACCCGGCGCATCGGCGAACAGATCGCCGAGCCGGTGCGGCTGCACCACGGCGCGTCGAAGGCCGCCGCGCGCACGCGCGCCGCGGAGTTGCTCGCGCTGGTCGGGATACCGAGACCGGTCGAGCGGATGGACGACCATCCGCACCAGCTCTCGGGCGGGATGCGGCAGCGCGTGATGATCGCGATGGCGCTGGCCTGCGAACCGCGGATCGTCATAGCCGACGAGCCGACCACCGCGCTCGACGTCTCCATCCAGGCGGAGATCCTCGACCTCCTCGACGACCTCAGGTCCCGGCTGGGCATGTCGATGATCCTCGTCACCCATGACATGGGGGTGATCGCCCGCCACGCCGATCGGGTGGGCGTGATGTACGCCGGGCGCGTCGCCGAGACCGGGCCGACCCCGGCACTCTTCGACCGCACCCGACACCGCTACACCCATGCGCTGCTGTCGTCGATCCCCTCGCTCACCCAGGACCGGCGCGAGAAGCTCTACAGCGTTCCCGGCACACCGCCTGACCTGGCCGTCCCCCATGCGGGCTGTTCCTTCGCGCCGCGCTGTGCGGCGGCGACGGACCGCTGTCGTGAGGAGCGGCCGGCACTGTCGGTGGAGGAGGAGGGTCACAGCCACGCCTGTTGGCACCCCGTCTCCGGTCCGACGGTCCGGGCCACTCATCCATCGGTGACCGACACGGCGGTGGCCGCCTCCCCGGTGCTCATCCCCGAGCCGGAGGCGGCGCCACGGCTACGGGTCGTCGATCTCACCCGTGAGCATCCGGTGGGCGGGCGGGGACTCCTCGGAGGACGCCGCACGGTCAAGGCGGTCTCCGGGGTCAGCTTCGAGGTGGCCGCAGGCGAGACGTTCGGCCTGGTCGGGGAGTCGGGGTGCGGCAAGTCCTCACTGGGCAGGATGCTCGTGGCCCTGGACCGGCCCACCTCGGGCGAGGTGATCTTCGACGGTGCGTCGGTGACGGGGATGAGTTCACGTGAACTGGGACCGCGCCGGGCCCAACTCCAGATGATGTTCCAGGACTCGAACGCCTCCCTCGACCCCCGGATGCGCATCGGCGCGATCCTGCGCGAGCCCCTGGCGATCCAAGGCATCGGCAGCCGCGCCGAGCGAACCACCAGGGCCCGCGACATGCTGGACGACGTGGGACTGCCTCCGGGCGTCCTGGAGCGCTACCCCCACGAACTCTCCGGCGGGCAGCGCCAACGGGTGGGGCTGGCCCGCGCGCTCGCGCTGGATCCGAAGGTGCTGGTCGCCGACGAGCCGGTCAGCGCACTGGACGTCTCCGTCCGCTCCCAGGTCCTCAATCTGATGCAACGCATCCAGCGCGAACGCAATCTGAGCAGTGTGGTGATCTCCCACGACCTCGCGGTCGTCCGGTACCTCGCCGACCGGGTCGGTGTCATGTACCTGGGCAAGCTGGTGGAGACCGGCACCACCGACGAGGTGTACGGCGCCACCGCGCACCCCTACACCGCCGGGCTCCTCGCGGCGGTCCCCGAAGCGGACCCGGGGGCGCCGCCTCCACCGCCGGGCCTTCGGGTACGCGGCGAACTGCCGAGCCCCATCGATCCGCCCAGCGGTTGCCGGTTCCGTACCCGGTGCGCACTGGCGACCGAGAGGTGCGCGACCGAGGAACCTCCCCTGGCGACGGTCGCCGGCACCCACCGGGTCGCCTGCCACCACCCGTTGCGCTCGGGGACGGAACGGCCCGTGGAGTTGACGGCACGATGACGCACTTCGCACGACTTCAGCGGGTTCAAGCGGCCTCATGGGTCCCGGTGGACTCGATGCACTCAGTGACCACTGCGATCTCTGTGGTTTCAGGGGGCTCTGCGGTATCAGGGGCCTCAGAGCTCTTGCCGCCCGTGCGGATCACCGGGGCCCCACGGTTTTCTCGGAGAGGGGATGAACACGCATGACCTGGTACGTGGTCCGACGGCTGGCGATCTCCTTCCTCGTGCTCCTGGGGATCTCCGCGGCGGTCTTCTTCCTCCTGCACCTGGTGGCCGAGAACCCGGGCCGGGTCGTCCTGGGACAGCGCGCCTCGCCCGAAGCGGTGGCCGACTTCAACCGGGAGCGCGGGTTCGACCGCCCGGTCGTCGTGCAGTACCTCAGCTATCTCGGCCAACTCGTCCAAGGAGACCTGGGAAGGTCCTACAAGCTCAACGAGAGCGTCGGGGAACTGCTGCGGCAGAACGCCGGCCGCAGCGCGATGCTGTCACTGGCCGGTCTGATCCTCGCGCTGCTGATTGCCGTCCCGCTCGGCATCCTCCAGGCGGTGCGGCGCAACAGCCTCATCGACCGAGGCGCCACCGCGGTCTCGTACGTGCTCTACGCGACACCGTCGTTCCTGCTGGGCCTCGTTCTGATCGCCGTCTTCAGCCAGTCCCTGGAGATCTTCCCCGCAGAGGCGTCCCAGTCGCGTTCCCCCTGGGTGGTCTTCACCGATCCGCGCGCCATGGCCCTGCCCGTGATCACGCTCGCCATCACCAGCGTTGCGGTGTTCTCCCAGTACCAACGCTCCGCCGCGCTGGACCAACTCGGTCAGGACTACATCCGGGTGGCACGGGCCAAGGGGCTACCGGAACGGCTCGTCCTCACCCGCCATCTGCTGCGCAACGCCTGTCTGCCGCTGATCACGCTGGTGGGCACCCTCATCCCCACCGTCCTGGCGGGCAATCTGATCGTCGAGTCCCTCTTCAACTATCCCGGCCTGGGCCTGCTGTTCCTCAACAGCCTGCACCGCGAGGACTACCCGGTGCTCCTCGCCTACACCCTCATGGGTGGCGTCCTGACCGTCATAGGCAACTTCGTCGCCGACCTGACGGTCGCCGCCGCCGACCGCCGAATCGAGTTGGAGAAATGACCTCACCACACGTGGACACGGCGGAGGCCACCGAGACGGACGCCATGGCACGTTCCACGCCCGAACCGACCCAACCCCCCGCGCCCATCAGCTTGCGGAAACGATTCTCTCCGCGGTCGATGCTACGAACGCTGCGGCACCACCCCCTCGGCCTCGCCGGTGGGCTGCTCCTGCTGCTCGTCGTCGCGTTCTGTTTCCTCGGCCCCCTGCTCTACCGCACCAACCAGACCGACGTGGACCTCCTCAACGCGACCCTGCCCCCCGGCCCCGGGCACCCGCTCGGCACCGACCCCAACGGGTTCGACGTGCTCGGCCGGCTGATGGAGGGCGGCAAGGTGTCCTTGCAGATCGGGCTGCTCGCCGCGCTGTTCGCCACCGCGATCGGTACAGTCTACGGGGCGGTCGCCGGACTCGCCGGGGGCATCCTCGACGGGTTCCTCATGCGGGTGGTCGACATCCTGCTGTCGGTGCCCTTCCTCTTCTTCGTGCTGATCCTGTCGGCGAAGTTCCACGCCAACGCGGTGACGCTGAGCCTGGTCATCGGCGGATTCTCCTGGCTGGTCTCCGCCCGGCTGGTGCGCGGCGAGGTCCTGACCCTGCGGGTGCGGGAGTTCGTGCTGGCCGCACGGGTGATGGGGGCGTCCCGTCGGCGGCTGATCCTCACCCATCTCATCCCCAACGCGCTCGGCGTGATCATCGTCAACATCACCTTCCAGGTCGCCGACGCGGTCCTCGTCGTCGCCGCCCTGGGCTTCCTGGGCTTCGGACTGACGTACCCGACCGCGGACTGGGGCAGCCAGCTCGCCAGCGGCGCCACCTACATCTCCGCCGACCACTGGTGGCTCATCTATCCCGTCGGCGGCTGCATCATCCTCACGGTCCTGGCGCTCAACCTGCTCGCGGACGCGCTCCGGGACGCGGTTGGGCGTCGGGCCGACTGAGCAGCGGACAGGGCCTGTCGATCTCGACGGACAGGGGGGCCGGGGATTGTCGGGCTCGCCGAACACCGACGAAGACCGGTGCGGCATCTTCGACCCACGCCGAAGCGGTCACCGGCCAGGTCGCCCGTCCGCCGCAGTCCGGCGCCGTCCCCCTCCTCCGTACCTCTTCACCACACCTCGCAGGGAGCCATCCATGACGCACATGTCCGGTAAGCCGCGAGGACGCCGTTGGGCGGTGCTCGCCGCCGTGGTCGCCGTGCTCGCCACGGCATGCACGGGCGGCGGCAGCTCGGCCAAGGACGTCCAGGGCAGCTACCAGACCCTCCCGAAGGAGTCCGGCAAGCCCAAGGACGGCGGTACGGCCACGGTCGCGTTGACCCCCGGGCTCAGCCCCAACTACATCTACCCCTACCCGCCGGCGTCCGCCAACGGGACCGTCATCGCCCGCGGGCAGATGTGGCGCTCCCTCTACCGCCCCAGCGGGGAGGGCGACCAGATCGCGGACACCGAACTGAGCCTGGCCGAGCCCCCGTCCTACAGCCCCGACCGCAAGACCGTGACCATCAAGATGAAGGACTTCACGTGGTCCAACGGCAGGCCGGTCACCGCCGATGACGTCGTCTTCTCCCTCGCCCTGCTCAAGGCTTCGCTCAAGGAGAGCCCGGCCAACTGGAGCTTCTACACCCCGGGCCAGTTCCCCGACGGGGTCACCGCGAAGGCCACATCGGCGAACACGCTCACCCTCCAGCTGGAGACCGCGTACAACCCGTCCTATCTGCTGTCGATGCTGACGCTGCTGTACGTGATGCCCTCCGCGGAGTGGAACATCGCCCGCACCGGGGGCCCGCACCTGGACCACAACGTGCCCGCGAACGCCAAGGCGATCTACACGTACCTCACCAAGCAGTCCGAGTCCCAGTCCACGTTCGCCAGCAATCCGCTGTGGCAGGTGGTCAACGGCCCGTACCGCCTCAAGAGCTTCGACCCGACGACCGGGTCGTTCTCGCTCGTCCCCAACAAGTCCTACAGCGGTCCGGGGGACTCACGGATCGACCAGGTCAACTTCAAGTCCTTCACCTCCGCCGCCGCCGTGCTCAACCAGTTCAAGGCCGGCACCCTGACCGTCGGAACGCTGGACTCCAGCTACATCACCCAGATCGACGCGCTGAAGAAGAAGGGCTACCACGTCTACGGCGCCCCGGCACCCGCCCGCTTCGACCCGCTGGTCCTCAACTTCGAGAACACCACCGGCAACTTCGACAAGGTCATCGCACGGCCGTACGTCAGACAGGCCCTGCAACACCTGATCGACCAGCAGGGGTACATCAAGAGCCGGGGCGTCTACAACGGCGCCGCCTCCCCGAACTACAGCACCGCGGGCAACGGCTCCCCGTACCCGCCCGAGTTCGGTGGCAAGGCGCCCTACCCATACGATCCGGCCGCAGCGAAGAAGCTGCTCACCGACAACGGCTGGAAGGTGGTGCCGGACGGCTCCACCATCTGCGAGCGACCCGGCACCGGGGCGGGTGAGTGCGGGGCAGGCATCCCGCAGGGGCAGAAGATCGAATTCCCCCTCGCCTCCGCGAACACTCCGGCGTATGTCGGGGCCCGGGACATCGCGTTCTCGTCGGCGGCCAAGAAGCTCGGCATCAAGGTCTCGATCGTGACCAAGTCGCTCAACTACCTGTACACGAACTACGGCAACAGCTTCGCGCCCGCCAACAAGAACAAGTGGGCGGCGCAGGACTACGGGCCGCTCTATCTGGCGGCCGGGTATCCGAGCAGCAACACGGTCTTCAACAAGGGCGGCAGCTTCAACCTGGGCGGCTACCAGAACGCCGAGGTGGACGGGTTGATCAACGCATCGACCTTCGGTGCCGACTCCAAGGTCCTGTCGGCCGAGGTGACCCGACTCTCCAAGGACCTGCCGGTGCTCTTCTTCCCGACCCCGCACACCCTCGTCGTCTGGAAGAACACCCTGTCCGGCCCACCGGCGTCGTTCAACGCGCTGCTCAGCTTCCTGTACACGCCTGAGCTGTGGTACTTCCGTGACTAGGCCCTCCCCGAGGTGGTAGCCGATATGGAGACGTTCACGGACCCGTTCGCCAACTCGTCGGGGGACCCGTTCGCCTGGCCGCTCGACCGGACCCCAGGCCCGGCGGACGTCGAGGTGGTGCGCGAGTTGATCGGCGATGCACGGGTGGTGGCCATCGGCGAGGGCGCGCACAACATCACGGAGTTCTACGGGCTCAGGGACCGGCTGTTCCGTCTCCTCGTCCGGGAGTTCGGGTTCACGGGCCTGGTGCTGGAGTCCGGTTTCGCCGAGGGGCTCGCCGTCGACGCGTGGGTCCACGGCGGCCCGGGTCGGGTCGAGACGGTCGCCCGTGACGGCATCACCTACCGCTTCGGCGAGTGCGAGCCGATGCGGCGGCAGCTCAGTTGGATGCGCGACCGGACCTCCAAGGGTTCACCGGGCTCGGCGGCGGTCTCCTTCTACGGGATGGACCTGCCCGGGTCGTCCACCTCACCCGGGCCGGCGGTCCGCGCCTGTCTCGACCGGCTGCCGGCCCGCCCGGGTGACGGGGAGTTGCTGCGGCTGAGCGATCTGGGCGGCCGGTCCCAGGCGGCGGTGAGGTACGCGGCGATGTCGGCGGCCGACCGTGCCCGACTGTTCGACGGACTCCGCGGGCTGGAGGCGCGTGCGCACCGGTACGCCCGCGAGAACGGAACGGGCAGTGAGGGAAACGAGCACGGCGGCGAGGAGAGCGCCGCGGTCGCACTCTGGTGTGCGGCCTCGCTCCGGGCCTTCGTCGAGGAGATCGAGGAAGCCGAGGAGGCATTGCACGCCGAGGGGGACGGGACGTCGTTTCCGGCCCGGCGGCCGTACCCGCGGGAAGTGTTCATGGCGCGGAGCGTGGAGTGGATCCTCCAACGGGAGCGGCGGATCGTGGTGAGCGCCCACAACGCGCACGTCCGCCGTTCGCCCCTGCACGGCCGACCGACGCTGGGAGGTCTGCTGGACTCCGCACTCGGAGCCGACCTGGTCACCATCGGGATGACCTACGGGTCCGGTCCGGAGGTCCGCTTCACCCAGCGTTCCCCCCGCCCGTTCGACTGCGAGGTCACCCTCGGCGCGCGAACCCTGACACCGGAGTGCGTCGAGGCACGGCTGGACCGCCTCGGCCCCCCGATGACCCTCGTCGACGCGCGCCGGGCGCCGGACGGGTTCTTCGACGGGGTCGCGGGCACCCTGGCCAGCGGTGGACTCGACCCCGTCGACGACTTCCCCACGACGTTCGACGCGCTTCTCCACATCCGGCAAGCCACCCGGATCCCCGGGGCGTTCGAGCGGCTCCGCGAGGAGTTCGACGCGGTGGCGACATCGGCCCCGGATGCCGAGGCAGATGCAGATGCAGATGCAGGACGTACTGAGGAGTCGGAATCACCGTGAGCGTCACCCCTCCGCCGTATCCTCCCGCGCGTATCGTCGAGGTCCACGAGGACGTCGCGGGCGTCCGGGTGCCTGATCCGTACCGGTGGCTGGAGCCGGAGACCGACGAAGTGCGGCAGTGGCAACGCCGGCAAGCCGAACTCGCCACAGCCGTCAGCTACGACGGGCAGGACCGGGCGGCCGTTCGGAAGCTGATCGAGACGTACGACCGCGGGTCCCGTCCGGCCCTGCCGAGGTACGCGGCCGGTCGCTGGTTCCGCGCCGAGACCCTGCCGGGCGGGGCGGCGCCCACGGTCGTCGTCGCCGACCTGCCGTTCGGCGAGGGACGGCCGGTGGTCGATCCGGCCGTGTTCGGCAGCGAGCGGAACCCGGCTTTCCTCTCCTGGTTGGTGCCGGCGCCGAACGGCCGGGTCCTGGCCCTGGGCGTGTGCACCGACGGCAGCGAGCACAACACCATCCGGCTCGTCGAGGTGGACACGGGCCGGGTGCTCGACGGGGCACCGCCGCAGGTCCTGCACAGTGCATGGGCCGGCGGTGTCTCCTGGCTGCCCGACAGCAGCGGTTTCTGCTTCCTCGCGCTCACCGGATCACCGAAGGAGTTCCGGCAGGCGGTGTTCCACCACCGGCTCGCCGTACCGTCCCCGGGCGGCAGCGGTACGGGCAACACGGCCGTGGAACCGATTCCGGTCGGCGAGGGCTCCCGTGAGTACACGCTCGTCCAGTTCTCGTCGGACGGTCGGTGGGCCGTGGCGAGCCACCGGGTGGGCAGTCCCGTACCCATTGCGGTACGCGATCTGTCCCGGCCCGGCACGAGTTGGCGGCCCTTCGTCACCGACTGCGCCGGAACGATCGCCGGCCATGTCGTCGGCGACCACTACATCGCGGTGACCGACGTCGATGCCCCCCGCGGGCGGGTGGTCGCCCTCCCACTCGACGCAGCCGACCCCAACGACCCATCGACCTGGACCGAGCTGGTGCCCGAGGGGAAGACCGTGCTCCGGTCCCTGTCCCCGGTCGGTGAGCACCTCTACCTCAGCGAGTTCGACGAGACGTTCGCCAGGGTCCGGATCCTCGACCGCTCGGGCGCCGTCACCGGGAAGGTTCCCCTGCCCGGCCGGGGGGCGCTCGCCGCGCCGTTCTTCGCCATGACCGGCCTTGCCGTCGGCGCGGCCCCGGACGACTTCGTCTTCGCCTTCTCCACGCTGACCAGTTCCTGGGGCGTCTATCGGCACCGGCCCGGAGAGACGGGCATCGAGACGCTCTCCGCCCCTGCGGTCACCCTCGACGCCGAGGTGGTGGTGGGCCGGGCCATCGCCTCCGACGGCGTGGCGGTTCCGTACCACGTGGTGCGGTCGGCGGGCGGTGACCCGACGCGGCCGGCGCCGACCCTGATCTCCGCGTACGGCGCCGCGAACGTGCCCCTGCTGCCCCAGTATCAGCCCGACCTGGCCGCTTTCGTCGCGGCCGGTGGCGTACTCGTCCAGGCGTATCTGCGTGGGGGCGGCGAGTTCGGCCGGGACTGGTACCTGGCCGCCCACCGGGAACGCAAGCACGTGCGCGACACCGACCTCGTCGCGGTCGCCGAGCACCTTCTCGACACGGGGCTCACCAGCACCGACCGGCTCGCACTCACCGGCGGGTCCGACGGCGGACTGATGTGCGGGGTCGCCCTCACCACACGGCCCGAACTGTGGTGCGCCGTGCTGCCGCGGGCACCGCTGCTGGACCTCATCGGCGCACTCCGCGATCCGTATCTGGACTTCGTCATCCGCAAGGCGTGGGCGGACCCGGACGACCCGGAGCAGAGACGGCGACTCCTCGGCCTGTCGCCGTACCAACTGGTCCGGCCCGGCGCCTTTCCGGCGGTCTACCTCCAGGCGGGCGCGACCGACCCGCGGTGCCCGCCGTGGCAGGCACGCAAGTTCGCCGCCCGGTTGCAGACGGCACAGGAGGGGCCGGCGCCGATCCTGTTGCACGTGTACGACAACGCTGGTCATGGCGCCGCGACTTCGCACGAGATCGCGGTTGAGCAGGACGCCGAGTGGCTGGCCTTTCTGATCAGGACACTCGGTCTGGACACGCGGTCTGGACACACGGCAGGGGCGCGCTCGCCCCGGGCGGTGAGTGCGGTGCGTACGGGGGGTTTCCCCGGCTCGGTCAGCCGTTCGGGGCGGACCTCAGGGCCATCAGACGCAGCTGGAGCATCGCCGACAGACGGGCGTTCGGGTCGTTGAGGTCGATGCGGCCGACCTCGGCCGCGCGCCGCAGCCGGTAGCGGAACGTGTTGGGGTGCACGAACATCGCGGCGGACGCCACGGCCACATCGCCGAAGGCGTCGAGCCAGCTGCGCAGCGTCTCGACCAGATTGGCCTGGTGGGCCTCGTCGTAGGCGACGACCCGTGCGACGGCGCCGCTGGGGATGTCTCCGCGCGGTACGAGGTCGGCGAGTTCGAGCAGCAGCGCTTCGACGTGGACGTCGTCGAGACGGGCCACCTGCTGTCCGGCGATTCCCGACCGCAGGACGCGCAAGGCCCGTTCGGCCCCGGAACGGGACCTGGCCAGCGCCGAGCTGTCCGCCGCCAACGGGCCCACACCGATCAGCGGACGGAGGCGGGAGCCGACGCGGGCCAGGAACTCGGTGGCGATCCAGGTCGCGCGTTCGCCGCCATCCGTTGACCCCGTTGCGTCTGCTGCGTTCTGGCGGCTCTGTGGCAGGAGGGGCAGGATGCCGTAGGCGACATCACCGATCAGCGCCGCGGTGGCGCGGGGATGCACGGCCGACAGATGCATGGCGAACGCGTCGGTGAGCCGTTTGCGTTCGGTGGCGAGCCGGGCGGGCAGCCGGTGTTCGGTCGCCGCGTCGACGACGGTGAGCGCGAGGACGACAGCGGGTTCGTCCTTCAGACCGAGGCGACGGACCGCCTCGGGTGATCCCGGGCCGCTTTCGAGTGCGGTGGCCAGCAGTTCCGCCCGCATCCGCCGTTCCATGTCGGCGTCGGCACGCTGCCAGACCATGTGCATCGCGACGAGCTTGGACGCCTCGTAGAGGGCTTCGCTGCGCTCCTCGCTCAGGGGCTCGGGGACGACCACCCAGATCGTGCCGAGGATCTCGTCCCCGGCGCGCACCGCGATCGCCGCGCGGGGCAGTTCGGGCGGCTGCACCGTGTCGCCCGGATCGGGCAGGGAGGCCACGAAGACGGGCCGGTCACTGCGGTAGATCGCCTGGAAGACCCCGCGTTCCTCCAGGATGCGGGTGTAGTGCTCGGGGACCTGACGGCCCAGGATCGTCTGGACCCGCGACGGGTCGACGTCCTCCTGCCGGCTGGAGAAGGCCAGCAGCCGTGAGTTGCGGTCCTCGATGGTGACGGGTGCGTCCAGCAAGGCGGCGATGGCGTTGGCGACGGCGAAGAGGTCGCCGGACCCGCTCCGTCCGGGCGCCGGAGCTTCCGTGTCGTACCGGTTGCCGTCAGCGGTCAGCGTGCGGAGCATTCCGGCCAGATGGGTCCAGGACGCACCGCGGGCGAAGGAGAGGACCGCAACACCCGAAGTGCGGGCCGCGGCGAGGAGGCGTTCGTCGGCGGTGACGGGCGCGCGGACCACCAGTGCGGCGGCACCGCGCCGACCGAGGTCGGTGACGACCCGCGCGATGTCGGCGGGATCGTGCAGGCCGACGCCCATCACCAGGGCGTTCTCCGGGAGTTCCGGCTCGTCGAGGGGGTCGTGGATGGCGATGCCGCCGATGCCGTCGGCGCGTTCGGCATCGCCGCAGACCACGTCGAGCAGGGTGGTTCCGAGTTCCTCCAGGACACGTCCGAGGCTCGCTCGCGGGAGGCTGGTCACGGGGATGAGCACGGGGCCGAAACTAGCGCGGCACCCCCGTGTCCTTGTTCGTTGCGCATGACGAAATGATGCCACTTCGTTCGTCCGCTGGGACAGTCGCAGGGTGCCCCGGGAGCTCGTGGGGCATCAGGAAGCGGGAACGGGCACCCACGTCGTCGTGGTCGTGACCGCCTCCAGGACCTCCGGGATCGGTGTGACTCCGAGACCCGGACCGGTCGGTACCGCGAGGTGCCCGTCCACGAGGCGGAACGGCGGTGTGATGTCGGTCCGGTAGTAGCGCTCCGAGGCCGAGGTGTCGCCGGGAAGGAGAAATCCGGGCAAGGCGGCGAGCGCCACGTTCGCGGCCCGGCCCAAGCCCGTCTCCAGCATTCCGCCGCACCAGACCGGGACGTCGTGCGCCGCGCAGACGTCGTGGATCCGCCGCGCTTCGAGATAGCCGCCCACCCGGCCCGGCTTGATGTTCACCACCCGACAGGCGCCGAGTGCGAGCGCGTCGGCGGCGGCGCGGGCGGACACGATCGACTCGTCGAGGCAGATGGGGGTGGTGATCCTCGCGGCGAGGTCCGCGTGTCCGACGAGGTCGTCCTCCGCGAGGGGCTGCTCCAGCATGAGGAGGTCGAACGGGTCGAGCCGGGCCAGTTGGCGGGCGTCCCCGCGGCCGTACGCGGTGTTGGCGTCCACCTGGAGCAGGATGTCGCCGAACCGTTCCCGTACGGCGCGGACCGGCTCGACGTCCCAACCGGGTTCGATCTTCAACTTGATCCGCAGATAGCCGGCCTCCAGGTATCCGGCGACCACGTCGAGCAGGGCGGGTATCGACTCCATGATCCCCACGGACACCCCGCAGGGCACGGTGTCGCGGACCGCGCCGAGCGCATGACCGAAGGAGACGCCGCGGGCCCGGAGGTCGGCGTCCAGTACGGCCATCTCCAGTGCGGCCTTGGCCATCCGGTGCCCCTTGAAGGGGGCCAGGGCCGGTGCGACCCGGTGGGCGTCGAGCTTTGGCGCTCCGGCGAGTGCCGGGATCAGGAAGCGGCTCAGTACGTCGGCGGCGGCGTGCGTGTACTCGGAGGAGTATCCGGGGACGGTGCCCGCGCCGCATTCGCCCCATCCCTCGCCGTCGTCGGTGACCACGCGCAGCACCAGGGCCTCGCGCACGGTCTCGGTGCCGAACGAGGTCCGGAAGGGGGACACGAGGGGCACCTCGATGGTGCGGAGTTCGACTCCTGTGACCTTCACGCCGTCTCCTTCGATGCTGCGTCCGATGCTTCGCCGTGGTGTGTTTCGTGCCGGTGTGTGCCGTTCTGGTGCGTTCCGTTCTGCTGTGCCGTTCGTCGCGTCGATGCTGCTGTTGGGTGCGTTGGGTGCGTTGGGTGCGTCGGGTGCGTTGGGCTCCCGCGGTCCACGACGTACCAGCCGGCCCGGTCGAAGCCCCGTACCCGGGCTCCCTCGGCGAGCAGCCCGTGGAGCACGTCCCGTACCGCCGTGCGCCAGTGCGCGGCGCATGCCGGGTCGCTCTCCCGCAGGGACTCGATGTCTTCGGGCACGGCCACCAATACGGTGTCGGCGTGTCCGTCATCGGCACGTGCAACGACGGGTGCGACGGCCGGTGCGCCGGTCGGGGAGACGCTGAGCGCCACGCTCGCGCCCGCAGCCCGGGCGGCCTGCGCGTCGATCAGCCGGGGCCCACCCGCACACGCCGACTCGACGGCGGGCGACGTCAGGTGCCACCGCACCAGGATCCGGTCCGAGTCGTCGCTGCGGTTGATGTCGTCGTCGATTGGACCGTAGAAGTCCGGTAGGTACTCGGCCGGTTCCGCGCCCAGTTTGGCGATGTTGAAGTACGCGTTGCGGCGCACCAGGGGGTCGTACGTCCAACAGATCTCGTTGACGCCGTGCGCCATCGTCCAGGCGCGCTGGTGCAGCTTCAGCGCGAATCCGACGTTCCGCCGCCGCAGCCGTGGGAGCACCCCCGCGATGTGACTGTGCAGGGCCTCGCGCGCCGGTGGGGAGAAGAAGCCGAAGCAGGACCCGACCAGTTCGTCCCCGTCGAAGGCGCCGCTCACATAGCTGCCCGCCTTCGTCAGTGCGCGCAGCAGATCGGCTGTCACCGGAGGGCTGTTCTCGCCGGTGCGCCAGATCTGCTCGTACAGACGTCGGACTGCCTCAAGCTCGCTGACGCTGTCCAGGGAACGGATGGTCACGCCTGCGGCCTGCGCGGCGGCCTCGGCCGCGGAGTACGCCGCGGCGATGGGTGGGGAGTCGGTGCGGTCGCGGAGTAGATCAGTCACGCCGGTCATGGTTTCAGCCGATTCCGCCGCACAGCTGGTCCGAAGGCACACGATGCCGGTCCTCGGTTCGTCCGGGCGGACAGCCGTCCTGCGACGTCAACAGGTCGGCTATCAGTGCGGTCAGCAGCTGGGTTCGGCGCGGCAGTTCCGCGACGAGCAGATGCTCGTCATCGGCGTGCGCGCCGCCGCCCACCGCTCCCAACCCGTCGAGGGTGGGGGTGCCGACGCCGGCGGTGAGGTTCCCGTCGGAGGCACCGCCGACAGCGATCCCGGTGAGCGGACCGATCCCGAGGTCCGCAGCGAGCCGGGCCGCCCGCTCGAAGAGCTCCTGCGACGCGTTGGCGGGCAGGGGTGGCCGATTCGGACCACCGCTGACCTCGACGACGGCCCCGGCCAGCCCTGCCCGCAGGTTCCGCATCGCGGTGTGGACGCGGTGCTGCTCGGCCGCGTCCCGTACCCGGACGTCGACGTCGAACCGGGCCGATGCAGGGACGGTGTTGGTCGTGGTGCCCGCCACCATGACCGTCGGGGTGACGGTCGTGCCCCGTTCCGGGTCGCCCAGTGCGGCCACGGTCATGATCTGCCGGGCGGCCTCGATCGTCGCGTTCACACCACGTTCCGGTTCCAGACCGGAGTGGGCGGCCCGCCCTCGGATCGACACTTCGTAGCGCGAGACGCCCTTGCGCTCGGTCTTCAGTGCCCCACCGGGACCGGCGGCCTCCAGCACCAGGGCCGCCGCGCAGGCGCGTGCCTCCTGCTCGATCAGTTCCCGGGACGAGGGGGAACCCGGCTCCTCGTCGCCGGTGATGAGGAGCGTCACGCCGTCCAAGGGATGCGGGGCGTCGGAGCCGCGCGGTGCGGCCAGGCGATACGGGGCGGACAGCGCGGCCAGGGCGTGGAAGACCATCACCAGGCCCGCTTTCATGTCGAAGCAGCCCGGCCCGCGCAGCACTCCGTCCCGGACCTCGAACGGATGGCTCTCCAGCGACCCGATGGGCCACACCGTGTCGTGATGGCCGATGAGCAGCACGCGCGGGGTGCGGCCGAAGCGCCAACGGAGATGGGTGCAACCGTCGATGACGATGCGTTCCGGATCGACGCCCAGATACCCGGCTCCTATCCCGGCGACCCGTTCGGCGCTGCGGGCGACGGCGGCCAGATCGTCGGAGGGGGACTCGCAGCGCACTAGCCGTTCGATGTCGGCGACCATCGCGTCTGCACGCTCTCGTTCGCGGACCGCTTCAGGGGCCGTTTCAGGAACCGCTTCGCGGACCGCTTCAGGGGCCGCGGACCGACCACCGTCCTCCTGGCCCGGGGTTCGGTTCACCACGGCGCGGCTCTCTGTCACGACGGACACCTCCAGTTGACGCATCCGCCCAGCATCATGGGTCGCCCGACGATGGGCTCCGTCCGGTCGGCCAACATCGGAGCGCTTGATTGGGGCGGCACGATGAAGGGGAGGTGCGCCGCACGCAAGCGTGTCGTCTCCGTCCCGCGGGATGATCAGATCTCGGGGAAGGTCCGCGTCATCCGCCCACGACGTCCGTCGGGAGTGTCCGTTGAGTACCGTGCATCGGCCGGAGCGTTCGGCTGCCGCTTCTGCCGTCGACGTTCCCTTGGTCTGGTACGCCTCCTACGGCTCCAACATGGATGTGGACCGGCTGCGGTACTACCTCGTCGGTGGTCGGCCCGCCGGGGCGGCGCGGACCTATCCGGGGTGTCGTGATCACCGCGAGCCACGGCGTTCGGTGGCGTTGGAGGTGCCCGGGACGCTCTACTTCGCCACTGAGTCACCCGTCTGGACCGGCGGAAGGGCGTTCTACGATCCCGACGCCGAGGGAGTGCTGTGGGCGCGCGCCCATCTCCTCACCGTGCAGCAGTTCTCCGACATCGTCGCCCAGGAGATGGGGAGAAGCCCCGGCGTGGACCTCGATCTTGGGGGCGCGTTGACCGAGGGGCGGTCCGTGCTCGGGCCGGGGCGTTACGAGACCCTGGTGTGTCCGGGGTCCTTGGAGGGTGTTCCGATCTGCACGTTCACCGCTCCCTGGCGCTGTCGGGACGTCGAGGCGAGCAGGCCGGCGCCCGCGTATCTGCGGCATCTCGCCGCGGGTCTCTTGGCGTGCGGGGCCTGGGAGGCCGATGCCGTCGCCGAGTACCTTGCGCGTGCTCCCGGGGTGGCCGGCGCCTGGGACCCGGGCGAGGTGGCACGGCTGGTCTTCACTCGACCTTGAGGCTCGTCCGTCGCGAGACCGGGCCCGCTCGTCCGTCGTGTGGCCGGGACCGTCCGTCGCTCGACCCGGACGGTGACACGGTTGCGACCCGTGGTGGTGGCGGTGCGGCCGTTCCGCTGGGACGTCAGCCACACCGCTCGGCGGTCCTGCTCAGAGTTCGCCGTTTTCGATGAACTCCGTCGTCACCTGGTTCCGCAGCTCGGGGCAGTGCGTGTCCACGGCGATGAGCAGCAGTTTGTTGGCGTCGGGCTTGGTGGTGTTCCAGTCGTTCCCCGAGGGGTACAAGTTGCCCTCTTCCTTGTTGAAGAGGTATTTAACGCTTCGCCCAGATTTCAGTCCCTTGCACCATTCCGATGGGTAGTGGGCGAGGTCGGTCTCGATGGGTGCGAAGTCCGTCCAGCCCTCGAAGTCCGCGCTCAAGGCGTCGACGAGGAACCGCTGTTTGGCGCTTTCGGTACCCCCGGGGGAAGGAGCGGTCGTTCCCGGCGTGGTGGTGCCGTCGACGGTTCCGCAGCCCACGAGCGAAGCGAGCAGCAGGGTCGTGACGATGGCCGTGGTGGTCGTTGAGGTGCGCATGGTCCCCCTGGACGTGCGTGACTGTAGGGGACATGGTGGGCCCACTCAGGGGTGATTGGCGGGTGGTGCGTCCGGATTGTGACATAGATGATATGCGCTTTGTAGTGCCCACCTGCACATAGAGCAATGGTGTAAGGGGCGGCGTTGAAAATTGGTCTAGTAGTTTCGAGCATGGCGGAAAGCGGGCGTTTACGGGCGGTTGTAGCGTTCAACACGGCGAGGACTCATGGCTTTCGGACACCTTGGCGCGAGGGCGCCGTCAGCGGTTCGGGCGTTCCGGCGGTGGGGGTGAGCGCCCATGGACGCCCGCCCCCACCGCCGTTCCGTGTCCTACGCGGGCTTGGCCCGCACCACGGCCTCGGGGGTGTTCCCCACGGGGGCGAGCCGGCCCGTTCGGTGGAGCGCGTTGAGCGCCGCAGCACACAGGAGACCGAGGGCGATCAGCGCGATCCACGGCAGCGCCGACAGCCCGGCGCTGCGCGCGGTGTCCAGCGCGACTCCGGTGAGGAGATTGCCCAGGGTGATGCCGATTCCGCAGATCGTGTTGTAGAGCCCGTAGTGGGTGGCGACGAGTCGGTCACCTGAGAGCTGCACGATCGTGTCCATTTCGAACGGGTACGCAATCATCGTCCCGAAGGCGAGCAGGAGCGCGGCCAGGGTCGGCGGCACGGCCGCGAAGAGCCAGCGACCCACGGTTGCATCCGGCACGGGCAGCGCGGTGGCGACCAGGAGAGGAGTGAACGCCGCCGCCATCGCGAGGAGCCCCCACACCAACGCCCGCCCCGCCGGCACCCGTGCCTTGAGCCAGGCCGTCACCCGTGTCTGGTAGACGATGGTCGACAGCCCGGAGACGGCGAAGAGCACCGCAACGGCCGCCGTGCTCGCACCACCGTCCCCGCCGACGCGACGCACTTCGAGGGGCAGCGCCAAGTACACCTGGAAGGTCAGGACGTACGAGCCGACCATCGCCGCGGCGAACAGCACGAACGGGCGGTTCCGGAGGATGTTCCGCCACTGGGTGAGCACCCGTGCCTCGGGGCCGTCGGCTCGGTCGGACCCGGCGTCCGCGCCCCGGCGTGCGGGCAGACTGCGGATCTGTACGACACTCAGCACCGCGAAGACGGCGGCCGAGACCAGACAGGTCACCCGGAAGTCCACCCCGGTCAGCACCATTCCGACCAACGGCCCCAGCAGGATGCCGGCCTGGTAGAAGACGTTGAAGAGGGCGAACGCCTCCACGCGTCGCTCTCCCGCGTCGGCTGCGAGATAGGCGCGGACCGCCGGATTGAACAGCGCCCCCGCCAGTCCGGTCGCCGCCGACGCCGCAATCAGCGCGGGCAGCGACTGGACGAGTCCGAGGGTCGCGAAACCCACGGTCCGCAGGACGCACCCGGCGACGATCAGCGGTTTGTACCCCAGTCGATCGGCGAGGGTCCCGCCGACCAGGAACATGCCCTGCTGGCTGAAGTTCCGTACCCCCAGGATCAGCCCGACCATCCAACCGGCCAGCCCGAGCGTGCCGGACAGATGGGCGGCCAGGTAGGGCATCAGCATGTAGAAGCCCAGATTGATGGTGAACTGATTGACCATCAGAAGCTGGACGCTCTTCTCGTACGAGCGGATCTGGCCGACGGTCGATCTCATCGGTCCGCACCCTTGGTGGCTTCCGCCGCCTTCTTGGTGCTCGAAGGGGGTACGGGGGAGTCCTCGCGGGCGGCGCCGTTGGCAGCCGCCAACTCCAGGGGATCCACCACGGCCGGGCAGCGGGTCCAGCGGGTGACTTCCTTCTCGTCCGTGCGGCCCACCACGTCCGGCTCGATGCCCGGCCGCTCGTCGAGCAACCCGTGTGCGGCGCAGTAGTCGTCGTCGTACACCGTGCTCAGATAGCGCTCGGGGCCGTCGGGGAAGACGGCCGCGATCCGGGTGTCGGTCGGCAGGGTGCGTGCCAGCCAACCCGCGACCAGGGCGACGGCTCCCACGCTCCACCCTCCGGTGGCGTAGTGGGACGCGGCGAGTTGCCTGCACGTCCACACCGCCTCGCCGGGGGCCACCCAGTGCACCTCGCTGAAGTGGTCGTACGCGACGTTGCGCGGATAGATGCTGGAGCCGAGACCACGCATCAACCGGGGGCGCGCGGGTTGACCGAAGATGGTGGAGCCGATGGTGTCGACGCCGACCAGCCGCAGCTCCGGGTAGAGCTGGCGGAGCACCCGGGACACGCCGGCCGAATGGCCACCCGTACCCACGCTGCACACGAGGACGTCGATGTGACCCAGTTCGGCGGCGAGTTCCAGGGCCAGCGGCGTGTACGCGGTGGTGTTGTCGGGGTTGTTGTACTGGTCGGGGCACCAGGAGCCCGGGTGGCGGGCCATCAGCTGGGTGACGCGATCCCGTCGGGCCTGCTGCCAGCCTCCGGTCGGGTGCGGCTCGGAGACCACGTTGACCTGCGCGCCGTAGGCGGTGAGGAGCCGGGTCATGGAACGCTCCAGGCCGGGGTCGGTCACCAACGTGACGGGGTGACCGTGAACCATTCCCGCCAGTGCCAGCCCCAACCCGAGCGTGCCGCTGGTGGATTCGATGATGCGGGCGCCCGGCTTGAGCTCGCCGCGTGCCCTGGCGCGTTCCACCATGTGGAGACCCGGTCGGTCCTTGATGCCCCCGGGGTTGAACCCCTCAAGCTTCGCCCAGAACCCGCGGTCCGAAGGGGTGAAGGGGGCGGAGATGCGCAGGACGGGTGTGTTGCCGACCAGCCCCGACAGCGCGGTGCGCGCGGGGGTGGTCGCCGCTCGGGCGATGGGGGAGTCGGGCTGTCGGCCGGGGGAAGCGGTGTCTGCGGACGCGGCGATGGTCCGGTCCGTCGTCAACGGTGTTGCGGGGCCGGCAGCTGGGTTGGTGGAGAGGGGGGACATGGGTGGTGTGCTCACTTCGGTCGGTGGCGTCATCGGGCGGCTGGTGTGGAACCGGCCTCCTAGATGCGCCACCGGGAGATGCGAAGGAGGGTGAGCCGTCCGGTTCTGGCGCCGTGAGCGGTCGGCCGCGACCCGCATGAGTCCCGAACTGCTGTCCCGTCCGCGGGCGAAGGGTGCGCTTCCACCGTACGGGCGCCGGGGGCAACTGGCGGGGCCTGTTCGCTCGGCTTGGTTCGGTGGCTACGGCTGTCCGGTGGGCACGACGGGCTCGGTGTGACAGGAGGGTGGCCCGTGGTGGCTTCCGCGGCGGAGGGCAGGACCAATGGGGTGGGCGCTCCGGCGTGGGAGTGCCCGGCCGGGGAGGAATGGGTGAAACAGCTTGCGGCGACGGCGACAAGAGCGATGAGAACACCCAGGGTGAACGCTCTGCGCATTCTCGATCGGAGGCGCACGGAAATGATGGGATGGCGTAATGACATTTGTCCTCCGAGCGTCTTCCATTCCCTGTTGACGCACTGGGTGAACCGCCAGGCGAACTGTCAGGTGAATCGTCAGGAAGAGGATTGGCGAAGGGGCTGGGATGGCCTGAGAGGGATCGAAAGAAACATTCGGGCAGCACTGATGGACCCCGTGGCTCAACGGGGTTGAATGGGCTGCGGCGATGGTTCCGGGGGAGGTCGATCGGCGGGCCGGGTCGTTGTACCGGTCCGCGAGGTGCTCAGGGCCTAGATCCGTAGGACGTCGTGCGCCCGTGCGTCGTCGGCGACGGTCATGGTGCCCGACGAGCCGTCGAGAGAAGGCGCAGGAGGTGTCCAGTCACTGCGGGAACTCTGGGTCAGTGCAGCTGGGCACGGCAGGTGTGACGAAGGCGTCAACTGTGGCTGCGTCGGCATGCACTGTTCGATGTGGTGCACAGAGCCACCCGTGTGCACTTCGCCCGAGGCGCGCGCGCCGTCGGTGCTCGCTCCCAGGGCCCCGTCGACGGCACGTTGGTGCGAGGTGCTTCCGCTCTCGCCCTTCACGGTCGGGGCGTCGGTCACCGGCTGGCCGGCATTCACTGTCAGGAATGCGGTGCTGGTCGGGTGGTGAGTGATTCCTTCGGCGTTGGTGCCGTGCGCTGAAAGCAAACCCAGTACGAGCAGGGTCAGCCATAGGAAGTGCAGCGGGCCACGAAATGTCGCGGGCCGCAGAACACCGATGGGTGACCGCGCCGTAATCATGTCGTGATGATAGCCGGTTGAGTGCGATCAATGACAACTCGGCGGCGGCGTTGCGGAATTCGATGCGATGGACATTTGTTGCACCCGGGCACGGACGGGGGATAGCTGCCCCGATGTGCGTCGAATGTTTTCGGACGGGTTGCTCGGCGGGGGTTGTGATGTAGGTGGGGTGGATGGGTTCCGAGTTGTGCGGGGATGGCTTGCTCAGGGGAGCGGCGGACGGAAGGTCATCCGGCCGTAGAGAAACCCGGAAAACCCAGGAACACCATGGTCGGAGCTGTCCGCCGGGGACCGTGTCCGGTTGAGCGCTACCCGAGTGGCCTTGCCCGGCGGTGCCGCCTGCTGACCGCCGGGTACGCATCGTGCAACGTCATGATCCAGCCGTACCCTCCTGCTGCTCGACGAGTACGAGGGCGAGAGCGATACGGGATGGACGTGAGCATCCCCGGATGCTGTTCCGCGGATCCGTATGCACCACCGTCGACTCCGGCCCCGGAGCGACAGCGGTCCGTCCCGATCCGTCCCGAGGCATATGTGGTCCGTGCGCCGACTCCTCCTGCTGGGCCGGGAGGGCGGGAAGCCGCCTCCCGCTCCTGGTGCCGCCTACTCCTGCTTCCCGAGCCGTCGCAGCCGTCCGTTTCCCCCGGTCGGCTGCGGCACTCGGGTCCTTTTCGCGGCTCCCGTCACGCGGATGCGCCACTGCGGGGCATACCTGAGCCGACAGCCGCGAACCGTACGAGGAGGGAATGCCATGGCCGAGGGCATCCAGACGGTCATCTATCCCGTGAAGGATCTGGCGAAGGCGAAGGCCCTGTTCAGGGCCTTGCTGGAGGTCGAGCCCGCCGTGGACGAGCCGAACTACGTCGGCTTCCGGGTCGCCGGGCAGGACATCGGGCTCGACCCCCACGGCCATGCCCGAGGCATGACCGCACCCCTGTCCTACTGGCATGTGAATGACATCGAGGACACCCTGCAAACGCTCCTCATCGCCGGGGCCGAAGAGGTCGAGGGGGTCCGGGACGTGGGGGGCGGCAAGCTCACCGCCGTCCTGAAGGATGCCGACGGCAATCGGATCGGGCTGCTCCAACCCGCGCCCTCAGACCAGGGTGCAGCCGCGGACAAGTGAACCGGAGCGGAATCGTCCACCCTGTCGGTCCTTCCCTTGCGGGTCGTCATGGTGGAGCGTCACCGTCGTGAAGGGGGTGGGGCCGGCCGCGGCCGGCCCCCTCGGGTCCCGCTGTCGACCGTCCACCGCTGGCATCCGGACCGCTGTCCCGCATCACGCGGTGATGACACACGCCACCTTCCCCGGGGCAGCCCCTTTCGGCTGGACGAGGGCCAGGCTCTACTTGGCGTCCGCGTAACACTCCACCACCGCCGTTGTGAAGGGAAACCTCACGGGTGTGGCACCGAACGCGGTCCGCCCCGCCAACTCTCCGGCCTCCCGAATCGCCGCCACCACCGACTCGGCCTCCTCCTGCGGGCAGTGCACGACCACTTCGTCGTGCTGGAAGAAGACCAACTCGGCACGCATGCCCGCGGTGGCCCGCCGAAGGGCCGCCAGCATCAGCAGCGCCCAGTCCGCCGCACTGCCCTGCACCACGAAGTTGCGGGTGAAGCGACCACGGGCCCGGGCGTTGGTCGAGGCGTACCCGGGGGTGAACTCGCCGTCGGCCCCGGACGCCGAGCCGGGAAATCCAGCGGGGTCCGCGGGTGTCGGGTCCTCCTGGGGGAGGCCCGCCTCCTCGTCGTCGCCGGATCCGACGGCGCGCGGACTGGTCCGGCCCAGCCACGTCCGCACCAGACGGCCCTCCTCGCCGGCTCTGGCCGCCTCGTCCACATAGGCCACGGCAGCCGGGAACCTCCGACGCAGGGCCGCCAGGTTCTTGAGGCCGTCCCCCGAGGTCTGGCCGTAGATCGCACCGAGGAGTGCCAACTTCGCATGGTCCCGATCGCCCGAGAAGGCACGGTCGGACAGCAGGGCGTAGAGATCGCCCTCATGGCCCGCTATGTCCATCAGCCATGGGTCGCGGGAGATCGCGGCCAGCACGCGCGGTTCCATCTGGTCCGCGTCCGCGACCACGAGCCGCCAGCCGTCGTCCGCCACCACCGCCCGTCGAATCACCTTCGGGATCTGGAGTGCGCCTCCCCCATTGGTCGTCCAGCGGCCGGAGACGGTGCCGCCCGGTAGGTATCCGGGGCGGAAGCGGCCGTCCCGCACCCAGTCCTGGAGCCAGCCCCACCCGTGGGCGACCCAGATCCGGTACAGCTTCTTGTATGCGATCAGCGGCCGGACCGCCGGATGGTCGATCTCCTCCAGTTCCCACCGGCGCGTGGAGCGCACCTTCACTCCCGCCTGCGCGAACGCCTTCAGCACGTCCGCCGGGAGATCGGGACGCACCCTCCTGCCGAAGGCATGGGACACCTCGTCCGCGAGCTGGGCGAGCCGTCGTGGCTCACCGCCTCCCGCGTACCGCTCGCCCAGCAGGTCGTGCAGCACCTGGCGGTGGACATCGGCGCGCCACGGCAGCCCCGCGCGGTTCATCTCCGCAGCCACCAACATGCCCGCGGACTCGGCGGCCGTGAGCAGCCGCATCCGCCCCGGATGCTCGGCCGCCTCATGCCGGCGCAACTGGTCCCCGTACACCTCCAGCAGCGATTCCAGGGGAACGGCGACGGGCTGCGGTTCGAACAGGGAGGACTGTGAGCCGGGCTCGGCGGCGCGCTGCGGCGGGTCGGTTGGCACCGGGCCGCCGTGCAGCCGGGCCACTGCTGCGGCTGCCGACCGCGGTTCGCCCAGCCGCCCTTCGTGGCCGAGCAGGAGTTGTTCCGCGCCCTCGATGTCGTAACAACGCTCCACGCGGACTCCGGCCGCCAGCAGACGGGGATAGACCTCCGCAGTCGATCTCCACACCCATCGATCGACCCGGGGGCGCGATCGCACCGCGGCGACCAGATCGGGCTCCTGGACGACGGGCCCCGCGGGCAGCCCGTCGGGGCGGAGGGGGACCAGTCGTACCCCGTCCCCCTCCGTCGCCAGTGCCCAGCGTCCGTCCATGGGTGTGAGTGTGGCAGCCGGGTCTGACACTCAGGGGTACGCCGGCCGTGCGGTCGCGGTCGTGGCTCAGTCGAGCGTCCGGATCACTCGGGCCGGGTTGCCCACCGCGAGCACTCCGGCCGGCAGGTCCTTGGTCACCACCGAGCCGGCCCCCACGACCGTGTTCTCGCCGATCGTCACCCCGGGGCAGACGATCACCCCACCGCCCAGCCAGACGTTGTCTCCGATGGCGATCGGCTCGCCCTTCTCCCATCCCGCCTTGCGGAGCGCTGCATTCAACTCATGTGTCGGTGTCAAAAGCTGTACGTTCGGGCCCATTTGCACATGGGACCCGATCGTGATGGGCGCGGCATCGAGGAACACGGCGTTGAAATTCACGAAGACGTGGTCGCCGATGGAGATATGGCTGCCGTAGTCGCATTGGAACGGCGGTCGGATCAAAACGCCCTCACCCATCGAGCCGAGCAGCTCGGACAGGATTGCCGTCCGTTCTTCGGCCTTCGCCCCGCCTGCTCCGTTGTAGGCTGCACACAATTCGAAGCGGCGCTGATTATCCGCCACCAACTCCGCGTCCTGGGGCAGATACCAGTCGCCTGCGAGCATCCGTTGCTTGTTCTCTCCCACAGCGAGCCTCCCGACTCCGAAAGCAAAAACGATGCGGGGCACTCGATCGGCCGAGCGGAGTGGCCATCAGGGCCCCGGCGGGTCATACGGATCTCTAGGATCGAGCATGACTGTCTGATGCAACCAGGGGTGGGGGATCATGGCGCGCGCCATGCGTAGAACCGTACGCGGAGCCGGTATCGGTGTTGTTGCGATAGGGCTGTTGACCGGGTGCTCGGCCGAGACGGAACCGAAACCCGATCGGCCCGTCGGCAATGCGCAGAAAGAGACGGCACCAAGCAGTGCGCCGACGAAGGCCGTTGTAGCGGGAGGGAAGGTCGGGATCAAGGGCACGCCTTGCGAACTGCCCGTGTCCTTCGACCACGCGGCCGATTGGACGGCGGAGGCGGTGCAGGAGGACACCCAGTTCGGTTTGACTGCCGTGGGACCCGTGACGCTCAAGTGTGAGATCGATGCCAAACCGGCTGGAATCGTGGGTTTCCTGCGGATCTGGCTCGGGGGCAAGGCGGGAGACGATCCCCGCTCGGTGTTGGAGGATTTCGTCGCGGAGAACGCCAAGGACCGCAAGAGCGAGGTGTTCACGAAGGGGGAAGCGGGGGAGTTCAAGGTGGCTGAAGTGTCCTACCTGAACGTGAATGAGTTCCTGGACACCCCCAGGAAGGAACGGGCCTTTGCCCTCTCCACGCCCAAGGGCGTGGTCGTGTTCGATTTGGGGGGAATGGACTCGGTGCAACACGAGGCGATGCTTCCCGCCTATGAACTGGCGAAGAAGACGCTCACGTCCAACTGAAACCCGACGGTGAGGGGCGCCTGCTCCTCGCCGTCTTCCGTGCCGGGGTCGGGAAATGGGCGTACCTGCCGATCGGCGTCCCCGTCCTTCGGGCGTGCTGCTCGACCCGGCTCATCCGTGCTCCTGCGCCGCCGCCGTTCGATGCCCGATGCCCGATTCTGGGTTCCGGTTTCCGGTGGTGTGTCGCGCGGAGGGTCGATGTCGTCCTGCGGCCTGGGGCGACTCCTCGATGCCGAGCGCTCGATTCGCTCGGGTTGCTCGGGAGCTCGGGTTGCTCGAAAAGATATCCACAGGCTGTGGATGAATCGAGTGCCCGACACCGCAGCCGTCTACCGTGGCGTGCAGTGGGAGTGCGCCCCGCACCTGCTCCGGGCTGGGCTCCGGAGTCGGGTCGGGGGCCGGGACCGGCTTCCACCTGCAATGATCGTGGACGAAGGAGGTGAAGGCCGTGACCGTGCTGGGCGACGCGCTGGCCGCTGCGCTGTACGGGGAGGACGACGCATCCTTGGACCGGGCTGCCTCCCTACTGGCGGCCGACCCCGGGACGGACGCACTCCTTCAGCGGCGCGGCGAGGAGTTCGTCCGACAGGCATGGGAGCGCGGCTGGCAGCCGGCGGACCTCCTGCGGTGCGTCCGACGCGAGCTGGCCGAGCCGCACCTCCGGCTGCTCGGCGCCCTGGTCCTCGCCGAGACCGGCAGCTATGCGAGGCTCCCTCCGCGCTGGGCGGATCAGCTCGCGGAACTGGACGGGACGCCGTGGCGCGCGGACCGCTTCTCCCGGGCCACGGCCGTGCTGGAGCTCCATCGAGTCCTGTCCCGCCTTCCCCCGATCGAACCGGTGGGCCCGGTACCGGGGGAGCCGTTCGTCGCACCGTCGGGATACGAGCCCCGCATGCTGAACCGGATACGCGCGCTCCTGGCCAAGGCGGAAGCGACGACGTACCCCGATGAGGCGGAGGCGCTCACCGCCAAGGCCCAGGAGTTGATGTCCCGCCACAGCGTGGACGACGCGTCCCTGGCCCCGAAGTCCACCGCGCCCTCCGCCTGCCGCATCGGCGTGGATCCGCCCTACGAGACGGCGAAGGCCATCCTGCTCGACGCCGCCGCATCGGCGAACCGCTGTCGCGCGGTGTGGAACAGCGCCTTCGAGTTCTCGACCGTGGTCGGGTTCGAGGGGGATCTGGAATCGGTCGAGTTGCTGTACACCTCGTTGCTGGTCCAGGGCACGGCCGCGATGACGCGGGCCGAAGGGGCCCAACGGGCCGGTGGGCGCAAGCGTACGAAGACGTTCCGTCAGTCGTTCCTCATGGCGTACGCAGCCCGGTTGGGGGAGCGGCTCTCCGCAGCCGCGCAGGGCGTGTCGGCGCCGGAGGACCTCCTGCCGGTCCTGGCCACGCGCGAGGTCGCCGTGACGGCCCGTACCGACGAACTGTTTCCGCGTACGACGACCACCCGCGTGCGGGGCGTCACCGACGAGGCCGGCTGGTTGCACGGCCGGGAGGCGGCGGACCAGGCCCGTGTGTCCCCCGAGCGGCGGACGTTGCCGGGGCGCTGAGGGGTGCTGCATCCCTGATGCGCCCCGTCGCAGACCTGGCCGACCAGGCCGAACCGGTGGCCAGACCAGCAAGGGCAGAACCGGCAGAACCGGCGGGACCAGCGGAACCAGCCCGGCCAGTCAGACGGATCGGACCAGCCGGACCAGCTGCTCTGACCGGTCTGACCGGAGTGACCGAACCGCTCCGACGCGATCGAATCAGTCGAACGCGAGGTCAGAGGTGGGCGTTCCATGCGCGTGAATCGTTAGATAAGTGATCAAAGTGGCTAATCTCCCCCCATGACCTGGCTTCGAGCCCTCAAGGACACCACCCGCTCCGGGCTCACGCTCGAACGGCGGCGGCTCGAACCCCTCGTCGCCCTGCGAGGGGCCGTCGGGCTGGCCCTGGTCGTGGGGACCGCACTCGCCCTCTTCGGCCCCGTCGTCGCCGTCAGCTCCGCGTTCGGTGCTTTCCAAGCCGCCATCGCCACCCTCCAGCGCAGTTGGCGCCCCCGCGCCGTACTCGCCCTGATCTCCGGAGGCACGCTCGCCGTCTCCACCTTCATCGGCTATCTGGTCGGCTTCCAACTCCCCCTGTTCGTGTCGCTCCTCTTCCTCTGGACCTTCGGCGCAGGTCTCGCCTGGGCCATCGGCCCCACGACCGGGATCATCGCGGCGTCCAACGTCGCGATCATGCTGGTCACCGTCACGCTCCCCACATCGGTGGCGACGGCCGCCGGCCATGCGGCCATGATCGCGGTGGGAGGGCTGGTCCAGGCGGCGCTGATCGTCCTGTTCCCCGTACGGCGCTGGGGTGCCCAACGGGACGCGCTCGCCGACGCGCTCGCGGCCGAAGCCGACTACGCGCGGAGGCTACGCCACGACCCCATCGCGTCCTTCGACCCCGGCCCGCTGATGCTCGCCCGTAGCGCCGCCGCCGTCACCCCTCGCCAAGCCCGCCGCAGACCCGCGGAACTGCACGGCACCCGGGCCGTCGCCGAGCGGATCAGACCGGTCCTCGCCTCCCTCGCCGATCCCGCCGTCGGGGCATCGCCCGAGGGCCCGGAGCGCGACCGGGTTCGGGAAGTGCTCTCCGCAGCCGCTTCCCTCCTCGACGCGGTGGCCCGGGCCGTCCGCCACGGCGTTCCCGTGCGCATGCCGGCCGGCGCGGTGGACGCACTCAAGACCCCGGACACCGTCACCGTCCTGAGCGGGCCGCCCCGCCGTGCCGCGCTGCGACTCGTCGCCCTGCTCGACGACGTGGTGGAGGAGGCCGAAGGCGACGGCACCGACGAAGGACCGATCCGCGACCGGCCCTCCCTGCTGAGCCTGCTGCCCGGAGCCCTGCGTTCCGTACGGGGCGAGCTGCGGTGGAGCTCACCCGTGTTGCGCCACGCGATCCGGGTCTCGGTGGTGGTGTGCGCCGGATACGTCCTCGGTGCCGCCCTCTCCCTGGGGCACGGCTACTGGGCGCCGATGACCTCCGTCATGGTGATGCGGCCCGACTTCTCCCAGACGTACTCCCGGTCCGTGGCCCGTTTCGGTGGCACCCTCGTCGGCGTCGGTCTCGCGACCGCCGTCGAGCAACTCGCCCACCCCGGTGTGGGCATCTCCTGCGCCCTCGCCATCCTGAGCGCGTTCGGGATGTACCTCGTCATGCGCACCGGATACGTCGCCTCCAACATCTGTACGTCCGCCTACGTGGTCTTCCTGCTGGGCATGGCGGGTGAGGAGGCCGGGCAGACCGTCCCCGAACGCGTCCTGCTGACCCTGCTCGGCGGTCTGCTCGCGATGCTGGCGTACGCCCTGTACCCCGCCTGGGAGACCCCTCGGCTCCGCAATCGGCTCGCCGACTGGCTGATCGCGGACTGCCGCTATGCGGCGGCGGTCGTCGACCACTACGCCAACCCGGCCGACCGCCCGGGCGAGGACCTGCGCCGTTCGCTGCTGGATGCCCGTGACGCTCGGATCGCCTGGCAGGAGGCGCTGGCCCGGGCGATCCACGAACCGGTGCGCACCAGGGGGCTCACCCGGGCCGCCGCCGAGTCGGCCGATCATGCGCTGGGGCAGTTCGGTCGGGGGGCGATGCTGATGGAGGCCCATCTGCCCGAGCACGGCGCGGTGCCCGTCCCGGCTGCGGCCGAGCTCGCCGACGCCCTGCGCAAGGACGGCGAGCGGGCGGCGAGAGCGGTCAAGGAGCGCCGCAGTCTGAACTGGGACCGGGTGCAGCAGGCGCTGGCCGTGTGGGATGACGATCACCCCGTGCTGGGAAGCGGAACGGTACTTCTCGGTGAGGCGCTGGTGGAGTTGACCGAGGCGCTCGACGAAGGCGTTCGACGGTAGGCCCCCGGTCCCGAAGGGCGGGAGGGCTCGGTGGTGCACATTGCCTTCTCGGGGGGTGCACCTTGCTCGGGGGCGGGCCGAGTACGCTGCACACCCAAGGCCCGAACGCGGAAACCGTCCATCGTCGGGACCTCACACTCGGCCCGTCCGGCCTGCGGAGACAGCACGGCGTCGACCATCGCATCCGGGCGACGAACTTCAACACCCCCCGATCTGTAATGGGTTGGAGCTGTAACCGAAGCAACACCCCGCGTGCACGTGCATCTGCGCGTGCCAACGCTTATGCATTCGCACGTGAAACACAGCTATGATCCGGGACAGTTGACACATGCACCTTGTACCCCGGGAGCGACTCGTGCACCACGCGTACAACGGCATGGCGGCCACAGAGCTCCATGGGGTCGTCTGGCAGAAGAGCCGGCACAGCAACTCCCAAGGATCATGTGTGGAGTTCGCCAGATTGCCCGGTGGGAACGTCGCCATGCGCAACTCCCGCCATCCTGACGGCCCCGCACTCGTCTATACGCCCGCCGAGATAGAGGCGATGTTGATGGGCGTCAAGGACGGAGAGTTCGACCACTTGATCGCAGGGAACTGACCGCCCTCCTCGCCAATCCAACTCCCCTTCGAAGAAGGGGTGTTGGTGGACAGTACGGTGGTGCCACAGCTGACATCGGTGGCACTGTCGAACGGACATGAGGCCGGGCGCCCGGTGGATGGCCGCGTACGGCGCCAGCGTCGTCGTCGTGTGCGGTCCCCGCCGATGCCGCCCGGCGCCGACAGTGTCGCCGTCGGGGCGGTGCCGGCCGTGGGTCAGCTCCGGGGGACTTTCGCGCGCCGACGGCGTGCGCTGCGCTCCGGTCGGCACTGATGTGCGCCCTCGACTGATAACGCGCGCCCCAGGTGGCCGGCGTCGATACCCCAGGGTGCACCGCCGATTGCTGCTGAGGATGCATCAGACCCCGTCGGGGCGGAGATAGCGGAGACAGCGGATATAGCGCAGATAGCGCAGACAGCGCGAAAGGTTGGAGAGAAGCGGGCCCGCCCCCCGATAGCCGGGCCCGCTCCCCGGTTCGAAGGCCCGGTCGTCCGACGGGATTCAGTGCAGCTGGAACAGCGCCCAGACGACCTTGCCGTGCAGGGCGCCCGCGAGGGGATGCCATCCCCAGCTGTCGCTGAAGGAGTCCACCAGGAACAGGCCCCGGCCGGACTCGGCCGTGCCGCGGGGGTCGGGGAACGGCACGTCCTCGTCGAACGGTGTGCCGGGCGTCTCGGGGCTGGGATCGCGCACCGCACACACCAGGCGCCCGGGCCAGCGCAGCAAGTGGAGTCGTACGGGCGGGTGTTCGGGGTCGTCCGCGGCCTCTTCGGGCAGTCCGTGCCGGAGGGCGTTGGTGACCAGCTCGGAGACGACGAGGGACACGTCGTCGAAACGGTCGCTCAACTCCCACTGCTGGAGCGTCGACCTGGTGAAGTGCCGGGCTCCGCGGACCGCTTCCAAGCGGGCGGTGAGCGAACACGAGGCCGAACTGGATACCCGTGAGGGACCCGTTGGGGGAAGGCCCTGCCTTAACGGCTTGAGCATGGTCGATCCATTCGTTCCCATGCGAGGCACTCCCTGGGGCAATCGCGGCTGTGGCGCTACAACACGAACGAGCACGCAGGTGCGGTGTAGACCATCGTTCCGAATGCGATGGGCAGATGCAAGGGCAGATGCACGTGCACGCGCCCGGGCTGTCCCTTCCGTGGTGGTTCTTGGCTATATCTTTCCCGGGACTCTTTCATGGTCTTCCCAAGTGCTTCCTATTTCCGTAACTGAATGAGTACGCCCCGAAGTGTTTTGGTGGCAGAATCCCGCACTTGGGGTCTCGGGGGTGACCCACTCTGTGTACGAGTCCGCAGCGGACCGAACGAGACATATGGCGAAGGATGGGGAGGGTGGGAGTCGTGACCGCAGGCGAGTCGTGGGCCGCAGGGCCAGGGGGCGGTTCCGTGGTGCGGCGCATCCTGTTGGGTTCCCAGCTGAGGAGACTGCGCGAGTCGCGCGGTATCACCCGTGAGGCAGCCGGCTACTCGATCCGCGCATCGGAATCAAAGATCAGCCGTATGGAGTTGGGCCGGGTGAGCTTCAAGGCGCGGGACATCGAGGATCTGCTGACGCTCTACGGGGTCGCCGACGACGTGGAGCGCGAGTCTCTGCTCGGCCTCGCCAAAGAGGCCAATGTGGCCGGTTGGTGGCACAGCTACGGCGATGTGCTTCCTGGCTGGTTCCAGACCTACGTGGGACTGGAGGCCGCCGCCTCCCACATCCGGCTCTACGAAGTGCAGTTCGTCCACGGGCTGCTCCAAACCGAGGCGTACGCCCATGCCGTGGTCACCCGCGGTCAGCCCGGCGCCCGACAGGCGGACGTCGACCGACGCGTCGCGCTGCGCCTGGAGCGTCAGAAGCTCCTCGTCTCCGAGCGTCCGCCCGAGGTCCACGCCGTCCTCGACGAGGCGGCCCTGCGCAGGCCCTACGGGGATCGCGCAGTGATGCAGGGGCAGTTGAAGCATCTGATCGAGATCTCGGAGCAGCCGAACGTCACGCTCCAAGTGATGCCCTTCAGTTTCGGTGGCCATGCGGGCGAGAGCGGTTCCTTCTGCATGCTCCGATTCCCCGAATCGGATCTGTCCGACATCGTCTATCTGGAGCAGTTGACGAGTGCGCTCTATCTGGACAAGCGCGAAGAAGTCGCCCAGTACGACCGGGTGATGAAGCGGCTGCAAGAGGACAGTCCCGACCCGGCGGAGAGCCGTGATGTTCTCCGTGGTCTACTCCAACTCACATAAAGCGCAAGTATAGTGACGTGTCATCAGGCACGTTTATGTGAGGTTCCGACGACGGGTGAGGAATCGAGTCCTATGTCCCTGTTCACCGATCTGGCCTACCAGTACATCGATGGCGAGTGGAGGCCCGGTAGCGGCTCCTGGGACATCATCGATTTCAATCCCTATGACGGGGAGAAGCTCGCGTCCATTACCGTGGCCACGGCCGCGGAGGTGGACCAGGCGTACCGTGCTGCCGAGCGTGCGCAGGTGGCATGGGGTGAGACCAGCCCCTACAGCAGGCGGGCCGTCTTCGAGAACGCCCTGCGCATCATCGAGGACCGGGAACAGGAGATCACCGAGGCGATCATCGCCGAACTGGGCGGTACGTACCTCAAGGCCGGCTTCGAACTGCACCTCGCCAAGGAGTTCCTGCGCGAGGCCATCCAGTTGGCCCTGCGCCCCGAGGGCCGGATCCTCCCCTCCCCGGTGGACGGCAAGGAGAACCGCGTCTACCGACTGCCCGTCGGGGTCGTCGGAGTGATCAGCCCCTTCAATTTCCCGTTCCTCCTGTCGATCAAATCGGTCGCCCCCTCCCTGGCCCTGGGCAATGCGGTGGTCCTCAAACCGCACCAGAACACGCCTATCTGCGGCGGCGCCCTGGTGGGCAAGGTTTTCGAGGATGCGGGCCTGCCGCCCGGACTGCTCAATGTCGTCATCACCGACATAGCCGAAATCGGCGATGCATTGATCGAACACCCGGTGCCCAAGGCAATCTCCTTCACCGGTTCCGACAAGGTCGGCCAACACGTCGCCATGGTCTGTGCAGCCAATTTCAAACGCGCCATCCTGGAACTTGGCGGAAACAGCGCGTTGATCGTCCTCGATGACGCGGATATCGACTATGCAGTGGATGCGGCGGTCTTCAGCCGATTCGTGCATCAGGGACAGGTCTGCATGGCGGCCAATCGGGTGCTGGTGGACCGCACGGTGGAGAAGGAGTTCACCGAGAAGTTCGTGGCCAAGGTGCGCACGCTCAAGGTCGGCGACCCTTCGGACCCCGCGACCCACATCGGCCCGCTGATCAACCCCCGACAGGCCGACGCGGTCAATTCGCTGGTGGCGCAGACGGTGGATGCGGGTGCCACCGCCCTGCTGCGGGGCACAGCCGAAGGCAATCTCGTGGGGCCTTCCGTGCTGACCGGCATCGCCACCGATTCCCCCGTACTCGGACAGGAGATCTTCGGGCCGGTGGCGCTGATCGTGCCGTTCGACGGGGAGGACGAGGCCGTGCAGATCGCCAACGACACTCCGTACGGACTGAGCGGCGCGGTGCACACCGCCGACATCGAGCGGGGCGTCCGGATCGCCAAGCGCATCCACACCGGGATGATCCACATCAACGACAGCACCGTGCACGACGAGCCGATCGTGCCCTTCGGCGGTGAGAAGCACTCCGGCAGCGGCCGACTGAACGGCGAGTCGATGATCGAGGCGTTCACCACCCAGAAGTGGATCTCGGTGCAGCACGGTCGTTCGCACTTCCCGTTCTGACCGCGGCGCCCACGCCGAACGGGCGCATGTCGCACAGGCCCATGTCGCACAGGCCCGTGTCGCATGGGCCCGAGTCCTGACATGGTGTGCGTCCTCATGAGGCGCGCTGTTGACCGCCCACGCGGCTCGCTCCCGACGATGAGCGCCGAGTATCTGCCCGGAGGGCATTGAGGACCGAAGTTGTCCTCAATGCCCTCTAGCGTTTGCGGTGTCATCAGGAAGGCACCAGCCTCTCCTGGAGAGTCAGGTTCCCCTCTGGGGGCCGGAAGGGCGGACACCATGGTGACCCACGTACCCGCGGAGACTCCGGGCGACGAGCGCGGAGCACTACTGCTCTTCGCCGAGGCGCAGCGAGGGGCGATTCGGCGATCGGTCATCGGACTCACCGAGGAGCAGGCGGCGAGCCGTCCGAGCGCGAGCGAGATGTCGCTGTCCGGTCTGCTCAAGCACGTTGCCGAGACCGAGTTGAACTGGCTGCGGATGGCCCAGCAGCGGCCGAACGAGAAGGAGCGTACGGAGGAGACCTGGGCGGACGGCTTCCGGCTGGTCGACGGCGAGACCATTCCGGGCGCGCTCGCCTTCTGGGATTCGGTCGCGCAGGAGACCGAGGAGTTCGTCCGCGGCGTGCCCAGCCTGGACGACACCTTCCCGCTGCCGGAGGCCCCCTGGTTCCCCAAGGAGGGGCGGGTCTCGATGCGGTGGCTGATGCTCCACCTGGTGGAGGAGATCGCGCGGCACGCGGGGCACGCGGACATCATCCGGGAGTCCCTGGACGGCGCATCCGCCTTTGACCTGGTCGCCCTGGAACAGCAGTCGGCCGCCCGTTAGCTCTGCCCCCGTTAGCTCTGCCCGTCCACTGGTTCTGCCCGTCTGCGTGCCCGTCCGGATCGAACCGGTCGGGCACGCCTCGGTTCGGGCAGACTTATCTCAGCCGAGCAGGTCCGAGCCTGTGGCACCCGGTGCGAGGTGCAGGACCGCCAGCCGGTCCAGATCGTCCCGTACCGCCGTGCGCTCCTGTGGTGTCAGCGTGATGTCCGCCGCCCGCTCCAGGAGCCGGTGTGCGAGGGGCGCGTCGCCGAGTCGATGGGCGATGTCGCCGCGCAGGACCAGCAGTCTCAGCAACTGGGTCGGCGTCGGCTGCTCGTCCGTCAGCCCGAGCACCCGATCGAGGATCTTGGCTGCTCCCGGGAGATCCTGTTTGGAGTCGGCGTAGAGGTCGGCCGTGTGCAGGGCCCGGCCGAAGGTGTCCTTCGGTGCGGGCCGGTGGTGCCCACCGCCCGTGTCGATGCTCTGGCCGATGCGGAGGGTGTTCCCGGTGGGATCGGTGATCAGGAACTGGCGCACCCCGTACGACATGTTCTTGAGCGGTCCGATGCGGGGCAGTCCGCGGGTGGGGATCTTGCCGTGGGCGGCCTTCAGTCCGTCGCGGAACGACGCGTGGAGCGCATCCACGTCATCGGTGAGGATGTAGCAGCCGGAGTGGGAACCGGCGGGGTCGTACTCCTTCATTCCGTAGAACTGGAGTTCCACGGAGCCGCGCTGGACCACGGCGTACGGATAGGGGCTCCGCTGGTGGAAGGTCGTTTCGAATCCCAGGGCGGTGTAGAAATCAACCACGGCCTGGATGAGCTCGGAGCGGCACGGGAGGAGCGGAATGGCCTTCTCGGTCATGCTTGCAGCGTAGTCAAGTTTGAATACACTAGTCAAAGTTGTTGAGAGGGGTTTCGGTCGATGTCAGCGATCCGTCTGCTGGTTCTCGGAGCCGTGCGCCAGCACGGACGGGCGCACGGCTACCAGGTCCGCAACGACCTGGAGTTCTGGGGGGCGCACGAATGGTCCAACGCCAAGCCCGGCTCGATCTACCACGCGCTCAAGCAGATGGCGAAACAGGACCTCCTGCGCGCCCATGAGGTGGCCCCCTCCACGGTCGGTGGCCCGCCCCGCACGGAGTACGAGCTCACCGACAAGGGCAGCGAGGAGTTCTTCCGGATGCTGCGGGAGTCCCTGACCGCCTACGACGAGCGGCTCGACGTCCTGTCCGCCGCGGTGGGCTTCATCGTCTACCTCCCCCGGGCCGAGGCGGTGGAACTCCTGAAGGAACGCATCCAGGGCATCGAGGACTGGCGCTCCTCCGTCACCGAGTACTACACCCCCGAAGCCGGTCCCGAATCGCTCGGTCACATCGGGGAGATCATGAGCCTCTGGGTGGCGTCCGCCGACTTCGGCGCCGAATGGACGCGCGGTCTGATCGAGCGCATCGAGCGCGGCGCGTACACCTTCGACGGAGAGGGCGAGGTCTTCCGCGCCGTCCTCGCCGAGGGCGTGGAGAACCCCTACGCGACCGGCGAGGTCCACGCCGAGGACGAGCGCTAGCGCGCCCCGCCCTCCCGAGGGCCGGTGCGCGCGAACGCCCCGGGCCCCGCTTCAGTGGTGGAACGCCGTCGCCTTCGCGATGTCGGTGTTCAACGGCCCCGGCTGCTTGCGCAACTCCGGCAACAAATGGTCGAGGTCTTCCGCGAGGAGGTCCGCCAGATCCGCGGAGAAGCCGTTGCGGCAGACCACCCGCAGGACGGACAGGTCCTCACGGTTCTTCGGGAAGGTGTACGCGGGGACCAGCCAGCCCTGCTCGCGCAGCCTCCTGGACACGTCGAAGACGTCGAAGCTCTTCAACCCGGGCGCCGTGGTCACGGCGAACACCGGGAGTTCGTCGCCCCGTGTCAGCAACCGGAACTCGTCGATCGAGGCGAACCGGTCAGAGAGCTTGCAGGCGACGTCGCGCGAGGCTTGCTGAACCGCGCGGTAGCCCTCCCAGCCCAGTCTGAGGAAGGTGTAGTACTGCGCGACGACCTGCGCGCCCGGGCGGGAGAAGTTCAGGGCGAAGGTGGGCATGTCCCCGCCGAGGTAGTTGACCCGGAAGACGAGTTCCTCGGGCAACTCGTCCTGCGAGCGCCACAGGGCCCAGCCCACCCCGGGGTACACGAGGCCGTACTTGTGCCCGGAGGTGTTGATGGACGAGACCCGGGGCAGCCGGAAGTCCCAGATCAGGTCCTCGTCGAGGAACGGCGCGACCATGGCGCCCGACGCCCCGTCGACATGGACGGGAACATCGAGGCCGGTCCGCTCCTGGAGCGCGTCGAGGGCGGCACAGATCTCCTGAACCGGCTCGTACGACCCGTCGAAGGTCGAGCCGAGGACGGCCACCACACCGATGGTGTTCTCGTCGCAGAGGTCCGCCGCCGCCTGGGGGTCGAGGTGGAAGCGGTCACCCTCCATCGGCACCAACCGGGGCTCGACCTCCCAGAAGTTGCAGAACTTGTCCCAGCAGACCTGGACGTTGATGCCCATGACCAGATTGGGGCGGGCCGTCGACGGATAGCGGTCGCGGTTGCGCGCGGCCCAACGCCGTTTGAGCGCCATCCCCGCGAGCATCGCCGCCTCGCTGGAGCCTGTGGTGGAACAGCCGACCGAAGCGGCGGGATCCGGGGCGTTCCACAGGTCCGCGAGCATGGCGACGCAGCGCCGCTCCAACTCCGCCGTCCGCGGGTACTCATCCTTGTCGATCATGTTCTTGTCCCGGCACTCACCCATCAGTACCCCGGCCTGCGGTTCCATCCAGGTCGTGACGAAGGTGGCGAGATTGAGCCGGGCGTTCCCATCGAGCATGAGTTCGTCGTGGACGATCCGATACGCGGTCATCGGCGGCATGGGCCCGTCGGGCAGCCGGTGGGTGGGCGGCGCGGACGTCATTCCGCTGACCGGGTCCGCCTCGCCGAAGAAGGGGTTCAGCATCCGGCTGCGCGGCTCCTCGTCGGAGGCCGATCCCTTGTCGCGTGGGCTGTTCACGCCCCGGTGGAGTGACATCCGCCTCGCCGCCTTCCGGTCCCCGCGCGTCGGGGTGTTCCTTCAGGTCAGGCTCGTACGGCGGCCCTCCACCCGCAACGCGGGACGGCCACCCGGGGGCGACCACCCGGCCGGGGTCACTCCGCGGTGACCTTGGCGAGGAACGCGTCGAGGTTGCCCAGGCTCCGCGCGGACTTCTCGGCGAGGGTGAGGCTCTCCTCGTACCGTGCCATGCGGAGCTTCGGCTGGCGCTTGCCCCGGATGTAGAGCGAGCAGGCCAGATCGGCGCAGACGTACAGCCCGACCGTGTTGCCATCGCGACCCCGGGCTCCGCTGAGGGGCGCCACCAGGAGGTTCACCCCCGACGATGCATGGCTGGTGAGGCAGATGCCGCAGATGCTGGTCTTGACCGCGCTGGTGCGACCGGCCGCGGGTACGCGCAGGGTGATGCCCAGCGGGCCGGTGTCGCGCGGCACGACGATGTACGCGCGCAGCGGCGCAGCCGGGTCGATCCAGCCGAGGAAGTCCAGGTCCTGCCAGGGGAGCTCGTGGAAGTCGGCCGGGAGCTTGAGCCGGCCCGCCTCGCCTTTGGAGCAGTTCACCAGGGACGTACGAATCTGTTTTTCGGTCAACGGTTCCACTGGGGGACCGTACCCAAGCCCACCGCGGTGTGACATCGGGTTTTTCGGGGCGCCGACGCCTTCCTCCATGGAGGCAGCGCCCTTCCGTGCGCGCCGTGACTCACCGTGCGGGCGGCGAGTTCCGGTCAACCGCGCGGTGCGATCACCGCCGCCGTACCGTAAGCACAGACCTCTGTACCCACATCAGCCGCTTCCGTCACATCGAAGCGGAACATCAGCACTGCATTGGCTCCCCGTACCCTGGCCTGCTCGATGAGCCGGTCCATCGCCTGGTTGCGGGTCTCCACCAGCGTCTTGGTCAGCCCCTTCAGCTCGCCGCCGATCATCGACTTGAGGCCCGCCCCGATCTGGCTCCCCAGATGACGGGAGCGGACCGTGAGCCCGAAGACCTCACCGATGATCTGCCGCACCTCGTACCCAGGCACGTCATTGGTGGTGACCACCAGAACGTCCGGGTGGGGTCCCTGTCCACCGCCGAAGTCATCGATGCCCATGCCGTCCGCCTTCCTTGGCGGGGGATTTCCCGTACCGAGGGTTCCCCCATCGATCAACCGTCTCTCTGGCCCCAAGGGAGTTCGTTGGACTTTGCAGGGTTTTTGGGGCTTTCCCGAGAGACCTCTGTCGTACAGCTTTGTACCGGTGCTGGCACAGTGCATCCTGAGGGGGCCGTTGGAACGCCTAGCAGGGCCAATGCGTTGATAGCGTGGGTCGGCGGCCGTCTTCGCCGATCCCCCGATCACCGATCTATGGCAGATCTCTGACTCTTGGAGCCAGGACCTCGTGACTACCCTCGCGCTCGGACCGAGCTGGCTGGACCCGGACTACCTGATCAACACCTTCGGCCTCATCGGCGTCCTGGTCATCGTCTTCGCCGAGTCAGGTCTGCTCATCGGGTTCTTCCTGCCGGGTGACTCGCTGCTGTTCACCACGGGCCTGTTGGTGACCACGGGCACGCTCGACACCCTGCCCCTGTGGGCCATCTGCTCCCTGATCGTCCTTGCGGCCGTCATAGGGGACCAGGTCGGCTATCTCTTCGGGCGCAAGGTCGGACCCGCCCTCTTCAAGCGCCCCGACTCCCGTCTCTTCAAGCAGGAGAACGTCGAGAAGGCCCACGAGTTCTTCGAGAAGTACGGTCCGAAGTCCCTCGTCCTCGCGCGCTTCGTGCCCATCGTGCGGACGTTCACGCCGATCATCGCCGGTGTCAGCCGGATGAACTACCGCTCGTTCATCACGTACAACATCGTCGGTGGCGTGCTGTGGGGCGCGGGCGTCACCCTGTTGGGCGCCATGCTCGGCAAGATCGACTTCGTGCACCAGCACATCGAGAAGATCCTCATCCTGATCGTGCTGCTCTCGGTGCTGCCGATCGTGATCGAGGTGCTGCGCGCCCGCTCCCAGGGCAAGAAGGCCGCAGCGGCAGCCGCCACCACCGGTGACGACGGCAGCCAGGGCCAGGGCCCGGGCCCGGTGCAGCGCGGTCGGCACGCCAAGCGCTGAGCGCCCCGCTCCCGCCCCCACTCCACGACGAATTCTCGCCACGGTCCCCGCGTACGGCTCGTACGCGGGGACCGTGCGTTGGGCCCGGTGTGCGTGGGCGAGCCCCCGGATTGGGGGCGCCGCAAGGCGGGCCTCCAGCGTCGGACCGGGCGTCAGAAGCCTCGCGTACGCTTCGCCGCCCGACGGGGTTCGGCCGTCTCCCCGCCTCGCCGCACCCGCAGGAAGAGACGGGAGATCTCGCCGCCCAGGTTGACCCCGATCGCGATGGCCAGCGCCAGCGCGGCGGCCTTCGACAGCGACGCCAGACCGGTGTTCAGCTCGCCCTGGGCGATGGCCAGCAGACCGAAGTAGGTCGCGCTACCCGGCAGCAGCGGTCCGATCGCCGCCGTCACATAGGGCAGTGCGGAAGCAAATCGATAGCGCGACAGCATCTGTCCGAACAGGCCCACCAGCCCGGCCGCCGCGGCGGTCGCCGCGACCGGCGGCACGTCCGCCGTGTTCGCGAGCGCTCCGTAGATCACCCAGGCGACGCCGCCGTTCAAGGTCACCAGCAGGACCGTGTCCCGTTCCTGTTGGAGCAGTACGGCGAAGCACAGCGACAGTGCCATGGCGGCGAGCAGTTGCACTTCGGGGCGTTCCACGGCGTGCACCGCGGTCTCGGGGGTGAGGCTCGCATCCAGCGCGAGCCCCAGATAGAGCACGCTCAACACCCCGACCACGATGCCGACGATCAAGTAGCCGACTTCCAACAGTCGTGCCGCCGCCGTGATGTAGAAGCCGGTCAGGCCGTCCTGCACGCCGGCGACCAGGGCCCGTCCGGGGATCAGGGCGAACAGCCCACCGGTGATCACCGCGGAGGCCCGCACGTCCAACGGCGACAGGGTGAGGGCCACGCCCATCGCCGCGGGGGGCATCGCAGCCGCCACGAACTGGTAGAACTCCGGCAGCCCACGCCCGGCGAACAGCCAGGCCAGCCGGTCGCCGAGCATGGCCCCGATGGCAGCCGCCAAGAAGACCAGCACATTGCCGCCGACCAGGACGGACGCGGCTCCGGCCAACAGACCGCCGGCGACCGTGAGCGCCCAACCGGGGTACGGGTGCCGATTGCGGCGGATCTCCGCGAGCCGGCGGTACGCCTCCTCCAGCGTCACCCCGGTCTCGGGGGTGCTGATGTCGTGGACCAACCGGTAGACGGCGGCCAGTCGGGTGTAGTCGGTGGCCCTGCGGCGAACCGTCCGGTTGGCGGTCACCGGGTCGTCGACCAGGGAGGGCTGATAGGTGATCGACAGCAGGGTGAAGGTGACGGTGGGTTCGCAGCGGTCGAGCCCGTAGGAATGTGTGATCGCAAACATCGCCGCCTCGACGTCCTCGGCGCCCTCGCCGCCGGCGAGCAGCAGCTCGCCGATGCGCAGGGTCAGGTCGAGTACGCGGGGGACGGCCGGTCCGCCCTCTTCGTGACGCTGAGCGGTCTCGGGGATCGGGCGCTCGCCCACTGGCATCCGCAGCATGGTGCGCATCCGGTCCTGCCAGGGCGCGTCCTTGACCAACCGGACCTCGGCGATGCCCTGGGCCGGGGTGAAGGCCGGCGGCGAGCGGCGGGCGCTGTACGTGCTGGGGGGAGCGAAGGCGGAACCTTCCTGCTCGATCGGGACCTCAGCGGTCGTACCGGCCGGAGCGGAGAACTCCGACGTCGGTTGGTCCTCCTCCGACGCCTCGGTGGCACCGAAGCCGGCCGGTGGGGTGAAGGCCGAATGGGCCTCGTCGGACTGGGGCTTCTCGGTGCCCGGTCGATCCGCGGCCTGGTGCGGCCGACCCGATCCCTCCCGGCCGCGGATCGACCGGGCAGAATCCCGTGCGTCCTCCGGACCCCTTGGTCCGGGGCCCCTTGGACCTCGACCTTCCGGCTCCGCCACCACGTACCGTCCTCGCTCCCTCGGTCACCGCCGGTTCAGGCCCAGTATGTGCGCGAACCCGAAGGCGCGCTGATGTGCACCCTCACCTCCGCGGCAGCCCGCCCCCGGGCCCGTACGCAGGTGATCTGCTGCCCACGCACCACGGGCGGGACACCCCCGAAGGGTGGCCCGCCCGTGGTGGCGTCGTGGTGCTGCGGCGTCAGTGCGCGCCGCCCTGCGCCTCAAGGCGCTTGTAGGAAGCCTCGATCTCGGCCTCGGCCTCGGTCCGGCCCACCCAGTTGGCGCCCTCGACGGACTTGCCGGGCTCCAGGTCCTTGTAGACCTCGAAGAAGTGCTGGATCTCCAGGCGGTCGAACTCCGACACGTGGTGGATGTCGCGCAGGTGCTCGACGCGCGGGTCGGAGGCCGGAACGCAGAGCAGTTTGTCGTCGCCACCCGCCTCGTCGGTCATGCGGAACATGCCGATGGCACGGCACTTGATCAGACAGCCGGGGAAGGTCGGCTCGTCCAGGATGACCAGCGCGTCCAGCGGGTCGCCGTCCTCGCCGAGGGTGTTCTCGACGAAGCCGTAGTCGGCCGGGTAGCTGGTCGAGGTGAAGAGTCGACGGTCCAGGCGGATACGACCCGTCTCATGGTCCACCTCGTACTTGTTCCGCGAACCCTTCGGGATCTCGATGGTGACGTCGAACTCCACGGGTGGCTCCTCCATGATTAACACATACGTCCGGTGATGCTGTGCCCTTCCGGGGACATCCCCGGACCCCCAGACGAGTGGCCGATGGCCCTGACCGGGGGTGCCGTGCTCGCGGCAAGACGCAGTTCTGGTGATTAAGTGTCCCTCACGCAGGTGTGTGATCGCGAAAGGGGCTGGTCGAGGTGCCGGTGGTCAGGACGTGGCAGCTCGCCGCGGGCGCCGCCGTGGTGGGGTTGGCCCTCGCCGCCGGGGCGGTGGCAGCGGCCGGCCCCTGGGACTCCGGCCAGCGTAAGGCCGAAAAGCAGTGGGCGGCTGCACAGAATACGTCAGGTGGCGCAGATCACCGCCGACCGGTCGACCGAGGGCCCGCACCCGCCCCCAGCGCACCCGGTGTGCTCAGCGCGATCGGCACCGCCCGGGCCACGGCCGGGCCGGTGGACGGGAAGGCCGTCGTCGGCCTCGGCAAGGAGTTGGGCGCCCTGCTGCGCGATCCCGGCCTCGGTCCGCTCCGTACCGCCTCCGTCGTCGACGTCTCCACTGGACGACAGCTCTTCGGCCAGGGCGCGGCCACACCGATGCCGCCCGCGTCCACCGTCAAGGTCGCAACAGCGATCGCCGCCCTCACCGCGTTGGGGCCCGAGCACCGCATTCCCACCACCGCTGTGCTCTCCGCCGACGCCCGGGAGTTGACCCTGGTCGGGGGCGGCGATGCCACCCTGAGCCAGTCCGCCCTGGCCACCCTCGCCGACCGGACCGCGAAGGTCCTGCGCGAGCGGTCGGCGACTGCGGTGCGTCTCACCTACGACAAGTCCCTCTACCGGGGGCCGGTCCGACACCGCATCGGGAAGAACGGAAACCTGGCGCCCGTCACCGCGCTGATGGTCGACCAGGGGCGCAAGGACCCCTATGCCACCGGCGACTCGGAGCGGGTCGCCGACCCCGCGGGCGCCGCGGCCAGGGCCTTCGAACAACTCCTTGAGGCCCGTGGGGTCCGTGTGATCACCAAGCCCGTCGCCACCGTCGTACCCCGTACGGCCGAGCCCGTGGCGCGCGTGCTGTCCGCCCCGCTCTCCGCCCTGGTCGAGCGGATGTTGACCGACAGCGACAACGACCTTGCGGAGGCGCTCGCCCGACAGACCGCACTCGCCTCCCGCCAGGAGGCGAGCTTCGCCGGGGCCGGACGCGCGGTGCACCAGAGGCTGGCCGGTCTCGGACTGCCGCTGAAGGGCGCCCGGCTGACCGACGGCAGCGGACTCGACCGGCGCGCCCGCCTCTCTGCGCACCTCCTGACCGCCCTCCTCAGCCGAGCGGCCGATCCGTCGAAGCCCGAACTGCGATCGGTCCTCACGGGCCTGCCCATCGCCGGATTCAGCGGGACGCTCGAATCCCGCTACGCCGACCAGGCCCCCGGGACAGGGCTGGTTCGCGCCAAAACGGGGACGCTCACGGGTGTGAGCTCGCTGGCCGGAACCGTGGTCTCCGCAGACGGTCGGCTGCTTGCCTTCGCCTTCCTCGCCGGCAAGACCCCGTCCCGCGACGAGGCCCAACCGGTGCTCGATCGACTCGCGACGGCCCTCGTCTCGTAGCGCCCCCCGCGGGGTGGGAAGCCGGGACGTCCCCGAGCGCGGGACGGGGCCGATCTCCACTCGCCGCCGGTCAACGGTTCCACCAGGCGGCTTTCATCACCTCACCGCAGCCCGGACCCACCACGTACGGTTGACGCATGACGAGCATCGGTGGTGCCGAGATGGTCGACTGGAATCTCGCGGTGGCGACCGCGACCCGCCTCGTGCGGCCAGGGCCTGACGTGAGCAAGGACGAGGCGCGTGCGGTCGTCGCCGAGCTAAGGCGACACGCAAAGGCCTCAGAGGAACATGTACGGGGCTTCACCCGGATGATCCCCGAGAGCCATCAGCCCGAAGACACCCCCGTCCTGGTGGTGGACCGGGCCGGTTGGATCAAAGCCAACGTGGCGGGATTCCGCGAACTGCTGAAGCCCCTGCTGGAGAAGATGCAGGACCGGCGCTCCGGCGGTCCCGGCGGCGCGGTGCTGGGCGCGGTGGGCGGCAAGGTCACCGGCGTCGAGTTGGGGATGCTGCTCTCCTTCCTCGCCTCCCGGGTCCTCGGCCAGTACGAGACCTTCGCGCCGGCCACGCGTGATCTGCCCGCCGGTTCCAACGGCGGCGGGCGGCTCCTGCTGGTCGCCCCCAACATCGTCCACGTCGAGCGGGAACTCGACGTCGACCCCCACGACTTCCGACTCTGGGTCTGCCTGCACGAGGAGACCCACCGCACGCAGTTCACCGGAGTGCCCTGGCTGCGCGACCACCTCGAAGGCGAGATCCAGTCCTTCCTCGGTGAGACGGAGATGGACCCGATGACGGTCCTGGAACGCCTCCGCGAGGCCGCCCAGTCACTGTCGGGAGCGCGCCCCGAAGGCGAACGGGACGACAGCGGACGGTCCATCGTGGAACTGGTCCAGACACCCGCCCAGCGGGAGATCCTCGGCCGGCTCACCGCAGTGATGTCACTCCTCGAAGGGCACGCCGACTTCGTGATGGACGGCGTGGGCCCGGCCGTGGTGCCCTCGGTGGCCGAGATCCGGGAGAAGTTCCAACAGCGCAGGGCCCGCGGAGCGAGCCGACTCGACCAGGCGCTCCGCAAGCTGCTGGGCCTAGATGCGAAACTGCGCCAGTACCGCGACGGAGAGCGTTTCGTCCGCGCCGTCGTGGAGGAGGTGGGCATGGACGGCTTCAACCGCGTGTGGACCTCCCCCAACACCCTCCCGACCAAGGCGGAGATCGCCAAACCCGCCGACTGGGTTGCGCGGGTGCACCGAAAGGCAGACTCCTAGGCGCGGGAGGGCCGTGCGCCCTCAGGGGGTCGGGGGACGCCCCCCGGAGGGCGCAGCATCACCCATCCGAGGGACCGTAGCCCGTAGATAGGCGTGCGATGCTCGGGGAACGGCTCGGTTCTGTCACCATCGACGCACTCTGAGTGACTTTCTTCCACTCGGAAGCGTTCGAGTCTCAGAACCACCGAAACACCAGACCTCCGAAGCTCCGAAGCTCCCGCTCCGATTCGACCGAGGCACCCCCCATCCTCTCCATGAAGGGCACCGGACATGGGTCCCCATCCAGCGGTCGCGGCGATACGCCTGGCGGTCCGCCGCGTACTCCACGACGTACTCAACGAATATGCCTCCCACCTCGCGCAGGGCACCCCCGCCCCACCCGCCGAGCGTGCGGCGCGCCTGAGCCACGCGGCTGCCGCCGCCTGCGCCACCGCCTCCGTACCGGCGGCGCCCTCCGGAGCGGCGAGCTCCCTGGCGCGCTCCGGTTCCTTCGGCTCCGGACCCCGTGCGCAGGATCCGTACCCCTCCGGCCGTGCCGCCCCCGCCGGACAGCCGCCCCTCGTGCTCGTCGCCTGCTCCGGCGGTGCCGACTCGATGGCCCTCGCCTCCGCCCTCGCCTTCGAGGCCCGCAAACTCTCCGTCCGCGCCGGTGGCATCACCGTTGACCACGGCCTTCAGGACGGCTCCGACCTGCGCGCCGCCGAAGTGGCGGTCCGGCTCTCCTCTATGGGGCTCGACCCCGTCGAAGCGGTCACCGTCGAAGTGGGGCGCGAAGGCGGCCCCGAAGCCGCTGCCCGAGACGCTCGTTACGCCGCACTCGACGAAGCCGCAGAGCGCCACGGTGCCGCCGCCGTGCTCCTCGGTCACACCCGCGACGACCAAGCGGAAACCGTCCTGCTGGGGCTCGCCCGCGGATCCGGCATCCGCTCGCTCTCCGGAATGGCAGCCGTCTCGGGCTCCTCCGGGCGCTACCGCCGCCCCTTCCTCCACATCGACCGGCAGACCGCCCGCAAGGCCTGCATGGCCCAATCGCTGCCCGTCTGGGACGACCCCCACAACGCCGACCCCGCGTACACCCGCTCCCGACTGCGTCACGAGGGCCTGCCCGCCCTGGAGAAGGCGTTGGGCAAGGGCGTCGTCGAAGCCCTGGCCCGCACCGCGCAACTCTCCCGCGACGACGCGGACGCCCTCGACAGTTGGGCCGCCGACGCGGAGGCGTCCGTACGGGACGAGAGCGGCCAACTGGAATGCGCCAAGCTCTACGCCCTGCCGCCCGCCGTCCGACGGCGGGTGCTGCGCCGCGCCGTGATCGACGCGGGCGCGCCCGCCGGTTCGCTCTTCGCCCGCCACATCGAGGAAGTCGATCGACTGATCACCGGCTGGCGGGGCCAGGGCGGCATCAATCTGCCCGGCCGCGTCGAGGCACGCCGGCAGAGTGGCAGACTTGTCATCCGGCAAGGCTGACGCAGTCGCGGCACAAGCACAGCGGCTGAGGTCACCCGGGAACGCTCCCTGAGCCCAGGCAGACACCGCGCTGGGCCCGGGGACACGCCCGGACCCCGGATCGCCAGGCCGTGCTGACCCGGGGGAGCCCCGGAACCCGCTCGAAAGAAAGCGACCGCGTGAACGAGAAGGACATGGGCACCGACCTTCAGTCGGTGCTCATCACCAAGGAAGAGATCGACGCGAAGCTGACGGAGCTCGCCGCGAAGATCGACGCTGAGTACGCGGGCAAGGATCTGCTTCTCGTCGGTGTCCTCAAGGGCGCGGTGATGGTGATGGCAGACCTGGCACGGTCCCTCTCCAGCGCCGTCACCATGGACTGGATGGCCGTGTCGTCCTACGGCGCGGGTACCCAGTCCTCCGGCGTCGTCCGCATCCTCAAGGACCTCGACACCGACATCAAGGGCAAGCACGTCCTGATCGTCGAGGACATCATCGACTCCGGGCTCACCCTGTCCTGGCTGCTCTCCAACCTCGGCTCGCGCGAGCCCGCCTCCATCGAGGTGTGTACGTTGCTGCGCAAGCCGGACGCGGCCAAGGTCGCCATCGACGTGAAGTGGATCGGGTTCGACATTCCCAACGAGTTCGTCGTTGGCTATGGACTTGATTACGCCGAGAAGTACCGCAATCTCCCCTTCGTCGGTACGCTCGCGCCCCACGTCTACGGCGGCTGAGCCAGGAGGGCCGGGCCCAACGGGAACCATGGCCCGTCTCGCGCCGTTGGAGCATGGGAGGGCGGGTTTGTCAGCCGTACCGTGCGGTCACGGTGGCGATGCTGGGGTACCGTCCGAAGAACAGTCTTTTCTCACAGCAGCATTTACCTACGGGCAGGAGGGACGGGGCGAATCCGCTCCGTATGGATGGACGTGAAGCGATACTTCCGTGGGCCGGTCATGTGGATCGTGCTGGCCGTCCTCGCCGTGGTCGTGTTGATGAATGTCGTCGGCTCGTCCGGCGGCTACAAGACAGTGGACACCGGCCAGGTCGTCCAGGCGATCGACAAGAACCAGGTCGACCAGGTCAAGCTGACCACCGGCGACGAGCAGATCATCAAGGTCGACCTGAAGGACGACGTCAAGGTCAAGGGCAGCAACAAGATCCAGGCGAGCTACATCGGCACCCAGGGCGCCGATCTCGCCGACAAGCTTCAGACGAAGTACGAGGCCGGTGACATCGAGAAGGGTTACACCGTCTCGCCGTCGAAGCAGAGCCCGTTCATCTCGGTGCTGCTTTCCCTGCTGCCCTTCGTGCTGATCGTCGTGGTCTTCCTGTTCCTGATGAACCAGATGCAGGGCGGCGGCTCCCGAGTCATGAACTTCGGGAAGTCCAAGGCCAAGCTGATCACCAAGGACACCCCGAAGACGACCTTCGCCGATGTGGCGGGGTCCGACGAGGCCGTCGAGGAACTCCACGAGATCAAGGAGTTCCTCCAGGAGCCGGCCAAGTTCCAGGCGGTCGGCGCCAAGATTCCCAAGGGCGTGCTGCTGTACGGCCCGCCCGGTACGGGCAAGACGTTGCTCGCCCGTGCCGTCGCCGGTGAGGCCGGCGTCCCGTTCTACTCGATCTCCGGTTCCGACTTCGTCGAGATGTTCGTCGGTGTCGGTGCCTCCCGAGTGCGCGACCTCTTCGAGCAGGCGAAGGCGAACGCTCCGGCGATCGTCTTCGTCGATGAGATCGACGCCGTCGGACGGCACCGCGGCGCCGGTCTCGGCGGTGGACACGACGAGCGGGAGCAGACGCTCAACCAGCTCCTCGTCGAGATGGACGGCTTCGACGTGAAGGGCGGCGTCATCCTGATCGCCGCCACCAACCGGCCTGACATCCTCGACCCGGCGCTGCTGCGGCCCGGCCGTTTCGACCGGCAGATCGCCGTCGACCGTCCGGACATGCAGGGCCGTCTGGAGATCCTCAAGGTTCACCAGAAGGGCAAGCCGGTCGCTCCGGACGTGGACCTGGGCGCTGTCGCCCGGCGCACGCCCGGTTTCACCGGCGCCGACCTGTCGAACGTGCTGAACGAAGCCGCGCTGCTCACCGCGCGCAGCGACAAGAAGCTCATCGACAACCACGCGCTGGACGAGGCGATCGACCGTGTGGTCGCGGGCCCGCAGAAGCGGACCCGCATCATGTCGGACAAGGAGAAGAAGATCACCGCGTACCACGAGGGCGGTCACGCCCTGGTCGCGGCGGCTTCACCGAACTCCGACCCGGTGCACAAGATCACGATCCTCTCCCGCGGTCGGGCCCTGGGTTACACCATGGTCCTGCCGGAAGAGGACAAGTACTCGACCACGCGCAACGAGATGCTCGACCAGCTGGCCTACATGCTGGGCGGGCGCGCGGCCGAGGAGCTCGTGTTCCACGACCCGACCACCGGCGCTGCGAACGACATCGAGAAGGCCACGGCAACGGCCCGCGCGATGGTCACGCAGTACGGCATGACCGAGCGGCTCGGTGCGATCAAGTTCGGCGGCGACAACACCGAGCCCTTCCTGGGCCGGGAGATGTCGCACCAGCGGGACTACTCCGAAGAGGTCGCGGCACTGGTCGACGAAGAGGTCAAGAAGCTCATCGAGACCGCCCACAACGAAGCGTGGGAGATCCTCGTCGAGAACCGTGACGTCCTCGACAACCTCGTTCTCGAACTGTTGGAGAAGGAGACGCTGGGCAAGGAGCAGATCGCGGAGGTCTTCGCGACCATCGTGAAGCGTCCGGCTCGCCCGGCGTGGACCGGGTCCTCCCGTCGTACGCCTTCGACACGCCCTCCGGTGCTCTCGCCGAAGGAGTTGGCCCTGACCAACGGGGCGGTGGCGGGGAACGGCTCCACGCCGACCGAAGCCGCGCCGGGTGTCGAAGCAGTGCCGGAAGAGCGTCCGGAGAGCTGATGCCGCGAGCGGTGTCGCTCTGATCACACCGCTCTCAGGATGGCTGCCGCGTCCCCCCAGGTTTTAGCCTGGGGGGACGCGGCATTTGTATGACCGCAGGCCAGAGCAAGAGGAACGAGGCACACATGACCGACCCGGTGACGCTGGACGGCGAAGGCACGACCGGCGAGTTCGACGAGAAGCGAGCCGAGAACGCCGTACGCGAGTTGCTCATCGCGGTTGGGGAGGACCCGGACCGGGAGGGGCTGCGGGAGACCCCTGCGCGGGTCGCCCGGGCCTACCGGGAGATCTTCGCCGGACTGTGGCAGCAGCCGCGCGATGTGCTCACGACGACCTTCGACCTCGGCCATGACGAGATGGTCCTGGTGAAGGACATCGAGGTCATGAGCAGCTGTGAGCACCATCTGGTCCCGTTCGTCGGTGTGGCGCACGTCGGCTACATCCCTTCGAGCGACGGGAAGATCACGGGCCTGTCCAAGCTGGCCCGGCTGGTGGACGTGTTCGCCCGCCGACCCCAGGTCCAGGAACGGCTGACCACGCAGATCGCGGATTCGCTGATGGAGATCCTCGAACCGCGCGGAGTGATCGTGGTAGTCGAGTGCGAGCACATGTGCATGACGATGCGCGGAGTCCGCAAGCCGGGTGCAAAAACGATCACCTCGGCGGTTCGCGGGCAGCTGCGGGATCCTGCGACGCGTGCGGAGGCCATGAGTTTGATCATGGCCCGCTAGGGAGTGTGCGTGCCAGGGCACGACAGGCAGACGGGCGTGTGAGCACTCGACCCAGGGCGTTCGCGCTGGAGCGTCGGACGGGGGAGCCGGTCGAAGGGGCATCCAGGGCCCCGCTGCTCGTGGGGCGCCCGGGAGCGACCGCGGGCGCGGAACGGCGCTCTGTACTCGGGTGGGGTGCTTCGCTGGGTGGGATCGGGCCTACGGAGGACTACGCGTGGGCCGGCCCGGGCCCGGTGGTGTTGCCGGGGTCGCTGTCGTCAGGAAGGCGGCACACCCGCTCCAGGAAGAACGCCGCCGCGATCACCGCGACCCCTGCCAGGACGGAGAACCCCGCGTAGATCGCCTGGTCCCGTCGGGACGGAATGTCCAGCGAGCCCAGCAGAAACACTCCCGTGCCCCCGTACATCCCGCTGACCAGAGCCGCGACCAGTGCGCTCGCCTGGCCGAAGACCACCGCGCGGGCCGCCATCAGCGGCTCCACTCCCTTGGCTCCCGGCCGGCGCTCCCGCTGGGCCTTCAGCCGGGATCGCAGCGACAGGGCCGTGGCCGTCAGTACGGCGGCGATCGCCGCCAACACGATGGGGGCGGCCAGTGGCACGCTCGGCAGACTGCCGAAGGATTCCCAGAGGCGGGCGCCCGCCCAGGACAGCACCCCGGCACCGACGAAGAGACCGGCCAGCACTCCGAGCCGCAGTTGCTTCACCGAGAGAGCACGCCCTTCCTCACCTTGCCGTCCCATCTGCAAAAGATCATGCGTAGGCGCACGGCGGGGTGCACCTTCAACGCAAGAGCCTAACGACTACTCGGGCAGTCGAAGTTCCAGATCGGTGCGGGCGTGCACGCCACTCTGGCCCACGCCCTGCAACAGTCCCGCCACCGGACCGTGGCCCGGCAACTGTGCCTCCGGGTCGACTTCGAGCCAGGGGGCGAGCACGAAGGCGCGCTGGTGGGCCCGCGGGTGCGGCAGGGTGAGAGCGGGATCGTCCGACTCGACGTCCGCGTAGGTGACGATGTCGACGTCTATGGTCCGCGGGCCCCAACGCTCCTCGCGGACCCGGTCGAACGCCTCCTCGATGGCCTGCCCGCGCTCCAGGAGGGAAACCGGCGGCAGGGTCGTCTTCAAGACCACCACCGCATTGAAGTACGACGGCTGGGAGCCGGGGTCGACACCCCAGGGCTCCGTCTCGTAGACCGGGGAGACCGCTTTGACGCGGACCCCGGGGGTGTCCTCCAGGGCGTCGATCGCACCCTGGAGGGTCTCCAGGCGGTTGCCCAGGTTCGAGCCGAGGGAGACCACGGCCCGCTTGGGGTTGGAGAGGGTGGCGTCCGCCGCGTCCACCTGCTCGACGACGGAAGCCGGAACCGGCTGCACGGTGGGGTCGCTCATACTCGGCTCCGGGTGATGGTGATGGTGACGTCGTCGAAGGGCACCGTGATCGGGGCGTCCGGCTTGTGGACCACCACCTCGACCTCTTCGACACCGTCGTGTTTGAGGCAGGTCTGCGCGATGCGCTCGGCCAGGGTTTCGATGAGGTCGACGGGCTCGCCCTCGACGACCGCCACGACCTCCTCGGCCACGATGCCGTAGTGCACGGTCTTCGCCAGGTCGTCGTCGGCCGCTGCGGGGCGGGTGTCGATGCTGAGCGCCAGGTCGACGATGAAGGTCTGGCCTTCCTCGCGCTCCCGGGGAAAGACGCCATGGTGCCCGCGGGCCTTGAGGCCGCGCAGCGCGACACGATCCACGCGAATCACTCCTGCTGTCGTAGGTCTGACGGGCACCGGACCGCCGCCGAGCGGTTCCTGTCCCCAATCGAATCTACCTGCGACCACTGACACCACTCGCTCACGGGGTGCGGTGGCGGGGCTGCTGGCGGCTGGATCGGGCGTTTGCCCGGGGCATGGTCAGCCAAACCCGATGACGGACGCGTACGACAATCAGCCACGCGGCCGGCGGACGATCGCACCCCGAGATCGCACCGCGGCCGGTTGCTCGGCGGGGGAACCTCCGGCGGCGAAATCCTCAGGCGGGGGATTCCTCGTCCTCCCCGCCCGTTTCTTCGTCGTCGCTCTCGGTGAGGACGGGAGACCCGTGGTGGGACCAGATACGCCACCCGTCCGGCGTGCGGCGGAAGACGTTGGTGGCGACGACCAGCTGTCCCACGAGGGGTCCCAGCTCACCGCTCTCCTCCGCCGGGCCGCCGCTGAGGATGTTCTCCGTACAAGTGACGAGGGCGGTGTCACCGGCGAGGCTCACTTGCACATCGGTCAGGAAGAACTGGATGTACTCGGTGTTCGCCATGATGAGCGCATAGGAGCGCAGCACTTCGCCGCGACCGGAGAGCACGGGCCAGCCGGGGTGGATGCAGGAGATCTGGTCGTCCAGCCAGAGGTCGGAGAGGGCCTGGAAGTCCCCCCGCTCCATCGTCTCGTAGAACGTGGTGTTGGCCTCTTCGACCAACTCGATGTCGGTACGGCTCACCGGGCGGCCTCGACGGCGTGTGCGACCCGTACGGCATCCGCGGTGGCCCGGACTTCGTGGACCCGGACGGCCCAGGCGCCCTCGTGGGCGGCTATGGCGGAGACCGCGGCGGTTGCTGCGTCCCGCTCCCTGGCGCGTGGTGGGGTGCCGTCCTTGGCCAGTACGTGCCCGAGGAACCGCTTCCGGGACGCGGCGACCAACAGGGGGCGGCCGAGGCTGCCGAGATCACGGAGGTGCGCCACCAGCGCCAGGTCGTGAGCGGCCTCCTTGGCGAAGCCGAGGCCGGGATCGATGACGATGCGATCGGGGTCGATGCCGCCGTCGACCACGGCGGCCATCCGGTCGCGCAGTTCCGTGGTGACTTCGGCGACCACGTCCCCGTAGAGCGCGCGGCTGTTCATGTCGTGGCTGAAGCCGCGCCAGTGCATCACGACGAAGGGCACCTCGGCGGCGGCGACCGCGGGCACCATCTCGGGGTCCGCGAGCCCACCGCTGACGTCGTTGACGAGGATGGCGCCAGCGGCGACCGCTCGGGCCGCCACCCGGGCCCGCATGGTGTCCACGGAGACGGTGACGCCCTCGGCGACCAGCCCGCGGACGACGGGGACGACCCGGCGCAACTCCTCCTCCTCGTCGACCCGGCTGGCACCGGGACGGGTGGACTCACCGCCGACGTCGACGAGGTCCGCCCCGTCGGCGACGAGGTCGAGGCCCCGTTTCACCGCGGCGGTGGTGTCGAACCAGCGACCGCCGTCCGAAAAGGAGTCGGGTGTCACATTGACGACTCCCATGACCGCACAGCGACCCCATTCCGGCAACCCGCGCAACGTACTCATACGTCCAGCCTAGGCCCGCCCGCCGACAGTCGCGGCCTCCGGTGCTGCCCCAGGTGCGGGGGTGGCACCCGATGTTCCCCTCGTCGACGGCAGGTGAAGCGGCCCCGGCCACCGGGAGTGGTGAGGTCGATGCGATCCGCAGCGCCGGCGGCGGGTCCGGCCCGAGGCGGTCACGGCTGCTGCGGACCGCTGGCAACCGTGCCGATGGAGTCCAGCGCCACCGCCGTACGGGGAAGGTTCTGGGCGTCGGCGTCGATGGAGCGGCGCAGCGCCTCGTGGAGCCTGCCCGGGGTGAGGACCCCCAGGAAGCGTTCGGACTCCCCGTCGACGACGGCGATCCACCCCGCGTCGTGCTGCAACATCGTGGCGAACGCCTGCTTGAGCGAGGAGCCCAGCGGCAGCCGGGCGTCCATCCGCCGGGCGCGCTCCCGCACCGTCGCCGATCCGGCGGCGGGTCCCGCGTGCTCGGCGGAGAGCCAGCCGTGCAGATGGCCCGAACCGTCGAGGACGACCGCCCAGCGGGCGCCGAGCTCCGCGGGCAGCGGATCGTCGAGACGCACGATCGGGGGCTGCTCCAGATCGCCCTCTTCGATGGGGGTCACCGACAGACGCTTGAGACCGCGGTCGGCGCCCACGAAGTCCGCGACGTAAGGCGTGGCCGGGGTGCCGAGCACCGCGGCCGGGGCGTCGAACTGCTCGATCCGCCCCTGTCCGTAGACGGCGATGCGGTCGCCGAGTCGAACCGCCTCCTCGATGTCGTGGGTGACGAACAGGACGGTCTTGCGGACTTGTGACTGGAGCTTGAGGAACTCGTTCTGGAGGTGCTCGCGCACCACGGGGTCCACGGCGCCGAACGGCTCGTCCATCAGCAGGACGGGCGGATCGGCCGCGAGCGCCCGGGCCACCCCGACCCGTTGGCGCTGGCCGCCGGAGAGTTGCTCGGGGTAGCGGTTCCCGTAGATGGACGGGTCGAGGCCCACCAGGTCCAGCAGTTCGGCGGCCCGGGCCCGGGCCTTCGACCGCTGCCAGCCCAGCAGGTGGGGCACGGTAGCGGTGTTGTCCAGGACGGTCTTGTGGGGGAAGAGCCCCACCTGCTGGATGACATAGCCGATGCGGCGGCGCAGGGTGACCGGATCGACGGTGGAGATGTCCTCACCGGCCAGGGATATGCGTCCTTCGGTCGGTTCGATCAGGCGGTTGACCATCTTCATCGTGGTCGTCTTGCCGCAGCCGGACGGCCCCACGAGCGTGACCAGTTCGCCCTCGGCGACCTCGAACGACAGGTCGTCCACGGCGGTGGTCCCGTCCGGATAGCGCTTGGTGACGTGCTCGAAGCGAATCATCGTTCCCCCTTGTGGCAGTTGTGGCAGGTGCTGTGTGAAGGCCGTGTTGCCGCTCTGTGGGCTCTCGGACGATTGTCAGTGGCCAAGGTTATGGTCGTCAGACATACGTTCGGCGTGGGCGGGGAGGAGGGGAACATGAGTATGCGGCTGGCCGCTCAGGGCTGTCTGGCGGCCAACGACTGGATCTGTGGTGAGTACCTCCGCAGCCGCAGCCAGGAGTTGACGGACGCGACGGTCGAGCACGTGTGGATCACCGTTGCATCGGTCGTCATCGGGCTCCTCGTGGCGTTCCCCCTCGCTCTCCTCGCCCGTGCCAAGCCCGCGTTCGCCGGTGCAGTCCTCGGACTGACGACCCTGCTGTACACGATTCCCTCGCTGGCCATGTTCTCGCTGCTGCTGCCCGTCTTCGGACTGTCGTCGGCGCTGGTCGTCACAGGTCTCGTGCTCTACTCGCTGACCATCTTGGTACGGAACGTCCTGGCCGGTCTCGCGGCGGTGCCCGCCGATGCGCGGGAAGCCGCCCGCGGCATGGGCTACGGCCCGGTTCGGCTGCTGTGGGAGGTCGAACTACCCCTGGCACTGCCCGCGGTGATGGCCGGACTGCGGATCGCGACGGTCTCCACGGTCGCCCTGACGACCGTCGGCGCGCTGGTGGGCAAGGGCGGGCTGGGCAATCTCATCGACGACGGAGTGCAGACGACGTTCAAGGCGCAGGTGCTGACCGCGTCCGTGCTCTGTGTGCTGCTGGCCGTGACCGCCGATCTCCTGCTCCTGGGGGTCCAGAGGCTGCTCACCCCCTGGACGCGCACGCCCAAGGCGCAGGAGAGCGCCCCCGCGCGCTCCCGGGAACGAATACCGCCGTCCGGGCATGATGCGGCGCACCACGGGGCACGGCGAGAAGATGCGCACGCGGTCGAGGGGGCGAACTGATGGGAGTCCTCGCCGACGCCTGGGCATGGCTCACCACCGGGGCGAACTGGGAGGGGGAAGGTGGTGCTTGGCACCGCCTGGGGGAGCACGTGTACGTGAGCGGGTTCGCTCTCGTGGTGGCGTGCGCCATCGCCCTGCCGCTCGCCCTCTGGCTCGGTCATCTGGGGCGCGGGGGAGCGCTCGCGATCAACGTGTCCAACGCGGGCCGGGCGGTACCGGTGTTCGCCGTGCTCGCCCTGTTCATGCTCACACCGCTGCGTACCGCGGGCTATGCACCGACGATCATCGCCTTGGTGCTCTTCGCGGTGCCCCCGCTCCTCACCAACGCCTATGTCGGGATGCGGGAGGTGGATCGTTCCGTGGTGGAGGCGGCCCGCGGCATGGGGATGTCCGGCTGGCAGCTCTTCTTCCGGGTCGAGCTCCCCTTGGCCTACCCCCTGCTGATGACCGGTCTGCGCTCCGCGGCCGTACAGGTGGTGGCCACGGCCACGATCGCCTCCATGGTCGGCCAGGGCGGGTTGGGGCGGATCATCACCGCGGGGTTCAACACCTACGACACTGCACAGGTGGTGGCCGGCGCGCTCCTCGCGGCGGGACTGGCCCTGCTGGTGGAAGTGGTGTTGGTGGCGGCCGATCGATTGGTCAACCCCCTGCGGAAGCCTGCGCAGAGGCGGCGGAAGGAGCCGGTTCCGGTGCCGTCCGCCGGCTGAGTCCGGGAAGCCCGTCACCGAAACCGTCACTGCGGCGAGGTCGATGTGTGCTCCCTCCCGTTTGCAGTGGCCCACCCCCGCAACGGCCGGCCGCTGCGACAGGGCGGCCACCGCGAACCCGCCCCTTCCCACCCGCTCCCTCACCTCCCATACGTGACACGACTTCTCAACCCTCGAAGGAGAACCCGATGCGCAAGACCTCTCGTACGGCGGGAGCGGTACTGGCCGTGGCGGCCCTGGTGGGTTCGCTCGCCGCTTGCGGCGGCGACAGCCTGGAGAAGTCCGAGGGTGACGGGAAGGCCGCCGGCTCCGGCAAGAAGGGCTCCCTGACCATCGGCGCCGCCTCGTTCACCGAGGCGAAGGTCCTGGCCGAGTTGTATGCCCAGACCCTCTCCGACGTCGGATACAAGACCTCGATCACCACCGTGAAGAACCGCGAACTGTATGAACCCTCGTTGGAGAAGGGCGAGATCGACATCGTGCCGGAATATGCGGCGACGATCGCGGAATTCCTCAACGCAAAGGTGAACGGACCGAAGGCACCCGAGGAGAAGCCTGTTGCCTCCAGCGATGTGAACGCAACCGTCGCCGCCCTCACCCGACTCGCGGAACCCCGTGGCCTGAAGGTGCTTCCGCCCGGTGCGGCCGTCGATCAGAACGCCTTTGCGGTGAGCAAGGAATTCGCCGAGAAGAACGACCTCAAGACACTTTCCGATCTCGGAAGATCAAAACTGAAGGTCAAGATCGCCGCCGGTGACGAGTGCGAGGTCCGGCCGTTCTGCGCACCCGGCCTCAAGGCCACGTACGGCATTGACGTGACCGGTGTTGACCCCAAGGGCGTGGGAACACCGCAGTCCAAGCAGGCATTGCGGGACGGCACCGTACAACTCGCCCTCACCACGACCACGGACGCCGTGCTCGACGGGCTGGTCCTCCTGGAGGACGACAAGAAGCTCCAGAACGCGGACAACGTCCTGCCCGTGGTCAATGCCAAGGACGCGGGCAGCCCGGAGATAGCCGAGGCGCTCGGAAAGCTCACCAAGGTACTGACGACGGCCGATCTGGCGGAGTTGAACCGCAAGGTGGACGCCGAGCGCGCGAAGCCCGAGGACGCGGCCCGGGAGTATCTGGAGTCCAAGGGGCTGCTCAACTCCTAGGAGTCGAAGGGCAGCTCAACTCCTGGAAATGCGGGTCCCGGAGTGGGCTTTCCCCGAGCCTCTGAAAGCTCCGGGACCACAGTGGCCGGTGAGCTCACGGAGGTTCGGGGTGAACCACATGGGGCCTTCACCAGAGAAGACGAGAGAATTGAGTACCCACCATCCCCTTTGACGTCTACGCACGGTAAATTTCTGGCCATGCCACGTGGACGCCACCGTCATTCCCCGCCCCTGCACAGGATGCTGCCGCCGGTCGCGGTTGCCGGAGCGTCGGCGCTCTGTGCCGTCGGCTCTTGGACGTTGGTGGATCCCGTGATGCTGCGGACCCTGGTCGCCGCCGCGGCGGCGGCAGCCGGCACGGGCGCGGTGATGATGCGGCTGTGGGACCGGGAAGCCGGTCGTCAGGTCGCTGACCTCACCCGCGCCCGCGCCCATGACGCCTGGCAGTCCGAAGAACGCATAGCCGAGTTGGAGACGGACGTCGAAGAGTCGCGCGAGCTGCGCGTCAAGCTCGACGCCAAGCTGCGCGCCAAGCGGGTGGAGCTCGCAGCACTCCGGGGTGAGCACGCCGCACTGCTGAGGCGGTACGCGACCGCCGAGACCGAACGGGCCGGAGCGCTGGAGGAGCGTCGACAGCTCACGATCGAGGTGGCGGCGCCCAAGGCGCTCGCCCTGATCGGCTCCACGCCCACCGCGGACGTCTTCCTGCGCGCAAAGAAGGCCCTGGACGAGCTCACCGACAACGCCACGGCCCAACGCGAGCGGCGCCAGGCGGCCGAAGCAGGGCCCCAGGACTCCACGGAGCCCGCCGGCGGGGAGTCGGCCGCGGAGTCGACCGATGTTGAGACGGCCGGTGTCGAGTCGGCCGGTGTCGAGTCGGCCGGCGCGGAGGCGACGGAAGCAACCGACGAACCGGATGCGGCGGTGGAGGAGTCGACCGACGCCACGCCCAAGAACGACCGGCCCGAGAGCGATCAGCCCAAGAACGACCGGCCCAAGAACGACCGGCCCAAGAACGATCAGCCCGAGAGCGAAGAGCCGGTCGCGGCGGCCGACGAGGTGGACGGCCCACGCCAGGAGCCCGCGGCGGAGGTCGAGACCGAGCACACGGACGTGGTGCCGGCTGAACACACCCGTCCGGCCGTCGCCCCCGCCCGGCGCTCCGCCGGCGCCAGGGCCATCGCCCCGTACGGGCCGCGCAGACTTCCCGAGCCCCGCCCCGAAGGCGGGTTCAACTTCTTCGGCGCCCAGCGTGCGGCCGGTACGGTTCCGCCTCAGCGGGAGGGCGCGCCCAGCCCGGAGGACACAGGAGCCGACGAGGCCGAGACGCCGGGCCCCACCGCTGCGCTGCCGTCGCACGCACCTCGATCAGCATCCGTCGCGGCTTCTCCGACGGTGCCCCAGCAAGCGGCCCCGCCGCTGTCGCCCCCGAGCCGTGTTGCCACTCAGCCCGGTCTCCTGGACGACGTACACCAGGAGGACCTCGCCGATGTGGTCGGCGAGGAGACCCTGGCGGCGCAGCGTACCGACCCGGCGCGTGCGGTCGGCGACGTCATCGATCTGACCGTGCACGAGGAACCGCAGCAGGGGCGGGTGCCGGTGGGCAAGCTCCGCAAGGCGGTCGGCTCGTAGCGGCGCCCGGTCGGGCGCCCACCGTCGGGCGCTCACCTCGGATGCCCACCGTCGGACGCGGCAGCCGGTTTCCTGATGCGCAAGCGCTCCGGCGGTCCGGCGAGCCCTACTTGTCGATGTCGCCGACGACGAAGAACAGCGACCCGAGGATCGACACCATGTCCGCGACCAGCGTTCCCGGCAGCAGTTCGGTGAGCACCTGGATGTTGTTGTACGAGGCCGAGCGCAGCTTCAGGCGGTAGGGCGTCTTCTCGCCCTTGGACACCAGGTAGTAGCCGTTGATGCCGAGGGGGTTCTCGGTCCAGGCGTAGGTGTGGCCCTCGGGGGCCTTCAGCACCTTGGGCAACCGCTGGTTGATCGGGCCGGGCGGCAACTGGGCGATGCGGTCGAGGCAGGCGTCCGCGAGGTCCAGCGCATTGTGCGTCTGGTCCAGCAGCACCTCGAACCGTGCCAGGCAGTCTCCCTCGGACCGGGTGACCACCTTGAGGGTGTCCTGGAGCTCGCCGTAGGCCAGGTAGGGCTCGTCGCGACGGAGGTCGAAGTCCACTCCCGAAGCGCGGGCGATGGGACCGCTGACCCCGTAGCCGTGCACCGCGGCGGCGGACAGGACTCCCACGTCACGGGTCCGCCCGCGGAAGATCTCGTTGCCGAGGACCAGCCGGTCGTACACGTCCATCCGGGAGCGGACGTCCGCCACCGCGTGCCGCACCCGACCGGTCCAGCCGGCGGGGAGGTCCTCCTTCAGCCCGCCCACCCGGTTGAACATGTAGTGCATCCGCCCGCCGGAGATCTCCTCCATGACGCCCTGGAGCTCCTCGCGCTCGCGGAAGGCGTGGAAGACGGGGGTGATGCCGCCGAGTTCCAGCGGGTACGAGCCGAGGAACATCAGATGGTTGAGCACCCGGTTCAACTCGGCGAGGAGGGTACGGGTCCACACGGCCCGCTCGGGGACCTCCATGCCCAGCATCCGCTCGACGGCCATCACCACGCCCAGCTCGTTGGAGAACGCCGAGAGCCAGTCGTGGCGGTTGGCGAGCATCACGATCTGGCGGTAGTCGCGGGCCTCGAAGAGCTTTTCGGCACCCCGGTGCATATAGCCGATGACGGGTTCCGCGTGCTGGATGACCTCGCCGTCCAGGACGAGACGAAGGCGGAGGACGCCGTGCGTGGAGGGGTGCTGCGGGCCGATGTTCAGCACCATGTCGGTGCTTTCTGCGGCTCCGCCGATTCCGAGGGTGGTCTCCGTCATGGGGTCAGTATCCCCCTGACCGGGGACGCCCCGGGAGCCCGGTCCGGCAGACGGGCCGGCCGGGACGGGCGCGACCTGTACGGCTGTCCCGGCCGGCCGGTCGCGTACCGCAGTGGGCCTCCGGGACGAGGCCGTCTCGGCATGCTCCCCTCAACCGTACGTTTCTTCTGTTCTCTTACGCTTCTTCCTTCGGGGGCACCGGCTGTCTGAGCCAGACGAAGTCGCCGAGCCCGCCCGGAAGCAGCAGTTCGGCCGCCTCTGACGCTTCGGACAGCGCGCGCAGGTATCCCGTCGGATCGGTGGTCGCCCGGGCGATCGGCGGGCGCTCGGGCACCACGCCCAGCGCCCGCAGGGCATCGCGCTGACTGGACAGCACGGCTCCCGGCAGCGCGCACGCGTCCAGTGCCACATGGGCGGTGAGATCACAGCTCCCGTCCGGCACCGGTCGCACCTCCCTGCCTCCGCGGAACCCCGTCAGCGTGCCGAACAGCGGTCGGTCGGCAGCCGAGTGCGCGTAGTCCACCGCCACCGCCAACCCCGCGTCCAACGTCGCCACCGCCCTCGCCCACGCCGTGTCCCGCGGTCGACCGATCTCCGCCCGTGTCCCCGGCTCCGTCAGGGGCCACCAGCGCGCCAGCCATGCGGCGTCCGCACCCGTCACCGGTGGACCGAGGCGTTCCGTACCGTCGGGGGCGACGAGGACCCGTCGCGCCACCCCGTCGTCGTCCGCCTCCGCCACGTCCACGGGCACGTTGTCGAGCCATTCGTTGGCGAACAGCAAGCCCCTGACCCCTTCCGGCGGCCGGGGCGTCCACTCGATGCGGGCGTCGAGCCCCGCTGGCCGGGCGGCGCGCTCCACGGCGTACGCCCGTACCGGAAAGTCGTCGGGCAGGGCCGCCAGCACGCCCGCCAACAGCTCTCCCCGCCCCGCACCCATGTCCACGATCACCGGGTCGCCCGCCCCCGGACCCAGATCCGCAACCGTCTCCCGGAACAGTCGGGCGACGGCCGCCGCGAAGAGGGGCGAGGCGTGCACCGAAGTGCGGAAGTGTCCCGCCGGCCCCTCGGGCCTGAGATAGAAGCCGCCGGGCCCGTAGAGGGCGGCTTCCGTGGCTTCCCGCCAGCCCGGCCATTCACATGTCTCGTCCGTCACACCGGTAAGTCTCCACCTTGCGGAGTACGCCTCCGCAGTTCGGATCGCTCTGGCGGTTGACCCCGGCGGCAGTCAGGGTTCCCTACTCTGGGTTACGTGCAGCGCGTCTATGAGTTCATCCGCAGACACCCGACGGGCGTCGACACCTTCTGGGGCATCGTCCTCTTCGGGTTCACCGTGCTGTGGGTGGCCACGGGCACGGGCGATGACACCGGTCCCGTCTGGGCCGCGCTCCTGCTGGGGGCCGCGCTCAGTCTGGTCCTCGCGCTGCGCCGCCGCAGGCCGGAACAGATGTTGGTGGTCGCGGCCGGCACGGGCGTGGCACAGCTGATCCTGGACGTGCCGGTCAACCTGGCCGACTTCGCGATGCTCGTGATCATCTACACGGTCGCGGCGCACGACCGCTCCCGCTGGGCCTCCCGTCTCGCGCTCGCCGGCGGACTCGTCGCCTCCCCCCTCGCTCAGCTGCGCTGGCCGAGCCCCGAGGCGACGACGACCCAGCAGGTCTTCCTCGTGATCTTCCTGGCCGTGCCGTTCGCCCTCGCCTGGGTGCTGGGCGACTCGATACGCACCCGGCGCGCCTACTTCGCCGAACTGGAGGAGCGCGCCACCCGACTGGAGCGGGAGCGCGAGGCACAGGCCAAGGTCGCGGTGGCGGCCGAGCGGGCCAGGATCGCCCGGGAGCTGCACGACGTGGTCGCCCACAACGTCTCGGTCATGGTCGTCCAGGCCGACGGCGCGGCCTACGTCCTCGACGCCGCGCCCGACCAGGCCAAGCAGGCGCTGGAGACGATCTCGACCACCGGCCGGCAGGCGCTCGCCGAGATGCGGCGACTGCTCGGCGTGCTGCGCACGGGCGACGACCCGGAGAGCGGTGAGTACGTCCCGCAGCCCGACGTCCAGCAGATCGAGGACCTGGTCGAGCAGGTGCGTCGTGCGGGTCTGACCGTGGACTTCCGGATCGAGGGGACACCCCGTCCGCTGCCCAGCGGCGTCGAACTGACCGCGTACCGCATCGTTCAGGAAGCACTCACCAACACGCGCAAGCACGCGGGCCCCGAGGTCGGTGCGAGCGTGCGGCTGGTCTACTTCGACGACGGCCTCGGACTGCTCGTCGAGGACGATGGCCGCGGTTCCGCCCACGAGCTGTACGAGGACGGCGGAGCGGACGGCCAGGGGCACGGGCTCATCGGGATGCGGGAGCGCATCGGCATGGTCGGCGGAACGCTGGATGCCGGTCCGCGACCCGGCGGGGGCTTCAGGATCAGCGCACTGCTGCCGTTGAAGACCGCTTAGCCCGTCCCGGCCCGCAGCGGGCCGGGACGCGGAGGGTCCCGTCGTACCGCGCCCGTGCTGACGCCGCTGCCGCGCCACCTACGTACTCTGGCGGTATGACTGATGCCACCGCCGGAACGCCCGCAACGCACGTAAGAGTCATGCTCGTCGACGATCAGGTGCTGCTGCGCACCGGCTTTCGGATGGTGCTCGCCGCCCAGCCGGACATGGAGGTGGTCGCCGAGGCCGGCGACGGCGCGGAGGCGATCGAGGTGTTGCGGTCGACGGCGGTGGACGTGGTGCTGATGGATGTGCGGATGCCGCGTCTGGACGGCGTCGAAGCCACCCGGCGCATCTGTGCCCAGCCCGATCCGCCCAAGGTGCTCATCCTGACCACGTTCGACCTGGACGAGTACGCCTTCTCCGGACTCAAGGCCGGGGCCAGCGGCTTCATGCTCAAGGACGTGCCGCCGGGCGAGTTGCTCGCGGCGATCCGTTCGGTCCACAGCGGCGATGCGGTCGTCGCGCCCTCCACCACCAGGCGGCTCCTGGACCGCTTCTCGCCGATGCTGCCCAGCAGTGTGGGCGAGCCGAAGAACAAGGAGGTGGACCGGCTCACCGAGCGCGAGCGCGAAGTCATGCTGCTCGTCGCGCAGGGGCTGTCCAACGGTGAGATCGCGGCCCGCCTGGTCCTGTCGGAGGCGACGGTCAAGACCCACGTCGGACGCATCCTCACCAAGCTGAACCTCCGTGACCGGGTGCAGGTGGTGGTGCTGGCGTATGAGACGGGCTTGGTACGCGCCGGCGGCGGGACCCATTCCGCCGGCTGAGCAGGGTCGAACCGGTGGGTGGACGACCCGTCGCGGCGGTCCCTCGCCGTCTCCGGTCGTCCTGCCGGTGGTCGTCTCCGAGGTTCGTGTCCATGCTGCTCGGCGGTAGGGCGGAGGTAGGTCGGTTTGGTCGGGAAGCTGGTGTGGGTCAACGGCCCCTTCGGCGGCGGCAAGACCCAGACGGCGTGGGAGATCCACCGCAGGCTGCCCGGCAGTTTCGTCTGCGACCCCGAACGGGTCGGCTTCGGTCTGCACGGGATGATGCCGCCCGCGCTCCGTGACGACTTCCAGGACCTGGCCGCCTGGCGACAGGGGGTCTTCGAAGCCCTGGACGTCAGCCTGCGCTCCCATCCGGGGGTCCTGATCGCCCCCATGACCCTGGTGGAGCCGGCGTACTTCGAGGAGATCGTCGGACGGCTGCGGGCGGCGGGGCACGACGTCCACCACTTCGCTCTCCTCGCCGAGCGCGAGACCGTGCTGCGTCGCTTGCGGGAGCGCGGGCTGGGGACCGGCCTCAAACGCGAGAGCTTCGCCGTCCGCAAACTCGACCACTGCCTCGACCGGCTCGGCGGGCCGCTCTTCGCCGAGCACGTCCACACCGACCGGGTGAGCGTTCCGCAGGTCGCCGATCTCATCGCCGACCGCGCCGGGCTGCTGCTGAGACCCAACAACGACGGGCCGCTCACCCATCGGCTGCGCAAGGCGTGGCGGGGCATCCGACACATCCGGCTGGGCTGACGGGCTGGGCTGACGGGCTGGGCTGGCGTGCCGGGAGGTTTCCGTCCGGAGGGTCGGTCCCGGCACGGCTGTCGTCACGGCCCCGTCAGGACAGTCGGCTGAGGAACTCCCCGACCGCCGCCCGGACGTCCTGCGCCGTCCACGTCAGGCCGGGCTCCGCCACCGTCAGTTCCGTGACCGAGGTTCCCGGAGGAGCTCCCTCCGCCGCCCACCAGACCCGGAACAGCGTTACCCCCGTGCTCTCCGCCTGCTCCATCGACGCCTTCTCCAGCCGGTCGTGCCCATAGGGCAACCAGACGTGGAACTGATGGGTGTGCGGCACCTCGGGAACGATTTTGAACCAGGGCACGTCCGCATCCCGGAGTGCCTCGTGCAGCGCTGCGGCGACCGTCTTGGCGTGGGCCACGTACGAGGGCAGCCGGGGCAACTCGCGCTCCAGTCCGAGCAGGGCCGACAGGGCCGTCGGGTACTGCTGGAACAACTGGCCGCCGTAGCGGTGCCGCCAGGCCCGGGCCTCGGCGATGACCTCGGTCGGACCTGCCAGCGCTGCGCCCGACATCCCCCGGAGCGACTTGTAGAAGGAGACGTACACGCTGTCCGCGAGGGAGGCGATCTCCGCCAGGGAGCGACCGAAGTGAGGGGCGCACTCCCACAGTCGTGCGCCGTCGAAGTGCACCACTGCATCGCGCTCCCGTGCCGCATCCACCACGGCCACCAGTTCGTCCCAGGACGGCAGGAGGAATCCCGGCTCCCGCAGCGGCAGTTCCACCATCAGGGTGCCGAAGGGCTCCTCGAAGTCGCGTACCTCGTCGGCCGTCGGCAATCTGGGCTCCCGCACGGGATGGACCGTGCGCAGGCCGCTCACCACGCTGAACGCGTTCCGCTCGTGGACCTCGGGGTGAGCCATCGGATGGAGCGCGACCGTGGTGTTGCCCGTGCGCCCCGCCCAACAGCGCAGCGCGACCTGCTGGGCCATCGTCCCCGTGGGGAAGAAGACCGCGGCCGGGAACCCCAGGAGGGCGGCCGTCCGCTCCTCCACCTCCTCGACCACTCCGTCGCCGTAGAGATCGGCCCATTCGTCCAGGTCGTACACATGTTCAGCGTCCGCGGTCAGTGCCGCCAACCGCTCTCCGATGCGATCCTCCGTGGGCGGCTGCCAGAGCTTTTGCTGCGAAGCCCGCCATGCGTCGCGTCGCCGCCGTTTGTTGTCCCGCTCGCTCGTCTCCGCCATCCGACGATCATCCCCGAGGGGCCCGAGTGGCGCCGCACACAGCCTGTGGACAACCATCGGGGGGCAAGTGGTGCTGGCGTAGCATGACGGGACATCGTCCGGTACCCGCCGCGGACTGGAACGGAAGGTCTGCACCGCGTGAATGCCACAGCCCCCCAAGAGCCGCTCGACCCCCGGGACCGGCCCGCCCGTCTGACGGTCGGCGTCGTCGGAGCCGGCCGGGTCGGACCGGCCCTCGCCGCCTCGCTCCAGCTCGCCGGACACCGTCCCGTCGCCGTCTCGGCCGTCTCCGAAGCCTCGGTCCGCCGGGCCGCCGTCCTGCTGCCCGACGTCCCGATCGTCCCGCCCGCCGAGGTGCTCGCCCGCGCCGAGCTGGTCCTGTTGACCGTCCCCGACGATGCGCTGCCCGCCCTCGTCGAAGGACTCGTCGACACCGGGGCGGTCCGTCCCGGTCAACTGCTGGTCCACACCTCCGGGCGGTACGGAGTGCAGGTGCTGGCCCCCGCGACCCGTGCCGGCGCGCTGCCGCTGGCCCTCCACCCCGCGATGACGTTCACCGGCACCAGCGTCGACGTACAGCGACTGGCCGGATGCTCCTTCGGGGTCACCGCCCCGCAGGAGCTGCGGCTCGCGGCCGAGGCGCTCGTCATCGAAATGGGGGGCGAGCCGGAGTGGATCGACGAGCAGGCCCGTCCGCTCTACCACGCAGCCCTCGCCCTCGGGGCGAACCACCTGGTCACCCTGGTCGCCCAGGCGATGGAGCTGCTGCGCACCGCGGGAGTCGCGGCACCTGATCGGATGCTCGGCCCCCTGCTCGGAGCGGCCCTGGACAATGCGCTGCGCTCCGGTGACGCCGCGCTGACCGGGCCGGTCGCCCGTGGTGATGCGGGGACCGTAGCCGTCCACGTGGCGGAGCTGCGCAAGCACGCCCCCGCCACCGTCGCGGGCTATCTGGCGATGGCGCGCACCACCGCGGACCGCGCGCTCGCCCACGGTCTGCTCAAACCCGAACTGGCCGAGGACCTCCTCGGCGTACTGGCAGACGGTGGTCGGCCCGCGGGCGGAGAGCGCGCGTGAACGGCGCCCATGAGTCGCGCGAGCGGCCCGTTACCTCCCCCGCCGAGCCCGCCGCCGGTGCAGCGGACCAGGAGCGCACCCGTCCGCTGGGCTCCATCACCTCCCGCCCCGCGGGCTTCGAGTTGGTCCCGACCCTCGATGACCTGGGATACGTCCTCGAACACCTGGCCGCACCCGGCCACACCGCCGTCGTGATGACCATGGGCGCCCTCCACGAGGGGCACGCCGCTCTGATCCGGGCCGCACGCGAACGCGTGGGCACCAAGGGCTTCGTCACCGTGACCGTCTTCGTCAACCCGCTCCAGTTCGGCGCGGGTGAAGACCTCGACCGCTACCCCCGTACCCTCGACGCCGATCTGACCCTCGCGGAGACGGCCGGCGCCGACATCGTCTTCGCCCCGTCCGTGGCGGAGATCTATCCCGACGGCGAACCCATGGTGAAGCTCACCGCCGGCCCCATGGGGGAGCGCCTCGAAGGCGCCAGCCGCCCGGGACACTTCGACGGGATGCTCACCGTCGTCGCCAAGCTGCTCCATCTCACCCGCCCCGACCTGGCGTTCTTCGGACAGAAGGACGTCCAGCAGCTCGCCCTGATCCGACGCATGGTGCGCGACCTCAATCTGCCGGTGGAGATCGTCGGGGTGGACACCGTGCGCGAGGAGGACGGGCTCGCCCGCTCCAGCCGCAACCGCTACCTCTCGGCCGCCGAGCGTGACACCGCGCTGGCCCTCTCCCGCGCCCTGTTCGCAGCCCAGGACCGCCAGGCCGCCCAACAGGCGCTCCTCGCCCGAGCCGAAGCCACCCCCGGCAATCTCGCCCGGGCCGCCGCCCTGTCCGCACTCGGGGAGGCACGGGCCGCGGCCGACGCAGCCGCTGTGGCGCAGGCCGCCCCGGCCGGTGCCGCCGCCGTGCGCGCCGCCGCCCGCACGGTGCTCGACGACGCCGCACGGGCCAACCCGCCGCTCGTCCTCGACTATCTGGCGCTCGTCGACCCGGCCACCTTCACCGAGGTCCCCGACGACTTCGAGGGAGAGGCGGTCCTCGCCGTCGCCGCCAAGGTCGGTGCGACCCGCCTGATCGACAACACCCGCCTCAGGTTCGGAGCCACCTCGTGAGCACGACCCACCCGCACGGCCCGGGCATACGGCTCAACGCCCCCGCTCCCGGCTGGTCCATCGCCGCCGACGTCGTCGTCGTCGGCTCCGGTGTCGCCGGGCTCACCGCCGCCCTGCGCTGCGCCGCCGCGGGTCTGACCACCGTCGTCGTCACCAAGGCCCGCCTGGACGACGGCTCCACCCGCTGGGCCCAGGGCGGCATAGCCGCCGCGCTCGGTGAGGGCGACACCCCCGAGCAGCACCTCGATGACACCCTCGTCGCCGGCGCCGGCCTCTGTGACGAAGAGGCGGTCCGCGCCCTGGTGACCGAGGGCCCCGCGGCGGTGCACCGGCTGATCGCCACCGGAGCGATCTTCGACACCTCTGCGGCCGGTGAGATAGAGCTGACCAGGGAGGGCGGCCACCACCGCCGTCGCATCGCGCACGCCGGAGGGGACGCCACCGGCGCCGAGATCTCCCGCGCCCTCGTGGAAGCCACCCGCGCCGCCTGTCTGCGCACCATCGAGAACGCCCTGGTCCTCGACCTCCTGACCGACGCCGAGGGCCGTACCGCCGGAGTCACCCTCCATGTGATGGGCGAGGGACAGCACGACGGGGTCGGCGCGGTCCACGCCCCCGCCGTCGTCCTCGCCACCGGCGGCATGGGCCAGGTCTTCTCCGCCACGACCAACCCCGCGGTCTCCACCGGCGACGGCGTGGCACTCGCCCTGCGGGCCGGCGCCGAAGTGTCCGACCTGGAGTTCGTGCAGTTCCACCCGACCGTGCTCTTCCTCGGTACGGACTCCGAGGGCCAGCAGCCCCTGGTCTCCGAGGCGGTACGCGGTGAGGGTGCCCACCTCGTCGACGCCGAGGGCATCCGCTTTATGCTCGGTCAGCACGAACTGGCGGAACTGGCGCCCCGGGACGTCGTGGCCAAGGCCATCATGCGTCGGATGCGGGAGCAGGGCGCGGACCATATGTACCTGGACGCCCGCCACTTCGGCGCCCGGATGTGGGAGCACCGCTTCCCCACCATCCTCGCGGCCTGCCGTGCCCACGGCATCGACCCGGTCAACGAACCGGTCCCGGTCGCCCCGGCCGCGCACTACGCCTCCGGAGGCGTCCGCACCGATCTCCACGGCCGCACCACGGTCCCCGGCCTCTGGGCGTGCGGCGAAGTCGCCTGTACCGGGGTCCACGGCGCCAACCGCCTCGCCTCCAACTCCCTGCTGGAGGGGCTTGTCTTCGCGGAGCGCATCGCGGCCGACATCGCGCTCAAGGCAGCCGCCGGCACCCTCACGGCCGGCGCCCCCCAACCGCCGGGCACACCGTCCGTGCTGCCCCTGATCGACCCCGACACCCGCCCCGCCATCCAGCGGATCATGTCCATCGGCGCCGGTGTGCTGCGCTCGGAGGAGAGCCTGAGGGAGGCCGCAACGGCCCTTCAGGCCGTGCACGCGAGCGCGGTCAGCGGCGAGCACGCCCACCACGCCAAGCAGGCGGAACCCGGCGTCGACTCCTGGGAGACCTCGAACCTGCTCTGCGTCGCCCGGGTGCTCACGGCCGCCGCACTGGAGCGTGAGGAGACCCGCGGCTGCCACTGGCGCGAGGACCGCCCCGACCGCGACGACCTCGGATGGCGCCGCCATCTGGTCGTGAGCATCGCATCCGACCGCTCGCTCGTGGTCACCCGCACCGAGCGCACCGCCTTTCCCGCGACGGCCCCCGACCCCCTTCCCGGGCACCGGGCCGATCCCCCCTCCCCACCACCCGTACCGCCGACCGTCCCCCACGTCCCCAGGGAGCACCAGCCGTGAGCACGCCCGAAGAACGTCCACTCCCCGTGGACGTACCGCTGATCCAGATCAGCGCCGCCGAGCCCGAAGGCGGTGGCTGCGGGGACTCCTGCGGCTGCGCCCAGGGCGCCGACGAGGAGTACGAGTGCGGACTTGACCCCGCGCTGGCCGCGCTGCTCGCCGAGGCCGGCCTCGACCCTGTACAGATCGAGGACATCGCCTATCTCGCACTGAGCGAGGACCTCGACGGCGGTGTGGACGTCACCAGCGTCGCGACCGTCCCCGAGGACGCCGTGGCCACCGGTGACTTCACCGCCCGCGAGGCCGGCACCGTGGCCGGACTCCAGATCGCGGAGGCGGTGCTCTCCGTCGCCGCGACCCGTGAGTTCGCCGTGGAACGCCACGTCGACGACGGCGACCAGGTCACCGCCGGTCAGAAACTGCTCTCCGTGACCGGCAGCACCCGGGACCTGTTGACCGGCGAGCGCAGCGCGCTGAACATCCTGTGTCGCCTCTCCGGCGTGGCGACCGCGACCCGCGCCTGGGCGGACGTCCTCGAAGGGACCAAGGCGAAGGTCCGCGACACCCGCAAGACCACACCCGGGCTGCGCGCCCTGGAGAAGTACGCGGTCCGCTGTGGCGGCGGCGTCAACCACCGGATGTCCCTCTCGGACGCCGCGCTCGTCAAGGACAACCACGTGGTGGCGGCAGGCGGGGTGGCCGACGCCTTCAAGGCCGTGCGGGACGCCTACCCCGACCTGCCGATCGAGGTCGAGGTCGACACGCTCCACCAGGTCCGCGAGGTGCTCGACGCCGGCGCCGATCTGATCCTGCTGGACAACTTCACCCCCGCCGAGACCGAGGAGGCGGTGGCGCTGACCGACGGCCGGGCGGTCCTTGAATCGTCGGGCCGACTGACCCTCGCCAACGCCCGTGCCTATGCCGACACCGGCGTCGACTACCTCGCCGTGGGGGCGCTGACCCACTCCGCTCCGATCCTCGACATCGGACTCGACCTACGCGAGGCTGAGGTCTGATGCTGCTCACGATCGACGTCGGCAACACCCACACGGTCCTCGGCCTCTTCGACGGCGAGGAGATCGTCGAGCACTGGCGGATCTCCACGGACGCCCGACGCACCGCCGACGAACTCGCCGTCATCCTCCAGGGGCTGATGGGGATGCACCCCCTGCTCGGCGTCGAGTTGGGCGACGGCATCGAGGGCATCGCGATCTGTTCGACGGTCCCCTCGGTCCTGCACGAACTGCGCGAGGTCACCCGCCGCTACTACGGCGACGTCCCCGCGGTGCTCGTCGAGCCGGGCATCAAGACCGGGGTGCCGATCCTCATGGACAACCCCAAGGAGGTCGGTGCGGACCGCATCATCAACGCACTGGCCGCGGTGGACCTCTACGGCGGGCCGGCCATCGTCGTCGACTTCGGTACGGCGACGACGTTCGACGCGGTGAGCGTGCGCGGCGAGTACGTCGGCGGGGTCATCGCCCCGGGCATCGAGATCTCGGTGGAGGCGCTGGGCGTCAAGGGCGCACAGCTCCGCAAGATCGAACTGGCCCGGCCGAGGAGCGTGATCGGCAAGAACACGGTCGAGGCCATGCAGTCGGGCATCGTCTACGGGTTCGCCGGCCAGGTCGACGGCGTGGTGCGTCGGATGAAGGCCGAACTCGCCGCCGCGGACCCGGATGACGTCACCGTGATCGCAACGGGCGGACTGGCATCCATGGTGCTGGGCGAGGCATCGGAGATCGACGAGCACGAGCCCTGGTTGACGTTGATCGGTCTGCGTCTGGTCTACGAGCGGAACGTCTCCCGCATGTGACCCGGGGGCGGCCCCGGGGCGCCTGAGCCAGCCGCTCGGGGCGCCCCGAACGACGTGCCGTCCCCAGGGGGACACGGCACCTCCCCGAGCGGGGCGGGCCGCGACGACGGCACCGGTCGATCGACGGCCCTCGGCACGACCGTTGCCGTTCCGTTCGGGGTTCGTTCGCCGTGATGTCCTGCTCTGTGCCGTGCTCGTACGCCGTGGCGTCCCGTGCTCGTCCGCCGTGAGGTCCGGTACTTGTTCGCCGTGACGGCGTCCGCCGCGCCCAAACCGCCCGTATTGGGTGGTTTTCTCCTTGATCACACGTATCGTCACCCCATGCCCACGCCATACGGTTCCCGCGGCGGCATGGCCTTCAGCGCAGACGAGCTGCGTGTGCTCCGACGCGCCCTCGCCGTCGCCCTCCATCCCACCCCCCTGTCCGACGAGGACGTCCGGGAGTGTCTGCGTCTGGCGGAATCCGTCGACGAGGCGGTGTTCGAGGCCGGACGGCTGCACGCCTTCCTCCTCGCCGACCTGACCCGCTACCGCGCAGCGCTCCCCGGCTCCCTGACCGGCTATCTGGAACTCCTCCAGGACGCCCTCGCCGCCGGCTACGACCCGTGCCCGGACGACCTCGCGGCCCTGAGGGCCCTGCGCGGCACACCGGTGGTCGCGGCCGTCCTCGAACGCTGCCGGTCACTGGCCGAGCAGTCGGTCCGGGCCAGGCTCCAGCGGCGGACCGCCCCCGCCCCGCGTGCGCGGCTGCTGGCACTGCCCGGCGGCCGGGCGGCCGATGAGCGGGATCCCGATGCGAAGCCGGAGCCGCGCCCCCAGCCGAGGCCCGCCCCGACCAGGCCCGAGGAGCCCACCCCCGGCGAGCGTCCGGTGCCCAAGCCCTCCGAGGTCTTCCCGCCGCGCCGCCGCCCGGCGCCCCCACCGGAGGAACGTGCGGCGGGGTAGTTACTCTGGGAGGCATGGACTACGTATCCGCGCTGGTGCCTCCCGTGGTGATGGCCGCTCTCTTCACCGCCCTGATCGTGACGATCGTCAAGAGTCAGGGCGGTCCGAACAAGGCCAAGGAGGACGCGATCGTGGACGCCACGATCGCCCGCGCCGAAGCGACCCGTCAGGGCGGCGGGGAAAACTGACTCGGGAGTAAATCCCCGGGGTGCAGGACGTGCGACACACTCGGTGTGAGTCGTACGTCCTTTTTGTTACGTCATTACCGGTTATTCCGACTTCCCCCACTATGGTGAGAATGTGCCCCGCCAATTGGGAGAGCTCGAAGATGCCGTCATGACACGGGTCTGGCAATGGAACCGGCCGGTCACCGTCCGGGAAGTCCTGGAAGACCTCCAACAGGATCGCTCCATCGCGTACACGACCGTCATGACGGTAATGGACAATCTCCATCAGAAGGGCTGGGTGCGCAGGGAAGTCGAAGGCCGCGCCTATCGATATACGGCCGTCTCCACTCGGGCCGCGTACTCCGCGGCCTTGATGAACGAGGCGTGGTCCAAGAGCGACAACCCCGCCGCCGCACTCGTGGCCTTCTTCGGCATGATGTCGCCCGAACAGCGGGAAGCGCTGCAAGCGGCCGTCCGCATGGTTCAGGGCGAACCGGTCCCGAACACCGCCGGGCAAGACGACTCGACCGAAGAAGGGGTTGCATCTCCCGAAGCTGAAGCGGAAGCCGAAGCGGGAGTCGAAGCGGAAGACACAGTTCGCGGGGATGACTCCGATTTGGTCGAAGGCGGTGTTCCGGCCGTTGTTGACCCAGATCTCGCCGAAGACCCAGTTCCCGGTGAGGGTCCCCTTCTCGACCAAGACGCAGTTCACGGCGACCATCCCGCCGACGGCCGGACATCGTCGGGGCGATAGCGTCGATGCATGTCTAATGCAGCGGCAAATGCCATCACCGTCAGACGCGCCAGGACCGGCGATGTGGGTGCGGTCCGCCGACTGCTGGATCCGTACGTGAGTGAAGGCATCCTGCTCGACAAAGCGACAGTGACTCTTTACGAAGCCATCCAGGAGTTCTGGGTTGCAGAACGGGACGAAGACGGTACTGTCGTCGGCTGCGGCGCTCTCCATGTGATGTGGGAAGACCTCGCAGAAGTCCGCACACTTGCGGTCGATCCCCTCTACAAGGGCACCGGCATCGGCCATCAGGTGCTCGACAAACTGCTGCACACAGCGCGCTGGCTGGGGGTGCGTCGGGTTTTCTGCCTCACCTTCGAAGTGGACTTCTTCGGCAAGCACGGGTTCGTCGAGATCGGTGAGACGCCGGTCGCCGGAGATGTCTACGCCGAGCTGCTGCGTTCCTATGACGAGGGTGTAGCCGAGTTCCTCGGGCTCGAACGCGTGAAGCCGAACACCTTGGGCAACAGCCGGATGCTTCTGCACCTGTGATCACCACTTGCCGGGAGCTCTATGTCCGAATCGCGCATGTTTCCCGTCTTCTTGAGGATCTGAACCTCTGCCAAGGGTTTGTGTTTTCCAGGGAAAAGCGGTTTCCTTTCCGCGTACTGCATTTTCGATGAAAGGAAATCCGGTGGCACAGAAGGTTCAGGTCCTTCTTGTCGACGACCTCGACGGCGGCGAGGCGGACGAGACCGTGACGTTCGCTCTCGATGGCAAGACCTACGAGATCGACCTCACCACCGCCAATGCGGACAAGCTCCGCGGGCTGCTTGACCCGTATGCCAAGAGCGGGCGGCGCACGGGTGGCCGCGCTGCTTCGGGTCGCGGTAAGGGCCGTGCGGCGGCGAGTGGGAACAAGGACACCGCGGAAATCCGCGCGTGGGCCAAGGCGAACGGCTACGAGGTGAACGACCGGGGTCGAGTCCCCGCCACGGTCCGCGAGGCGTACGAGAAGGCCAACGGCTGAGTAGCGTCTGTCTTAATCGGCCAGGTATTCGCAGGCCGCGTATTCGTGCGCGCTCGTTCCCGCGGCCGTGCGCATATTCGTACCGAGCAAACGGATGCGGTGGCACTCGGAGGCGACCGCATCGAGGAGACGGACGAGATCGGGGCCCCCGCCCCGACCTGTTCCGGCCCCGCGCCCCAGGGGGTGCAGGGTCGGAAGTGTCGGTTCCACCTCACACCCCGGCACGGGGGGCCGCAGCCAGACGGCGGCCTCCCGAGAGCCGGTCCTGCCTGGTGGGGGTGGGGCGCTCAGGCGTCCGCCCGCACCGACGGCGGTCAGATCCAAGGTGATCCCGCCCCATTCCAGCCAGTCGAGCAGCCCTGGAAGCTCTTCAGCGCTCCCCGCGGCCACCAGTAGCTGCATTCGGTCCCTCGTCGGCCCGGAGAGCGCCACGGGCCCGTTCAGCTGCATCTGGTCGAGCACCGCAGCCCCGGCCGCCGCCGGCACGTGCAGCACGTCGAAGCGCACCCCGGTCCTCAGCCATACGCGGGGCGCCTGGCGCCCGTGGTCGCCGGGGGTGACGAGGCAAGGAGGGGCGTTGCGACACGAGACGGCTTCCTGGCCATCGCCCGTGACTTCCGGAGCGCTCGGGCCCGAGGTCGTCGCCCAGCCCAGTTCCGTCTCGTACCAGCGCGCCCACGCCCCCTCGCTCTCGGGCGGCGGGGCGTCCTCGCGGGGGGTGCGGGGCGCCGGAACGGTGAAAGTCATGTCCCGGGAACTCTCGATCCATCCCGGGAGTTACGCAGAGTGCACATTGCATTGCTCAGAGTGTCGGGGATGTGGGTGTTCGGGGGCATTCGAGCGCACGACGTTGTTCGCCCGTAGCGGAGGGAACCGGTGTGCGCCGCATGGACTGTCAGTGCTTACGGGTAAGACATCCCTAGTGGGAAGGGGCGACACGCTCGCAGGCGGCGCTTACGTTCGCCATCGGCGTAGTGATGGTGAGGGTAACTGCCTGGCCTGCGGGAACATCGTCTCGCACCATCGGGTTGGAGCAGTTGTCGGCGTTCAGGGGTCAGGAGGCCACAGACGGGTGTCGGCAGTTGGAATGAGCGGTCCCCGCTTGCGGGACTAAGCTGCGGAAGGACAGGGAGGGGACCGACCCCTTACTGCCTGACCGCTCTGAGGAGCGATTAACGATGTTCGAGAGGTTCACCGACCGCGCGCGGCGGGTTGTCGTCCTGGCTCAGGAAGAAGCCCGGATGCTCAACCACAACTACATCGGCACCGAGCACATCCTCCTGGGCCTTATCCACGAGGGTGAGGGTGTCGCCGCTAAGGCCCTGGAGAGCCTCGGGATTTCGCTCGAGGCGGTCCGCCAGCAGGTGGAGGAGATCATCGGTCAGGGCCAGCAGGCCCCGTCCGGGCACATCCCCTTCACCCCCCGTGCCAAGAAGGTCCTGGAGCTGTCGCTCCGCGAGGCCCTTCAGCTGGGCCACAACTACATCGGCACGGAGCACATCCTGCTCGGCCTGATCCGCGAGGGCGAAGGCGTCGCAGCCCAGGTCCTCGTGAAGCTGGGTGCCGACCTGAATCGAGTGCGGCAACAGGTCATCCAGCTGCTCTCCGGCTACTCGGGAAGCAAGGAAGCCGCCACTGCCGGCGGCCCGGCCGAGGGCACGCCCTCGACCTCGCTCGTCCTGGACCAGTTCGGCCGCAATCTCACCCAGGCCGCGCGGGAGTCCAAGCTCGACCCGGTCATCGGGCGCGAGAAGGAGATCGAGCGGGTCATGCAGGTGCTGTCCCGCCGCACCAAGAACAACCCCGTGCTCATCGGCGAGCCCGGCGTCGGCAAGACCGCCGTCGTCGAGGGCCTGGCCCAGGCCATCGTCAAGGGCGAGGTGCCCGAGACCCTCAAGGACAAGCACCTCTACACCCTGGACCTCGGTGCCCTGGTCGCGGGCTCCCGCTACCGCGGTGACTTCGAGGAGCGCCTGAAGAAGGTCCTCAAGGAGATCCGCACCCGCGGCGACATCATCCTGTTCATCGACGAGCTGCACACGCTCGTCGGAGCGGGTGCAGCCGAGGGCGCGATCGACGCGGCCAGCATCCTCAAGCCGATGCTCGCCCGTGGTGAACTCCAGACCATCGGTGCCACCACGCTCGACGAGTACCGCAAGCACCTGGAGAAGGACGCGGCGCTGGAGCGCCGTTTCCAGCCCATCCAGGTCGCGGAGCCGTCGCTGCCGCACACCATCGAGATCCTCAAGGGCCTGCGGGACCGCTACGAGGCCCACCACCGCGTCTCCATCACGGACGAGGCCCTCGTCCAGGCCGCGACCCTGGCGGACCGGTACATCTCGGACCGCTTCCTGCCGGACAAGGCGATCGACCTGATCGACGAGGCCGGCTCCCGGATGCGCATCCGTCGGATGACCGCACCGCCAGACCTCCGCGAGTTCGACGAGAAGATCGCCGGAGTCCGCCGCGACAAGGAGTCGGCCATCGACTCCCAGGACTTCGAGAAGGCGGCTTCCCTCCGCGACAAGGAGAAGCAGCTCCTCGCTGCCAAGGCCAAGCGCGAAAAGGAATGGAAGGCCGGCGACATGGACGTCGTCGCCGAGGTCGACGGCGAGCTCATCGCCGAAGTCCTCGCCACCGCGACGGGCATTCCGGTCTTCAAGCTGACCGAGGAAGAGTCCTCGCGACTGCTGCGCATGGAAGACGAGCTGCACAAGCGCGTCATCGGCCAGAAGGACGCCATCAAGGCGCTCTCCCAGGCCATTCGCCGTACGCGAGCGGGTCTGAAGGACCCGAAGCGTCCCGGTGGCTCGTTCATCTTCGCCGGCCCGTCCGGTGTCGGTAAGACCGAGCTCTCCAAGACGCTCGCCGAATTCCTCTTCGGTGACGAGGACGCCCTGATCTCCCTCGACATGTCGGAGTTCAGCGAGAAGCACACGGTTTCCCGTCTCTTCGGTTCTCCGCCCGGATACGTGGGATACGAAGAGGGCGGTCAGCTCACCGAGAAGGTGCGCCGGAAGCCGTTCTCGGTCGTCCTCTTCGACGAGGTCGAGAAGGCCCACCCCGATATCTTCAATTCCCTTCTCCAGATCCTGGAAGACGGTCGTCTGACCGACTCCCAGGGCAGGGTCGTGGACTTCAAGAACACGGTCATCATCATGACGACCAACCTCGGGACCCGGGACATCTCCAAGGGATTCAACCTCGGCTTTGCCGCGCAGGGCGACGTGAAGTCGAACTACGAGCGGATGAAGGTCAAGGTCAACGAGGAGCTGAAGCAGCACTTCCGGCCCGAGTTCCTGAACCGTGTCGATGACACGGTCGTCTTCCACCAGCTCACCGAGGAAGACATCATCCAGATCGTCGACCTCATGGTCGCCAAGGTGGATGAGCGGCTCAAGGACCGTGACATGGGTCTGGAGCTGAGCGCCACGGCCAAGTCGCTGTTGGCGAAGAAGGGCTATGACCCGGTGCTGGGTGCCCGGCCGCTGCGTCGGACCATTCAGCGCGAGATCGAGGACGTGCTGTCGGAGAAGATCCTCTTCGGCGAACTGCGCCCCGGTCACATCGTGGTCGTGGACACCGAGGGCGAGGGTGAAGAGAAGAAGTTCACCTTCCGCGGTGAGGAGAAGTCCGCACTGCCGGACGTTCCGCCGATCGAGCAGGCGGCGGGCGGTGCCGGACCGAACCTCTCCAAGGAGGCGTAGCCTCCGCGAGGTGCCGTCAGGCTGAAGAAGGGGCTGCCCCGGACTCCGTACTCATGCGTACGGGCCGGGGCAGCCCCTTTTCGCGGTACCGGCGGGCAGCCGCCCGAAATCGACAACGTCGCCCACTACTGCACCGAATCTCCGACTCAGGTCACTGGGGGAGGGCGGGTCTCGGCTGGGAAGCGGCGGGTCCGGAGCCGACGGTGGGGGTGGCAACGACCAGCCGGCCAGCGAGCGCGGCCCTCCCGGTGAGCCGGTGCTCCGGCACTCCGTTGACATGCACCTTCAGCCAGGGCACCGCGGAGAGCGGTGACAGGTCCAGGTTTCCGGCCGGCGAGACCAGCGGACCGTCCAGGAGGAGCTTTCGCAGCCCGGGAATCCGGGCCAGCACCGTGAGGTCCATCGTGTGCACTCGGACCCCGGACAGGTGCAGTTCTGTGAGCGAGGTCATCGAGGACAGCGCTGTGAGGTCCGAGAGTTGCGGGCACAGCAGCACCGAGAGTCGCGTCAGCGTGCTCGCGCAGCCACGGAGGGCCGTCAGGTCGGTGAGCAGGGGGTTGTCGTCCACGGTGAGGGAGTGCAACCGGGAGGGGGCGAGGGCCTCGGAGAGCGCCATGGGTGAAATGACCCCCGCCACCCTGATGTAGCGGGCGTGCGGCAGCATCCGTAGCTGCGCGAGTTGGGCCTCGGTGGTCAGGACCAGGCTGATGTTGGCCAGATCCAGCCGGGCCAGGACTTCGCTCGCATACTCGTCGGGGGGAAACCGCGACCAGTCACGGGTGAGGACGTACTCGCCGCGTGGGTCGCCCTGGGCGGCGAGTGCGAGCCGGCGGGCGTAGGGGACGGCTGCGCTCGTGCCGATGAGGCCGATCAGGTCGGCGAACTGCTCCCGCTCCCCGGTGCTGAGTTCCTCGGGGTCGGGGAGGAGGGGCAGGACGTAGCTGCCGAGCCGGGCCAGTTGGTGGAGGTCGCTCAGGCTGGTGGGCGGCAGTACGGAGAGGATCGCGTCGTGGACCCGGTCGTGCGTCAACTGGTCCAGCCAGGCCGCGTGCTGGGCGCAGAGTGCGGCGAGGACGTTGAGGTCCCTGCGACCCGAGCCCTGGGCTCCGCGTTGTCTGCCGGCGGTCAGCAGCCCGGTGACCAGGACCGGCAGTTCGCGTCGGGAGCAGTGCCCGGCGGCCAGCAGCAGCACGTCGTGCCACTCCTGTTCGGGCGCGTGGCGCAGGAGTTCATTGAGCTGGTCGCCCTCGATGAACTCCTTGGCGGCCAGGAAGTCCTGGAAGGTGCGATGGGTGAACTGGAACGAGCCGTCGGCCCGCTCCTGGAGGAGGCCGCTGCGGTTGAGGAGATGGGTGAGGATCTGTTCCGGCGTGCCCTGCTGACGGACCTGGGGCATTCCGCCGAGGGCCCGTTCGAGTTGGCGCAGCGCCTGTTCACGGCTGAACTCGGTCTGTCCGCCGCGTACCAGCCACACCGCGATGCGTTGCAGGAGCTGTTGGTTCTCCTCGACGGTCAGGGTGATGCCCTCGGGGGTGCCGACCTTGCGGCGTTTGTCCCGCTGTCCCAGCAGCATGTCCAGCGCCGAGCGGTAGAGCGCCCAGCGGCTCTCCGGGAGGAAGCCCTGGCGCAGTCGGTGGAGCGCACAGATGACGGCGCACAGCAGTGGCGTACGGGCCAGGTTCCGGAGCGCGGGATTGAGGGTGAACTGTTGGAGGAGGCCGCGTTCCAGCTCGTCCAGGCCCTGTGCGTCGCCGTCGTCGAGCCGGGCCGCCCGGTGCCAGGCGGTGGTGAACGCCTCGATGTCCTTGTCGCGCAGGGGGAGCAGGCTCAGCTCCTCGAAGCCTTCGGAAGCGAGCCAGTCGGGTGCGACGGCGAGCGGGCGTACGGTCACCAGGCATCGGGTGAGGGGGTAGCGCCGCAGCAGCCGCGAGAGCCAGCGGTGGGCTTCTTCCCTGTCGTCCTGGGGCACTTCGTCGAGCCCGTCGACGAGGAGCAGTCCGCGGCCCTCCGTGAGGACTCGTCCGGCCCAGCCGGTGGGAGCGTCGTCGATCATCAGCCGGGACACCCCGGCGAGTTGTGAGGGGGAGGGGAAGCCGTCGCCCTGGGCGCGCAGGGTGCGCAGGGGGACGACGAAAGGCACCAGCCCGTTGAGCTCGGCGAGCCGCTCGTCGAGCGTTCCCGCGGCGGCGTGGGCGGCCAACCACCAGATCAGCGTGGTCTTTCCGGCTCCTGCGTCTCCGCGTAGGAGGACCCGGGAGCGGGTGCCGAGCAGTTCCTCGATCTGCTGGGGTCTGGTGCCGTGCTCCTCGCGGGGCGTCGGGTGCTGCCAGTAGTCGCGCGGCACGGTCGGGCCGTCGGACCGCCGTCGGGGGGCGCGGACGCGGGGGCGGGCCTCCAGGCTCATATAGGCGGTGTCGAGGTCCCATTCGGCGTCCTGCCTGCTGAGTTCGTCCAGTCCGAAGATCTTCGTCTTCCGGTACTCCGCGCTGAGGGCCTCCCCGTACTCCTCCTCGAAGCGGGTGTCGTCGGAGTGCGCCTGGTGAAGTCGTTCCACGCGGGGCGGGACGAGGGTGTCGGAGCGGCGGGCGAACCAGGCCAGTAGGTCGGGGTTGGTGAAGACGAGCCCTGCCGGTACGCACTCCACCCGAAGGTGGTTGCGGCCCCGCGGGACCTCCTTGACGATCCCGAGCAGCGTGTCGCCCGAGTAGACGGGACTGCCGGAGAGCCCGGCTAGGGGTGACGGCCCTTCGGGCGGTTCGGCGACGGGCGGGTGGTCGAACGCGAAGGTCATCGTCTTGCGGATGATCCCGGCGAGGGGCAGGAGGGTCCCGGTGTACTGGTCGGTGTCGACCTTCTTCCCGTCGTAGCGCTGGATGGCGGGGAAGCCGACGATCTCGCAGTGGGGGAGCGGCCGGTCGGAGCCGACCTCTCCGATCGGTACGGGGGTTTCCTTGATCAACCAGTTGGCCGCCGTCATCAGCGTTTTGGGGCTCTGGAGCAGTGCCGCGTCGAGGTGCGGGTCGGACCAGACGACCTGGCAGTGCAGCATTCCCGCACGTCCGGGCACCGCCACCGCGGCGGTGTGCGCGGAGCCGACCACATGGGCGCAGGTGAGGACGGTGGTCGCGCTGATGACGGCGCCGCTGCCCTGGCACTGTCCGAAGACAACCACGGCGCGGCGCCCGGATGAGGCGCGGCGCGGGCTCATGGGCGCCCGGCGGGCCCGGCCGTGCCGAAGTCATCGGTGCCGAAGTCGCCCGTGCCGAAGTCGGAGGTGTCGGCGGCCTCGTCATGGCCGACCAGCCAACTCCCGCCGGTCCGTGCGTTCTTCGGGGTGAGGGTGAAGGACACGCGGTGGGTGTGTCCGGTGGACCTGGTGGTGTCGCCGCCCGCCTCCAGGACCCAAGCCTTCGCCTTCAGTCCGCCGCTGCGGTCCTTGCGGAGCTCGATGGTGAACTCCATTTCGATGTCTCCCACTTCGAATAGGACCGGCTTGCCGGTGGCCCGCCCGGCTGCGTCGACCAGCTGTTCCCGGACGGCTTCGATCGCATCCGCGAGCTCGATGGCGGTTTCGTTGGGGTGGGTGTCGCTCATGGCCCGGACGGTACCCAGGCGGGGCCCGGGCCATGAGGGATTCAACAGAACTTCGGCTTGCGCCAGGAGCATTCCTGGTCAGTGGCCGGCTCGGTGGTGCGGGTGAGCGCCGGAGTGACCGACGGGACTGATTCCGTGGTCGTATCGGTACGGGCGAGAGTGACCACGATGGCGTCTTCGATGCTCTTCACCGAGGACGCCAGATAGTTGTTGAGGACGATGCTGAAGACGAGCTCGCGCCCCTTCGCGTCCGTGACGTACCCGGAGAGCGCCGAAGCTCCCGTCAGGGAACCGGTCTTGGCCCGGGCGTTGAGAGCGGCGGGGGTGTTGCACATCCGGGTGCGGAGCGTACCTCCGGCGGCCCGGTCGGGGCCGCAGGCCAGCGGCAGGGAGGCGTACCAGTCGGCGTACCAGGAGGCGTCGCGCACCGAGAGCAGGAGGGCGGCGAACTGTTCGGCGGGGAAGAGGTTCATCCGGGACAGGCCCGAGCCGTCCACTTGCCGCAGGGCGCCGGTGGTGACGCCTTCCGCACGCAGTCGGGTGGCGATCGCGGCGAGCCCGGCGCTCCAGGTGCCGCGTCCCGCCGTTTCGTACCCCATGGTCTTGGTCAGGGCTTCCGCGTGCATGTTGTTGGACAGCTTCATGAACGGGTGCATGAGCTCCCGCAGGGGCATGGAGCGGTGCGAGGAGATCGGTTGCGCGGCGTTGGGGGTTGCGCGGCCGAGTCGGGTGCTCTCGGTGACCTTGACGCCGTGGCGGGCGAGGGCGTCGTGAAAGACGGCCGCGGCGTAGCCGGTGGGTTCCCAGACGGTCACCCACTCCTGGGTGGCACCGGCCCCGAGCGGTGCGTTCCCGCTGACGGTGATCGTGTTGTTGCCGTGGCGGCGCTGTACAGACCGGGTGTCGGACCCGCCGGCGGCGACCGTGGTGCCGCTGATGTCCAGCTTCACGTAGGCGGTCTTCGGCTCCACGGTCACCTTGGGCTTGTCGCCGGCCTTCGCGCCGGGGACGACTTTGACGATGACCGTCCCGGAGTCGTAGTCGGTGTCGGGGGCGACGGTGAGTGCCGAGGTCTGGGCGGAGTAGTACGAGGACTGGTCGTCGGCGGCCCAGGAGCGGCCGAGGCGCTGGGTGTCGAAGCGGGTGTCGTCGGCGATGAGCCGGCCGGTGACTTTGGTGATTCCGGCGGCGGCGACAGCGGCGGCGAGCTTGTCGTAGTCCTTGGCGAGGGTGGTGGGGTCGCCGCCGCCGCGGAGGTACAGGTCGCCCTTGAGTGTGGAGCCGTCGCGGGTGCCGTGGGCGAGGACGTCGGTCGAGAACCGGTACTGGGGGCCGAGGACCCCGAAGGCGGCGACGGAGGTGGCGATCTTGGTGTTGGAGGCGGGCATCAGCCGGTCCCCGCCGGCGCGTTGGTAGAGCCGTTCACCGGTGTCGGCGTCGGCGATCACCACACTGGCGGCGCCTCCGTCGAGCCGGGCGTCGGCCAGGAGGGTGTCGATGGCCCCCTTGAGGCCGCTGCGGGAGGTGCCGGCCCCGGCGGGGCTGCTGAAGGTGAGGGTGGTGAGGGCGAGCGCGGTGGTCAGGACGCAGGCGAGCCCGGTGAGGAGCGGGCGGACGCGAGGGGTGCGACGATCGGTGCCCATCACGGATCTGGTCATGCCAGGAGCATTCCGGATGGGGCCACGGGCGGGAAGGACGCGGGCGCTCACCCACCCCTCATGGTCTTCAGTCGTCCCCCGAACGGCTCAGCGCCGATGACCTGGAGGGGGATGTTCCCCTTGGTTTCGAGGGTGATCGTGAGGTCCTGAAGCCCGCCGAGCGGGGTGAGGTCGATCGTGTACTCCCGTACGTCGCGGACCGTGATCCACAGTCGGCGCAGTGCCGGGAAGACGCGGGCGAGCGCGGCCGTGTTCAGATGGCGGTCCAGCGAACCGATGGAGAGCGACGTGATGCGCTCCGCGCTGTCGGTCGCCTCCAGGTCGAGGAGGTCGAACCGTTGGATCGTCAGTCTCCGGAGCGCGGTCATCCGGGCGGTGGCACGGATCAAGCAGGACATGCGCTGCGGGGGGAAGAGGTCGATCGCCGCCACGGTGTCCCAAGGGGCCAGGGACGCGTAGTCCATGGGATCGACGCCGACCACCTGGCAGTTCGCGATCCGCGGATGGGGCCCGGCCAGGGCCAACTCGGCCTGACCGATCTCCAGATAGCTCAGTGACAGGCCCGCAAGGTTCCGCAGGCTGGTGAGACGGGGGCAGCCGAGGAGCATGAGGCCGATGAGTGAGTGACGCTTCGTGAGGAAGCCCAGATCGGTGATCTCCCGGTTTCCGGTGAGGCGCAGTGATCGCAACCCGGTGTGGGGCAGCCAGGCGTCCAGGCTCTCGCTGGAATGATCGCCGAACAGGGAGACGGAGAACACCGGACCGCAGTGTTGCAGCGCCTGCACCTGTTCGTCGCTGGAGGCTGCGAGCCTGACGTGGTCCAGAGGGATCCGGGCGAGCACCCTACGGGCGTAGGCGGTGGCGGGAAAGCTGCTCCAGGCATCCGCCAACGCCTGGTAGACCCCGAGTTCCGGGCGCGTGGTGAACTCCACCAGGCGTTCCAGACCGGCCACCTCGCCGACCGCCGCGATCGTCCCGATCACCATCCGGTTGATCTGCACGTCCTGGGAGGGCCTCGGGAGCAGGGGGAGCACATAGGCGCCGAGGCCGGACAACTCATGCACTTGGCGGGAGTCGGTGGGCGGCATCAGCGCACGGATGCGGTCCTCCGACGCGGTGAGGACCGTTTCTTCGATGAAGACGGCGGAGCCGGCGCAGTGGGCGGCCAGGACGTGCAGCGCCCGGCGCCCGCTGCTGCTCATCGCCCGATCGCCCATGGTGATCAGCCCCTTGACCAGGACGTTGACCCGTCCGCGATCGAGGTGTCCGACGGCCAGACGGATCACATCGCCCCACTGCTCGTCCGGTGCGTGCCGCAGGAGTTCGCCCAGGCTGTCGGTGTCGGAGAACTCCTTGGCCGCCAGGTAGTCCTGGAAGGTGCGGTGGATGAACTGGATGACGTCGCCGGTGCGTTGTTGGAGCAGCCCGCTGCGATTGATCAGATGGGTGAGGATCTGTTCCGGCGTTCCCTGTTCCCGTACCTGGCGCATGCTCCGGGTCGCCAACCCGATCTGGGTGACGGCCTCGTCGAAGGTCAATTGGGTCTGGCCGTTGCGCACCAGCCAGACGGCGATGTGCTGGAGGAGCAGCTTGTTCTCCTCCACGCCGAGGACCAGCCCTTCGGGGGCTTGGATGCCGCGCCCGCTGTCCCGTTTGCCGAGCAGCATGTCGAGCGTGGCCTTGTAGAGCTCCCAGCGCGTGTGCGGGAGCGCCCCCTTGCGCTTGCGGTGGAGCGCGCAGATCACCGCGCACAGCAGTGGGGTACGGGCCAGGTCCCGCAGCACCTGATTGGTGCCGAACTCGCGGGTCAGCCGCTGTTCCAGGTCATTTAGCGCGCGGGCTTCGGCGCTGGCGCGCTGGCGGTCGAGTGCCGTGTACTCCAAGGCTGCGGCTCTGTGCCAGGCCCGTACGAACGCCTCGATGTCCTGGTTGCTCATCGGCAGCAGCAGGAGGTCGGCGAAGCCTTCGGAGGTCAACCAGCGCGCTTCCACCGCACCGGGGCGTACGGTCGCCAGGGCGCGGCTGTTGTGGTGCCGGCCCAGGAGGAGGGTGAGCCAGGTGCGGGCCTTGTGCCGATGGGCCTGGGGGAGCTCGTCGAGGCCGTCGACGAGGATCAGCGCCCGGCCCGACTCCAGTACGCGGGTGGCCCAGCCCTCGGGTGCCCGTCCCACGGGCAGCCCGGCGACCTCGGCGAGCTCGTCCGGTCCGGGGAACGGGCCGCCATGCGCGTGGAGGCTGCGCATGGGGATGACGAAGGGGACCAGGCCGTTGAGCTCGTCCAGTGCGGCGGGGAGCGTTCCGCAGGAGGCGTGGGCGGCGAGCCACCACACGAGGGTGGTCTTGCCCGCCCCCGCTTCGCCCCGCAACAAGGTGTGCTGGCTGAGGCTGAGTAGGTCTTCCACCCGGAGCGGGCGGGGGCCGGCGGGGCCGATCGGGTTCGGCGGCACCCCCGCGTTCGGGCCGTCGTGCGGCTCCAGCTCGGTGGCTTCCAGGCTCACATAGGCGGTGTCGAGGTCCCAGCTCGCCTCGCTGATGCCCAGCTCGTCGATGCCGAAGATCTCCGTCTTGCGGTACTGGGCCTTCAGGGCGCTCGCGTACCCCTCCTCGAAGGCGGAGTCCTGCGGGTGGAAGCTGGAGAGCCGTTCCAGCGGAGGCAGGTCCAGCAGGCCGAGCCACTGCGCGGTGACCCTCTGTGTGGAGGAGGCCGGGGTGGCCGTGGGGCGGAGCGCGGAGAACCGGCCCAGGAGGGAGCTGCGGCGCAGGATCTGGTGGATCGCCTCCATCGGAATGGCCTCCAGGTGCTGGTGCCCGTCCGTGCCTCGCACCTGGGTCACCATCCCCAGCAGGACGGAGCCGGCGAAGACGGGCGCGCCGGAGAGCCCGGCGAGTGGGGAGGCCCGGTGCGGTGTGCCGGGGGAGTGGTCGAGCCAGAAGGTGAGGACGCCGTGCATCCGTCCTGCGACGGGCAGGACGCTGCCCGTGTACTGGCCGTAGTCCAGCCGGTTGCCCTGGTAGCGCTGATGGCAGGGGAAGCCGATCGTCTGACAGCCGGGGAGTGCGTCGTCCCTGGTCAGGCGGGCCCATCGGAGCCGGCCAAGCCGATCGGGCGGCACGATGTTGCGATCGGCGATCAGCAGGGCGGCATCTACGACCTTGGGATCCCCCAAGAAGAGCGTCGTACAGCCCACGCGCTGGCCGAGCGTGGGGTGGGAGACTTCCACTCGGCCGGATCTGGCGACGTGTGCGCAGGTCAGGACGGTTCTAGGGGTGAGGATCACCCCGGTGCCCTGCTGTTTTCCATGGACGGCGACCACGCGTGCCGTCACGGCGCTGTGCATAGATTCCACCCCCACACTCGGCCCGCGAGTGGCACTGAGACTAGTGGCGCAGGCCACTTTCCGGGCGGGGAAAGGGGGTTGGGCCGGTGACAAGGCACACAGGCCCTTTCGGGCTTACTACCCGGAATAGGAGGGCTGTTCTCGGCACCCCGCGACGGCGGCTCCGGGCCCTCTTCGGGACTTAGGTCCCTGGCCTCCGGTGCGCCCTGCCGGGCTGGTCCGCGGCGGTTTTCGTGGGGCGTCCCAGGAGGCGCACATGCGGTTAAACCCGATCCCACTCAGATGTTCGCATCGATTTCCGGAGCATCTCGTGAGCATGATCAAAAAGTGTCAAGGGTGGTGATGGAGGACCGTTCAACTACGACTTTATGTCGTAGATGGGGGGGTTGAGGCGATATGGGCGATTCGGTTACCAAGGGATAGCCAAACGCCCGGTGCGAATCCCCGTGCCGGGTCCCCTTGTGCCTGGAGGCTTCTCCCGTATGTCGCGCTTCATTTCCCGTCGCCCCCGCCCGTCCGCTCTCCGTACCCGTACCGCCGTTGTCGCTGCCGGTCTCGGAGCTGTGACGGTCCTCGGCACAGGAGCTGCGATCGCCGCCGAGACCGGTACGGCGGTCAGCAAGCCCGCCGTCGTGACCAGCACCGCGAACGCGGTCGCCGCCCAGGCCCAGGCCCAGTCCCAGGCCGCCGCGAAGACCGTCGCCGTACAGAAGGCCGCCGCTGCCAAGAAGGCGGCTGCCAAGAAGGCCGCCGTCAAGCCCGTCGCCGTCAAGAAGGCCGCGTCCGCGTGGACCAAGCCGGTCTCCCAGTACGTGGTGAGCGCCACCTACGGCAACGCCGGCAACATGTGGGCGAGCAAGCACTCCGGCCAGGACTTCGCCGTGCCGACCGGCACCGTCGTCAAGTCCGTGGGCCCCGGCACCGTCGTCAAGGCCGGCCCGAACGGCGCCGGTGACGGCCCCGCGTACGGCAACGCCGTGGTGGTCAAGCACGACGGCAACACCTACTCGCAGTACGCCCACCTCTCCCGCGTCGACGTGAAGATCGGCCAGAAGGTCCAGGGCGGCCAGCAGATCGCGCTGTCCGGCAACACCGGAAACTCCAGCGGCCCGCACCTGCACTTCGAGATCCGCACCACCCCGAACTACGGCAGCGCCATCAACCCGGTGAGCTACCTGCGTTCGCAGGGCGTGACGCTCTGACCCGATGAGCTGCGAGCCCGCACCTCCTCATCCACGCGCACCCGCCCCCGCGCAGGCGCGAGAACGGCCCCCGGTCTTCACCGGGGGCCGTCGTGGTGCGTCACCGCTTCCCGCGGGCCTATCCCTGCCGCGGCAGCATCGGAAAGCTTCCGCTGTCCGTCGGCGCGTGCTCCGGCAGCCAGAGGACCGCGATCGCACCCCCGGCCGCCGGGGCATCGCCCACCAGGGGCACCGCAGGCGCCGCATTGCGGAACGTGAGCCGCGCCCCCAGCACCCGCGCCTGGCCCGATGCGATCGTCAGCCCCAGCCCGTGCCCGGTTCCGGCCCGATCGCTCGCCCCCGTACGGAACCGGCTCGGCCCTTCGCGCAGGAGCGCCGCGGGGAACCCGGGCCCGTGGTCCCGCACCCGGACCACCCGGCCCTCCACGGTGACCTCGACCGGTGACCCTCCGTACTTGACCGCGTTCGTCAGCAGATTCAGCAGGATCCGCTCCAGCCGGCGGGGGTCGGTGTTGACCCGGGACTCGTGCACCACCTGGATCACCACGTCCGGGTTGAGCGCCGACACCCGGCGCGTCACGAACTCACCGAGCGCTATCTCCTGCAATTCGGCCCGCTCCGACGCACTGTCCAGCCTGGCGACCTCCAGCACGTCCTCCACCAGGGTCCTCATCGCCTGGGCCCGGTCCCGTACGAGTTCGGATGGGCGGCCCGCGGGCAGCAGCTCGGCGGCCGTCAGCAGGCCGGTGACCGGGGTACGCAGCTCATGGGCGATGTCCGCGGTGACTCGCCGCTCCGCCTCGATGCGCGCGTGCAGCGCATCGGTGAGGGCGTCGATCGCCCGGGCGAGATCGTCCGTCTCGTCTCGTACGACACCACCGATCGCGTCCCGGACCCGGACGCCCGTATTGCCCTCCGCCACGTTCGATGCGGCTGCCGCCGCCTTGCGCAGCCGGCGCGACAGCTGGCCGCCGATGAGCACACCGAGGGCGCTGCCCGCCAGTACCACCGAAACGGAACCGATGATCAGCGCCTGGTCGAGGTCCCTGAGCAGCGTGGAGCTGCGTCCCGCGAAGCGGCTGTGCAGGGAGAGCACATCGCCGTTGGCCAGCGGGACGGCGGCCCAGATGACCGGCGGACCGTCGTGATCGTCCTGCACGAAGGTGCCGCGGCGCTTCTCCTTCATCAGCCGCTGGAGTTCCTTGGGCAGCAACGGGTCATTGATCTTGCTGTTGAACCGAGGGTCGGTCTTCTTGGACGTCTCGTGCCAGCGCTGGGCCATCGACAGCCGGTCCATCTGCACATCGCGGGCGTTGTCCAGCATCGAGACCCGGGCGGCGTTGTGCACGACCAGGCTCAGCGCCATCGCGATCAGGGCACCCACGGCCGCGATGGCGACACTGATCTTCCAGCGGACCCCGGTGCGCAGCGCGAGCCGCCTCATGCTTTGAGCTTGTATCCGAAGCCGCGAACCGTCTCGATCCGGTCTTGCCCGATCTTGGTGCGCAACCGCTGCACATGGACGTCCACGACACGGGTGTCACCGCCCCAGCCGTAGTCCCAGACCCGCTCCAGGAGCCGATCGCGGGACAGCACCGTCCCGGGGGCGGCGGAGAACTCCAGCAGGAGCCGCATCTCCGTCGGGGTCAGGGCCACCGGCTCGCCCCCCTTGTGCACCTCCATGCCCTCCGTGTCGACCTCCAGGTCCCCGAAGGTCAGCAGGGCCCCCGGAGGCTGGTCCCTGACCGTCACCCCGTCGCCGCCCGCATGGCCGAAGCGGCGCAACACCGCACGGATGCGGGCGACCAGGACCGCCCCGTCGAAGGGCTTGGTGACGTAGTCGTCGGCTCCCGCCTCCAGCCCGAGCACCACGTCGATGGAGTCGGCGCGTGCCGACAGCATGATCACGGGCACGGTCGACTCGTCGCGGATGCGACGGCACAGGCTCACCCCGTCGAGCCCCGGCACCATCACGTCGAGCAGGGCGATGTCAGGGCGCTGCGCGCGGAACGCCTCCAGGCCCAACAGCCCGTCGGGCATCGCGGTGACGAGGAAACCCTGGCGTTCGAGCGCCAGCTGGGTCGCCTCCCGGATGACGTCGTCGTCCTCGACGAACAACACATGTGTCTCGGCCATCCGGCGCTCTCAGTTCTCTCTTGCGGGGTCCGGCGGCTCGGGGGCGAGCAAACCGTCTCCCTCGACGGGGCCGCTGTACTCATTGCGGACCCAATGCAGTTGGGCGAACCTTCCGCCCGTCCAGTGGTACGTGGTGACCTCCTCGGCGGAGGGTTCCTCCACCGGATCGTCCCCCACCCAGACCTGTTTGGTGACCACGAGATCACCCCGGTCGATGGCGGACACCACCGCGGGCTCCTCGGAAGCGAAGACGTTCTCGTACTGCGTACCGTTCATCCGGTACACATAGGTGCCGACCCCCACCGAATCGACGCAGCTCAGCACGTTGACGACCACATCGGGTGAGGTGCCGCCCGTCATGTTGCCGTACGTGGTGTCCACCGGGTAGTCACGGCCGCACGGTCTGAGGTCTGACTTGATCCGCTTGCTGACCTTGGGGTCGGCCTTGACCAGCAGTACCGGATTGACCCGGGAGACCTGCTGGGAGCCGCCCGCGGAGACGCTCGTCGAAGGGGTGCTCTTGGCCGTCTCGGCGTGGGCCGAGCCCTCGTCCTGGACACCCGTTCCGCCCGCGGAGCAAGCGGCGGCGAACATGCCGAAGGCGGCGAGGACGACGACGGCCGCACTGCCCGCCGCTCGACGTCCTCCACCGCGTCCGTTCTCCGAGTGTCCCCCGGTCATCAGGCCATTCAGGCCGCGCACCGCTCCTGCCCCCGTTCGTCCTGCCTGTCCTGTCCCTCACCGCACCGCAGGCGCTGAAGACCGCCCCGCTCCTGAGCGGGGACCCGCACCTCGCCGGCCTCGGGCCTGCGGACCGCCGGACGGCCCGCCGCCCGCTGCGCCATCTCGTGCTCGATCCGCTCCTGGCGCTCCAACTCGCGACGTTCCGCCTCCTGGCGCTCCAACTCCTGCCGGAGCCGGGCCAGTGCCCGGTGCAGTGTGCTCTTCACCGTACCCGCCGACATGCCCAGTGCGGCAGCCGTCTCCTCGGTGCTCATCTGCTCCCAGTGCCGCAACACCACGACACTGCGCTGCTTGGGGGCGAGCACCTTCAGCGCGTCCATCAGCAGGGCGCGGTCGGCGCGCTGGTCGCTGCCGTCGTCGATCCGGGCGTCGGGCAACTGGTCGGTGGGCACTTCCTCCAGCTTGCGGGCGCGCCACCACTCCGTCCGGGTGTTGATCATCACCCGGCGCAGATAGGCATCGGCGAGCGACTTGTCGGCGATACCGTCCCAACGGCCGTAGGTGCGGGCCAGCGCCGTCTGGAGGAGGTCCTGGGCGTCGACGGGGTCGGGCACCAACCGCCGGGCGCTGCGCAGCAGCGCCTCCTGCCGGCTGCGTACGTACTCTTCAAAACCGAGCACCTCGCCGTGCGCCATTCCAACCGCCTCCGTCCCCGTCACCAGCAGTGCGTTCCGTATGCATCAGAAGCTACGGAGTGCTTGTCACGGGCCTGTGCGGACCAGCCGTCGAAGGGCGCACGGCCATCCATCGGTTGTGTAACAGCAGACGTTTCGATGTCGGTCGCACGGGGAAGCGGGCCGGGCCGCGCTCAGCCGGGGAGCTGGTACATCCCGCCTTCCAGCGGTTCGACCAGCCCGTCGGCGACCAGTCCGTCCAGGGCTCGGGCCCGCTGTACGGGCTCGTGCCACACCGTGTCCAGGGCCGCCTGCGGTACGGGGCCCGTGGACTCGCGCAGGACCGCGAGGAGCTTACCGCGCACCTGCCGATCGGTACCGGCGTACGCCTGGCCCCGTCGGGGCGCTCCCTCGTGGGCCGGCTTCCCCGCCAGCCGCCAGGCGCACTGCGCGGCGATCGGGCAGCGGGCGCAGTCCTCGCCGCGGGCGGTGCAGACCAGCGCCCCCAACTCCATCGACGCCGCAGCCCACCGGGCCGCGGTCGCCTCGTCGTCGGGGAGCAGCGCACGGGCGAGCTTGCGCTCCGCGGCGGTCGTGGCCGTCGGCGGGTACTGGATGCCGGACGCGGCCCGGGCGAAGACCCGGCGCACATTGGTGTCGAGGACGGCGTGCCGCTGGCCGTACGCGAAGGAGGCGACGGCCGCCGCCGTGTACTCGCCGATCCCGGGCAGGGCGAGCAGTTGGGCGTGTTCGCGGGGTACGTCGCCGCCGTGTCGTTCTGCTATCGCCTGCGCGGCGCCGTGCAGACGCAGCGCACGGCGGGGGTAGCCGAGCCGTCCCCAGGCACGGACGGCCTCCCCGGGCGCATCGGCGGCCAGATCGGCCGGTCGGGGCCAGCGAACCAGCCACTGCTCGTACACGGGCAGGACCCGGTTGACCGGGGTCTGCTGCAGCATGAACTCGCTGACCATCACGCCCCACGCGCCCGCTTCGGGGCGACGCCACGGCAGATCGCGGGCGTGCTCGTCGAACCAGGAGATGACGGGGGCGTGAAGGGCAGCGGCATCGGTGGGGGCGAGGTCTGTGGTGGTGTCAGTCATGGCACCACCGATCCTGGCACGTCCCGGCGGGCGGATGGTGCATACGCTCCGGGCTCTGGGCCGAGCGGCCCAGAGGGTGTACCGGGGTGGCCGGGGTCCGGTGCGATCCCCGGGTGAGCCGGTCGAGCGGACTCAGGGCCGCCGTGCGGACGCGAGCCCGGCACCATCCGCAGGACTTACGGGCACTCCCTAGCGCCGGTGCCGATTCCGTACGGGGGCTGCCGTGCCCCCGGGGCCGGCGAACCAGACGACCACGCCTGTACGGCTGGTGCGCATCGTGGCGAGCAGCGCTCCGGCCGGGCGGCGCAGCGCCAGGACAAAGACGACCGCCACCAGGGCGCCGAGGACCAGACCCACCATCACGTCATGGGGGTAGTGCACTCCGACGAAGACCCGGGAGAACGCCATCAGCACCGCCATCGGCACGGTCAGCAGGGCGATCCGGGGCCAGGCGATCGCCAGGGCGATGGCGGCGGCACCCGCGATCGAGGAGTGGTTGCTGGGGAAGGACCAGTCGCCCACGGGCGGGCAGGGGACGAGCGAGGCCGCGGCGTCCGCCACCGTGCGACAGGGACGGTCCTCGTCGACCACTGACTTGAACGACTCGCTGACCACATAGCCGGTCGCGGTTGCGAGGGGGGCCAGGACGGCCACGGCTATCGCCGCCGGAGGTCCGACGCGCGATCGCCACCAGGCCACGATGAAGAGCGCTCCGAACAGGAGCAGGCCCAGTTCGGTCCAGATCTCTGCGAGCTTCTGGAACCAGGTGGGGGTGGTGTGGGCGAAGTCGACGATGTCGCGGTAGAGGTCGCGGGTGATGCTGCTGTCCATGATGCAGTGACGCTACCTGGTGGGTGGTCATGCTCTCCGTCCCGGGCGCCGGTTGGGAGGGAGGCACAGGAACCCCACAAAGGGAAGGTTCGCTTCCGTGATGATGATCCGGAGAACTTGGGGTGTAGGCGGCGGGTAGGGCCGGAGTTGGGCGTGATCTCTCGTACAGTTTGGTGCGTGGGATCTCTGCGCAATCCGATCGGGCCGCTCCCCTCCTCCATCTACTGGCGACGGAGGGCCATCGCGCTGTCCTTGGCCGCGGTGCTCCTGGTGCTGGTGGCCTGGGCCGTTACCTCGGACCGGGGGGACGGAGGCAAGGAGGACAGCGCCAACGGCTCTGCCACACCGGCACCTTCGATCACTCCCGGCCCTGCTCAGTCGGGGCCGGCGATCAGTGGGCAGCCCGGGGGGCGCGAGAAGCCGAGCGGTTCCCCATCCGATTCCGGATCGAGTTCGGGCTCGGGTTCAGATCCGGGCCCCGGCTCCAGTTCCGGTTCGGTAAGCGGCGACGGTTCCACGAACGGCGCCACAGAGGGCGGCGGTGCGGACGGCGGCCAGGGTTCCACCGGTGCGGCAGCCTCGGGCGGTACGGCCGGCCAGCCGGTGCCCGCCGGCTCCGACCTGCCCAACTGCCCCTCCTCGGCGCTGAAGTTGACGCTTCGCAGCATCAAGGTCTCCTATGAACCGGGGGAGAAGCCCTCGTTCCAGCTGAGCGCTTCCAACACCTCGGCGACCACCTGCAAGGCGGACTTCGGGCCGAAGGCCGCCGTGCTGACGGTCAAGGACACCGGCGACGAAGAGGTGTGGTCGTCCAAGGACTGCCCGCGGACGCGGGGGAGCGTGCTGCTCCGGGTGCCCGCCGGTCAGACGGTCACCCACACCGTGCAGTGGGACCGCAGGCAGAGCGAGCCGAGGTGCGCGACCCCGAACGCGGGCGCGGTGTCGGCGGGTACCTATCTGGTGGAGGCGAGCTTCCCCGGGACCGCCGTACTGCCGGCGTCCTTCCGGCTGGAGAAGGACTGACGGACCCGGCGCCACGGCGCTGGGTGCTGCGCTCGCCTGCCCTTCCTCATGGCATCAGATGATCTGCCCGGCCGTTCCCTCGTACAGCCGTCCGGTCATCGTGAAGAACCCAGAAGAACCCTCAAGAAACTTCAAGAACCCTCAAGAAAGCGGACGCGGCGGGTGGCGCTGGCCGCGACACCCCACCTCCGTGCGGGTCCGTGTGCGGGTCCGTGTGTGGGACCGGAAGGGGCGCCTCAGACGTACCGCTCAAGGTCAGACGTACCGCTCAAGGATCGAGGACTCCGCCAGTCGGGACAGCCCCTCCCGGACGCTCCGGGCCCGGGCCTCTCCGACGCCGTCCACCGCCTGGAGGTCGTCCACGCTCGCCGCGAGCAGCTTCTGGAGCCCGCCGAAGTGCTCGACGAGCCGCTCGATGATCGCTCCCGGCAGCCGGGGGACCTTCGCCAGGAGGCGGTAGCCGCGCGGGGAGACCGCGGAGTCCAGCGTCTCGGGCGAACCGCTGTACCCCAGCGCCCTCGCCACTATGGGCAGTTCCAGCAGCTCGGTATGGGTGAGCGCGTCCAACTCGGCGAGCGCCTCGTCGACCGTCCGCGACCGCTTGGCCGTCGGCTCCGGCACGTAGTCGCGCACGACCAGTTCGCGCTCCGGCTCCACGCCGGCGATCAACTCGTCCAGCTGGAGCGAGAGCAGTCGGCCGTCGGTGCCCAACTCCACCACGTACTCGGCGATCTCGGTCGCGATCCTGCGGACCATCTCCAGTCGTTGCGCCACGGCCGTGACGTCCCGAACGGTGACGAGGTCCTCGATCTCCAGCGCGGAGAGCGTTCCCGCGACCTCGTCGAGCCGGAGCTTGTAGCGCTCCAAGGTGGCGAGGGCCTGATTGGCGCGGGACAAGATCGCCGCGGACTCCTCCAGCACCCGGCGTTCGCCGTCCACGTACAAGGCGATCAGGCGCATCGACTGCGAGACGGAGACCACGGGGAACCCGCACTGCTTGGAGACGCGGTCCGCCGTGCGGTGGCGGGTGCCGGTCTCCTCGGTGTGGATCGATGCGTCGGGGACCAGTTGCACCCCCGCCCGGAGGATCTTGGAGATGTCCTTGTCCAGGATGAGTGCACCGTCCAACTTGCACAGCTCGCGCAGACGGGTGGCGGTGAACTCGACGTCGAGCACGAATCCGCCCGTGCACATCGACTCGACCGTCTTGTCCATGCCGAGGACGATCAGTCCGCCGGTGTTGCCGCGGAGGATGCGCTCCAGGCCATCGCGCAGCGCGGTGCCCGGTGCGACCGCGCTCAGGGCGGCGCGGATCAGTGCTTCGTTGCCGGAGCTCGCGCCGGACTTTCCGGATGCTGATGCCCGGTCGTTGGCTGCCACTGCACTCCTCCGGCTCGTACGGATGGGCGAGACCAGGGCAAAGTCTACCGGCGTAGGTCGCCATCCCGTGGGGCGTCCGCGCTCTCTTTGCTCGGAGCCCTCCTGGGCGAGCCCACGGGACCACCTGCCGGGCCTTCCCCGGAGGGTGCGCCACCGCTTTTCTGACGACCCCGGGGGAGGACTCTGAGGGCATCCCCGACGGTCGCCACTTCCGTCACTTTCATCCCCGCGGGGATCTTTCCCGGATCGGTCGGGACCAGGGCCTGGGTGAAGCCAAGCCGATGTGCTTCGGCCAGCCGCCGCTGCACTCCGGTGACTCGTCGGACCTCGCCCGCGAGCCCCACTTCGCCGATGGCGACGAGGTTCTTGGGCAACGGGGTGTCGCTCGCCGCCGACGCCAGGGCGAGGGCGATCGCCAGATCCGCCGCGGGCTCCGAGAGCTTCACACCACCGACCGTGGCGCTGTAGATGTCCCGCTTGCCCAGGGCGGTGATCCGGCCCCGCTGCTCCAGCACCGCCAGCATCATCGAGACCCGGGAGGTCTCCAACCCCGACGTGGTGCGCCGCGGGGACGGGATCTGCGAGTCGACCGTCAGCGCCTGGACCTCGGCGACCAGTGGGCGGCGCCCCTCCAGGGTCACCGTCAGACAAGTCCCGGGAACCGGTGCGTCCCGGCGCGTGAGGAAGAGCCCGGACGGGTCGGTGAGGCCGGTGATGCCCTCGTCGTGCAGTTCGAAGCAGCCGACCTCGTCCGTCGCTCCGTAGCGGTTCTTCACCCCGCGGACCAGCCGCAGACGGGCATGGCGGTCGCCCTCGAAGGACAGCACCACGTCGACCAGGTGCTCCAGCAGTCGCGGCCCCGCGATCGCCCCGTCCTTGGTGACGTGACCGACGAGCAGGGTGGACATCCCGCGCTCCTTGGACGCCCGGATCAGGGCCCCCGCCACTTCACGGACCTGAGCCATGCCGCCCGGGGCGCCGTCGATCTCCGGGGAGGCGACGGTCTGTACGGAGTCGAGGATCAGCAGGGCCGGCTTGACCGCGTCCAGATGACCGAGCACGGCCGAGAGGTCGGTCTCGGCCGCCAGATAGAGATGGTCATGGAGGGCGTTGATCCGGTCGGCGCGCAGCCTGACCTGGCTGGCGGACTCCTCGCCCGTCACATAGAGCGTGGGGTGGGCCTCGCCGGCCGCCTTGGCGGCGACGTCCAACAGCAGGGTGGACTTGCCGACGCCCGGTTCGCCCGCGAGCAGCACCACGGCCCCGGGCACCAGCCCGCCGCCGAGGACCCGGTCCAACTCGGGCACCCCGGTGGAGCGCGCGGTGGCCTGTCTGCCGTCCACTTGCCCGATGGGGAGGGCGGCCGTGGAGACGCGCCCGGCGGCGGTGGTGCGCACCGCGGGGGCGCCGTACTCCTCGACCGTCCCCCACGCCTGGCACTCGGGGCAGCGCCCGAGCCACTTGGCGGTGGTCCAGCCGCACTCGGTACAGCGGTAGGACGGCCGGTCCTTGGTGGATTTCGTACGGGCAGCCATGTTCAGACCGTAGCGTCCCCCACTGACACCGGTGCCCACGACCGGGGCCCGAGGCCCTCGGGGTCCGTGCACGCCCCCTGCTTCGGGCTTCTCGGGGGCTCGCTTCCCAGCGGTTCGCGGCAGACATCGGCACCCGATGAAGAATCGTCACGATCCCCCATTTTCGACCGTGTCTCACCCGAATGCCCCAGCGCACCAGGGGCGCAATTCACCATTCATGTCCCCCTTCGAGGGAAGTGTTCACCCGTATGGATTAAAAGCGCTCAAGTGGTGCGAACCGGATGTTGCTCTACGCCTACGGTCACCGCGTGATGAGCAGCGGTCTGGAGCCACCCACGCAGAACAGCGGCGGACATCGGGCAGTATCCGGGGGACATCGACACAAGGCCCGCAGTGCACCGCGACCGGTCTCCGGGCGGGCCGCGGCGCGCTACGGGCCCTATCTCGACGGGCTGTTCACCTACTGCCTCTCCGCTCTCTGCGACCACGACGCGGCGACCGCGCTCGTCGCCGAGGTCCTCGCCACCGCCGAACGCCACCACTCCCGCTGCCCGGCACCCGGACCCGAACGCACGGCCTGGCTGTACGCACTGGCGCGATGGGCCTGTCTGCGGGGGCTGACCGAGCGCAGGAAAAACCGCCAGGGTGCGCACACCGGCCGTCCGGCCACACCCCAGGAACCTCATATGTCACAACAGACCGCCGAGCGACACCGGGCGGAACTGGCGCTGCTGGCCTGGCCCGAGGCGGCCGGCACCTCCCCCGAGCAGCGGGAAGCCCTGGAACTCGCCGTACGACACGGCCTCAGCACCCGCGAGGTTGCCGCGGTCCTCGGGCTCGACCCGCCGGGAGCACGCGAACTGCTCGCGGCTGCCGCCTGCGAAGTGGAGCGGACCCGGGCCGCGCTCGCCGTCGTCGACCGCGGCGACTGCCCCGCCATCGCCCGGCTCACCGGCGATCACCTGGTGCTGCTCTCGGCCGCACTGCGCACGGAACTCGTCCGCCACGTCGACGACTGCCCCCGCTGCCGCCGGGCGGCCGAGTGCGCGGACGCTCAGGGACCGTGGCCCGGTTCGACCACCCCGGCCGCCCTCCCGCTGGCCAGGGCACCGCGCGCCGACATCGATCGGGCGCTGTGCCGTCTGCCGCGTACCCGGTCGGCCGCGCTCCGCTTCGGTGCGGCCGGGTTTCCTCTGACCCCCAAGGACCACGCCGCCCGTCGGCAACGCCTGCGCGCCAGAGCGGTGACGACCACGGTCGTGGCAACGGTCGTGGCGGCACCCGTGCTCGCCCTGTGGGCTGCCTACCGGGGGGCGCCGCTGACGGGAGAGAGTCGGCCGGGAGGCACCTCGGTCAGTGCGGCGGAGTCCGAGGAGGACCGGGGCCTGACCGGCGCGCCCTACGACCGGTACGACCGGTACGAGGGCACGGGCCAGGCGGAAGCAGGTCCACGAGCCGCCCGGACGACCGGTCTGAACGAGCCCGACGTCTCGGTCGAGGTCATCAGCACCGGATCGCCCGAATCGCCCACCGCCTCCGGCAGCAGCGGGCCGGGTCGGCTCGCGGTCCGGGCCGCACAGGGAGCCGGCGGTACGGGGATCACGCTGCTCGCCACGGGCAGCGCACCGGTGCGGTGGTCGGTGGGGGTGTCGGCGCCCTGGCTGTCGGTGAGCCGTACGTCCGGTGTGCTGCGACCGGGGGAGTCGATCACCCTCACCGTCACCGTCGACCGCTCGCGCGAGCCCGTCGGGGCCTGGCGGGCTCGGGTCTCGGTGGCCCCTGCGGGTGCGACGGTGCTGATCGAGGGGCGCGGCTCTCCGGTGCGGCCGGAGCCGCCGGCCCACACGCCCACCCCGCCCGCGTCACCCTCGCCGCCGACTCCGTCACCGTCGCCCGAGACGCCTTCGCCCTCGCCGCCCTCCTCACCACCGCCCGAATCCCCGTCGCCCCCGTCCCCCGAGCCGTCGGCGCCGCCGTCGGGCGCCTAGGGCCCTGAGTCGGAGATCCGGTGGCAGTAGTGGGCCTGGACCGGGAGGTTCCTAGTCCGCGGGGTGCGGGGCCAGCAGGGGCAGTTGGCTGGAGAGCCGTGCCTCACACAACCCGGCCAGCACCTCGTACCCTTCCTTCCCCATCAGTTCAGTGAGCTCGGGTCGATACGTCACATAGACGGGCTCGCCCGCCCCGTGCGCCGAGGTTGCCGACGTGCACCACCAGTGCAGATCGTGGCCACCTGGACCCCAGCCCCGCCGGTCGTACTCGCCGATCGAGATCTGGAGCACCTTGGTGTCGTCCGGCCGCTCGATCCAGTCGTACGTGCGCCGCACCGGAAGCTGCCAGCAGACGTCCGGCTTGGTCTCCAGCGGCTCGCGGCCCTCCCGCAGCGCCAGGATGTGCAGCGAGCAGCCCGCGCCGCCCGCGAAACCGGGCCGGTTCTGGAAGATGCAGGATCCCTGCCAGCGCCGGGTCTGACGTGCGCCGCCCTCATCTGTTTCTTCTGTTTCGTCTGTGTCCTCAGTGTCATCAGGGGCGGCCTCGACCCAACCGGTCCTGGTGCCCACGTCGTGGAACTGCCAGATGTCCGGAGTGAGCCGCGCCACATGGCCCGCCACGCGCTTCTCGTCGTCCTCGTCGGAGAAGTGCGCGCCCAGGGTGCAACAGCCGTCGTCGGCGCGACCTGCCTCGATCCCCTGGCATCCGCTGCCGAAAATGCAGGTCCAGCGGGACGTCAGCCAGGTCAGATCGCAGCGGAAGACCTGTTCGTCGTCGGCGGGGTCGGGGAACTCCACCCAGGCGCGCGGGAAGTCCAGCCCCTTCTCGTCGCCCTGTGTCTTGTGTGAGAGCTGAGGATGGGCTTTGCCCTGCTTCGCCTTTTTCGTCTTTGCCACAGGCCAAGGGTATGTCCGAGACCGCAGTAGCGTTCGGTCCATGAGACTCGGAGTCCTCGACGTCGGTTCGAACACGGTGCATCTGCTGGTAGTGGACGCGCACCCCGGCGCCCGCCCCCTACCCGCCCACTCGCACAAGGAGGAGTTGCGACTGGCCGAACTCCTCGACGACAAGGGCGCCATCGGCCCCGAGGGCGTTCAGCATTTGATCAGTACGTTGCACAAGGCCGTCCAGGCCGCCGAAGACCAGGGGTGCGAGCAGGTGCTCAGCTTCGCGACCTCGGCCGTACGCGAAGCCACCAATGCCGATCAAGTGTTGTCCCAGGTCAGGGAGGCGACCGGGGTGCACCTTGAAGTGCTCACCGGGGCAGAGGAGGCGCGCCTGACCTTCCTCGCCGCACGCCGCTGGTTCGGCTGGTCCGCGGGCAAACTGCTCGTCATAGACATCGGCGGCGGATCGCTGGAGATCGCCTACGGCATCGACGAGGTCCCCGACGCCTCGGTGTCCCTGCCGCTCGGCGCCGGCCGACTCACCAAGGACCTGCCCGGAGACCCGCCCACGCCTGAGGACGTCCGCGCGCTGCGCCGCCACGTACGGACCGAGATCGCCCGTACGGTGGGCGAGTTCAGCCGCTTCGGCAAGCCCGATCACATCGTGGCGACCTCCAAGACCTTCAAGCAGTTGGCCAGGATCGCCGGTGCCGCCCGCGATGCCGAGGGCCTGTACGTCCAGCGCGAGCTGACCCGCAAGTCGCTCCAGGACTGGATGCCCAAACTGGCCGAGATGACGATCGACCAGCGCGCTGCGCTCCCGGGCGTGGCGGCGGGCAGGGCACGCCAACTGCTGGCCGGCGCACTCGTCGCCGAGGGCGCCATGGACCTGCTGGGCGCGGAAGTGCTGGAGATCTGTCCCTGGGCGCTGCGCGAGGGCGTGATCCTGCGCCGCCTCGACCACCTGCCCGTCGGCTAGCAACCGGGAACGGGGAGCCCACCGGCTCCCCCATGCGGAACCCCCGGCCGTACGGGCTCCGGCCCGGCGGCCCTCCGCCACCCCTTCGTACCGCCTCGCCGCACCCACGGTCTCGTACCCCGCCGCCCGGGACCTCGGCCCGACCGCTGCCTGCGCCGACGCCCCGCCCGCGCCCCGTACCCTGTCTGCGTGGTGGAACCAGTGGCGCGCACCCCGGGTGCGAGGGACGTGAAGGTCGTCCTGTCGACGGCCTCCGTCTATCCGGAGTCGACGGCGACGGCCTTCGAGATCGCCGCGCGCCTCGGGTACGACGGCGTCGAAGTGATGGTCTGGACGGATCCGGTCAGCCAGGACATCGAGGCCCTGCGCAGGCTCTCCGACTACCACCGGGTGCCCATCCACGCGGTGCACGCCCCCTGTCTGCTGATCACCCAGCGGGTCTGGTCCACCGACCCCTGGACCAAGCTCCAGCGGGCCCAGTCCGCCGCGGAGAAGCTGGGGGCGTCGACGGTCGTCGTCCATCCGCCCTTCCGCTGGCAGCGCCAGTACTCGCGGGACTTCGTCAGGGGCATCTGGCGGATGGCCGACGAGACGGACGTCCGCTTCGCCGTCGAGAACATGTACCCGTGGCGCTACCGGGACCGCGAGATGTTGGCCTACGCCCCCGAGTGGGACGTCACCAAGGACGACTACCGTCACTTCACGATCGATCTCTCGCACACCGCCACCTCCCGGGTGGACACGATGGCCATGGTCGACCGGATGGGCGATCGGCTGAGCCATGTCCACCTGGCCGACGGGAAGGGCTCTGCGAAGGACGAGCACCTGGTGCCCGGGCGGGGCGACCAGCCGTGCGCGGAGATGTTGGAGCGGCTGGTGCGGACCGCTTTCGACGGCCACGTGGTCATCGAGGTCAACACCCGCCGGGCGATGTCGGCTGCCGAACGCGAGGCCGACCTCGCCGAGGCCCTGGAGTTCACCCGACGCCATCTGGCCGCCGCCCATGCGCCGACGGACGTACGGGGGGTGCACCGCCCATGACGGACGCATCCACCCCGCGCCGCCGCGGGCGTCCGGCCCGCAGCGGGGCCCAGGAGGGCCCGGGAGCACGGGAGCGCATCCTCGGCGCCGCCCGTACGGAGTTCGCCGAGCGCGGCTACGACAAGACGACCATGCGCGGGATCGCCCGGGCCGCCGGTGTGGACGCGGCGCTGGTCCACCACTACTACGGCTCCAAGGACGACGTCTTCGTCGCTGCCATCGAGGTCTCCTTCGAGCCGGCGATGGCCGTGACGGAGATCCTGGGCCAGGGCACGGACGGCATCGGCGAGCGCCTGGCCCGCTACTTCATCGGCGTCTGGGAGAACCCCGTCTCACGGGGGCCCCTGCTCGTGGTCATCCGTTCCGCGCTCACCCACGAGACGGCGGCGAAGGTGCTCCGGGGCTTCGTGCTGCGGCGGCTGCTGGAGCGGATCGCGGCCGAGCTGGAGGTGCCGGATCCGAAGTTCCGGGCGGAACTGGCGGCCTCGCACATGATCGGGATCGCGATCCTGCGCTATGTGATCCAGGTCGAGCCCCTGGCGTCGGCCGATCCGGAAGAGATCGTTTCCCAGGTCGCGCCGACGCTCCAGCGCTATCTGACCGAGGTCTGAGCCCGACCGGTCCCGCAGGCAGCCCCCGGCCGCGTACCGTTGCATGGAGCCCATGAGCCCGCCGGTGCCGGTTCGGCCGTGCTGATGGGCCCAGCCCCGTCCCGTACGGCGGTCCTGGCGTTCGGAGCCGCAGACCGTCCGGAGCCGCGGACCGTCCGGAGCCGCAGACCGTCCGGAGCTGCGGAACTGCCCGATCCGTGAGCAGGCCGTCCCGCATTGCGGACATGGTGTCCAGATCTTGGTCCGTCGGCGTACGCTCGTGGGTGGCGACAAGTCTCTTACTACCGAGGAGCGAGCGACGATGCCCGAGCTGAGGTCCCGCACAGTTACCCACGGCCGCAATATGGCGGGTGCGCGCGCCCTGATGCGTGCCTCGGGCGTAGCCAGCGCGGACATCGGCAAGCCGATCATCGCCGTGGCCAACTCCTTCACCGAGTTCGTCCCGGGCCACACCCACCTCCAGCCGGTCGGCCGGATCGTGAGCGAGGCCATCAAGGCGGCGGGCGCCGTGCCGCGCGAGTTCAACACGATCGCGGTCGACGACGGCATCGCCATGGGCCACGGCGGGATGCTCTACTCCCTGCCCTCCCGCGATCTGATCGCCGACAGCGTGGAGTACATGGTCGAGGCGCACTGCGCCGACGCCCTGATCTGCATCTCCAACTGCGACAAGATCACCCCGGGGATGCTGAACGCCGCCCTGCGGCTCAACATCCCGACCGTCTTCGTCTCCGGCGGCCCGATGGAAGCCGGCCGGGCCACCCTCGTCGACGGAACCGTCCGCAAGCTCGACCTGATCAACGCCATCTCGGACGCGGTCAACGAGAACGTCTCGGACGAGGACATCCTCCGCATCGAGGAGAACGCCTGTCCGACCTGCGGCTCCTGTTCCGGCATGTTCACCGCCAACTCGATGAACTGCCTCACCGAAGCCATGGGACTCTCCCTGCCCGGCAACGGCTCGGTGCTCGCCACCCACACCGCACGCCGCGCGCTCTACGAGAACGCGGGCCGCACCGTCGTGGAGATCACCCGGCGGTACTACGAGCAGGACGACGCCACCGTCCTGCCCCGCAACATCGCCACGCGCGCTGCCTTCGACAACGCCATGGCGCTCGACATCGCCATGGGCGGCTCCACCAACACGATCCTGCACCTGCTGGCGGCGGCGCAGGAGGCCGAGTTGGACTATGACCTGGCCGACATCGACGCCGTCTCGCGCCGCGTCCCCTGTCTGGCCAAGGTCGCGCCGAACGTCGCCCCCCAGGACACGTACTACATGGAGGACGTCCACCGGGCCGGCGGCATCCCCGCGATCCTGGGCGAGCTTTACCGGGCGGGCCTCCTCAACGCGGACGTCCACACGGTCCACTCCCCGTCCATCAAGCAGTGGCTGGACACCTGGGACGTCCGGGGCGGCTCCCCGTCCGATGAGGCCGTCGAACTGTGGCACGCCGCACCCGGATGCGTGCGCTCCGCCGAGGCGTTCTCCCAGTCCGAGCGGTGGGACTCACTGGACACGGACGCGGCGCTCGGCTGCATCCGTGACGCCGAGCACGCCTACAGCAAGGACGGCGGGCTCGCGGTCCTCAAGGGCAATCTGGCCGTCGACGGCTGTGTGGTGAAGACCGCCGGTGTCGACGAGTCGATCTGGACCTTCGAAGGGCCCGCGGTCGTCTGCGAATCGCAGGACGAGGCCGTCGACAAGATCCTCCGCAAGGAGATCAAGGAGGGCGACGTGGTCGTCATCCGCTACGAGGGCCCCAAGGGCGGCCCCGGCATGCAGGAGATGCTCTACCCCACCTCGTTCCTCAAGGGGCGCGGGCTGGGCAAGGCCTGTGCCCTGGTGACGGACGGCCGCTTCTCGGGCGGCACCTCGGGCCTGTCCATCGGCCACGCCTCGCCGGAGGCCGCATCGGGCGGCACGATCGCGCTCGTCGAGGACGGCGACCGCATCCGGATCGACATCCCGAACCGTTCGATCGAGCTGCTGGTCTCCGATGAGGAACTGGCCACCCGCAAGACGGCGCTGGGCGGGGTGTACGCACCGAAGAACCGCGAGCGCAAGGTCTCCGCGGCGCTCAAGGCGTACGCGGCGATGGCGACGAGCGCGGACAAGGGCGCCGTGAGGGACGTCAGCAAGCTGTTGTGACGCCGCCGCCCACGGCCCCGGGTGGACTCGGGTCCGTAGGCGTCGCCGCACGATCGAGCCCGTCCGGCTGCCGAAGCCGGACGGGCTCGCTGCTTCCCGGGCCGGGCAACCGATGGCCGAGAGCTTGGCTCAACCGTCGGCCCGTGCAGTCGACACCGCGGACCGCGAGCGGCTGCTGGGGGAGCCCCCACGGACACCGCAAGTAACGGACACCGTGAGTACGGGCAGCAAGTAACGGACACCGCAAGTAACGGCCACCCCGAGGCTGTCTACCAGCGCCCGGGATCCTTCGCGTCCACGGCGAACACCGATCCGTTCGGGGCCGTCCCGAAGACCCGCCCCGGCGTCGCGATCGGCTCGTACAGCACCGAGGAGAAGGTGTAGCGCCCGTCGTTCATCCGTGGTTCGGTCTGCCCGATCAGCTTTCCGGCCACCGCGTCCACGGCGAGCAGCCGCCCGTCTCCCGCCGACACGTACACCCTGCGGGCGTCGGCAGCCGGGCGGGACAGATGGGTGACCGAGGTCTCCAGACGCCACAGCTGGGCGCCCGCGTCCATTCCGATCGCCAGCAACGCCCCTCCCGAGCCGCTCAGATGGACGACATCGCCGACCACCGTCGCTTGTGCCTGGTCGACCGGTACGTCGAGGGACACCCTGCGCACGCTCCGGGCGCCGGGCTCCGTGCCGAGCCGCACCACCGCGTCCGTGTAGTCGTCCGCGTTGGTGGAGAGCAGGTGCAGGGCGTCGTCCGCCGCCCACACGGGGGTCAGCGTTCCGGTGATCTGTTCCTGCCACAGTTGCTTGCCGTCGACCGGGTCGACGGCGATCACCGAGGTCGAAGCGCCGTCGCCGGAGGGGGTCGCCGCGAGGGCCGGCCCCTTCCCGCCGGGGGAGGAGATCCACTGCGTACCGACTCCGCCGTGGCGTTTCTCCCACAGCTGTGTGCCGGTCGCCGCGTCGAGGGCCCGTACCGTGCCGCCGGCGCCCACGAGCAGCACGGTGTCCCCGAGATGGCGCACGGCCGAGTAGGACGAGGTCCGCACGCTCCAGCGGAGTGCGCCCGATGCGGGATCCAGGGCCTCCAGCCGGCCCGCGTTCGGTGTCACCGCATGGACCAGACCGCCGGCGAAGACGGGTGCCTTGACCCGTCCGTCCTCGCCGTCGCCTGCATCGCTTCCGTCCGCCGCGGCCTTCGACCAGAGCGCTGTGCCCCGCTCCGGGTCCAACCGGGCCGCCTTGATGCCGGGCGCGGCGCAGTACAGGGCGGAGCCGTCCGAAGGCGCCGTGCACACCGGGGTCTTGTCCTCGCGGCCGGCCTCGCCGAGGGAGACGTCCCAACCTGCGAAGCCCCGGCTCACCGCCACCGAACCGGGTGACGCCGAGACCCGGACCTCGTCCAGGGAACGCACCGCCAGCGCACCGGTCGCCACCAGCGTCACGACCGCCGCACCCGCCACCCACCACCGCAGTCGGTGCCGCTTCGACACGATCCGCTGACCATCGGCCCCGGGGGCGTCCTCGCTCGGGTCGGGCGTCCGGGGCGCCGGTATGTATGCCTGGGTGTCACAGGAACTCGACGGGGTCGAACTCCGCAGCGCGACCATCACCTCATGGGGCGTGGGCCGTTCGTCCGGGTCCTTGGCCAGACACTGGTGCAGCAGCGGTACGAGGTCCTCCGGCACCCCCGTCAGATCCGGTTCGTCATGGACGACCTGATACGCGACGATGTACGGGCTGTCCGAATCGAAGGGGCCGCGCCCGGTCGCGGCATGGACCAGAACGGCCCCCAGCGCGAACACGTCGGCGGCCGGCCCGACTTCCCTCGGCCGCTGGAACTGCTCCGGGGCCATGAAGGGCGGAGTCCCGATCAGTTTCCCCGTCTCGGTGCGCAGATCGCTGTCGGAGGGGCGGGAAATACCGAAGTCGATCACCTTGGGGCCGTCGGACGCGAGCAGCACATTGCTCGGTTTGAGATCGCGGTGCACCACCCCCGCCCGATGGATGTCGCGGAGCGCTTCGGCGAGGCCGGCCCCGATCCGCCGTAGCTCCGTACTCTCCAACGGGCTCCGTTTGACGCGTTCGGCAAGGGTCGGTCCGTCGATGAACAAGGTGGCCATCCAGGGCCGCCCGGCCTGGGGGTCGGCATCCACGACGGAGGCGGTGAAGGCTCCGCTGACCCTGCGCGCCGCCGCGATCTCCTGCCGGAAGCGCGCTCTGAACTCGGGGTCGGACGCGTGCTCCCCGTGAATGACCTTGACCGCGAGACGGAGCCCGGAGGCGGAGGTGGCGAGATGCACCACGCCCATGCCGCCGGTTCCGAGGCATGACTCAAGACGGTATTGCCCGGCATATTCCGGATGTTCCGCTTCCGGAGACTGTCCGGTACTGCGCAGCGGTGGCATCTCCACCCCCGTGTCCTTGGAGCGCACGACTGGTCGGAGCCTAGTCGATGGTGCGTGCGACCCAGGGATGGCTTGTTGCCCTCCGCGGGGCGTACCGTACGGAAACGCCTATACAGCAACGGGGGAGTTTGCAATGGGACTTGAAGAAGTACGTCCGGAAACAGCTGGTACTGCCGAGGCGGGCGATGTCTCGCCCCGCAGTTCCACGCGCTACCCGGTCGCACCCGGCTACCGGGTGAACGTCCGCAGCGGGCCGGGGACACAGTACGAGATCGTCAGGGTGCTGCCCTACGGGGCGCGCGTGCCGATCAACTGCCAGAAGCCGGGTGAGTGGATCACCGGCCCCTACGGCACGACCAACATCTGGGACTGCATCGCCAACGGTCAGTTCATCTCCGACGCCTATGTGCAGACCGGCAGCGACGGATACGTGACGATCCGCTGCTCCTGACGCCGCTGGGTGCACCGATGCTGGCACGGGCCGAAACGACGGCCGTCCTGCCAGTTCTGCCAGTCCGGGCCTTCCTGGTCGGCATGGTCGGCTGGGGCGGGCGCTCAGGGCCTCGGTGATCGCGGTGATCGCGGTGACGGCTGAACCTGTTCGGACGCCCCGACTGCCTTGGCGCCGCCGCTCCAAGGCACTCGGGGCCGATCAGGTCGGCGAGCTGATCACGTCGTCGGCTCGATCAGGTCTTCCGTGCGCGATCGACGCCGGCTCGGGGGAGCCGCGGCCGACGCCCTGGACGTACGCCCCCGGCCCGTGTCCCCAGCGCCACGAGCCACACCGGGCGACGTTCGAAGGGTCCGTCCGTGCCCAGGGTGCCGCGCCTTGCGATAATCGGCCCGTGAGCGAGCAGAGCAGCACCACCAACACCACCGGTCCCGGGCAGAGCGCCGACGCGGAGACGGGCCCCCGGCCCGAACCCATCCGCTTCTTCGGCACCACCTGGGTGGACCGCGACGGCGGATACGGGCTGCGCCGGGCAGGGCTCGCCATCGGCTCCCTGACGGCCGCCGTCGCCGGCGCGCTGGTGCTGCGCTTCGCCTACCAGGGGCTGACGATCGCCGAGGTCGGGGGCTTCGTCAACGCGCTGGTCATCGTCATGCTCGCGGCGTGCAGCGCGATCGCCTTCCGCAAGACGTGGGAGGGGTTCACCCGCCGCCCGACCGGACCGATCGCGGCGCCCGACTCGCTGCGCAGCCTCAAGGCCGTCGGATTCATCGGTGTGCTCCTCGCCTACGCGGTGCGGGCGCTGGTGGAGGCGCCCGGCGAGTCACTGCACCGCCAGGAGTACGAGACCGCCCGCGCCCGGTACGACCGGCGCCGCAAGGCCCGCACCGGCAACCCAGCCGCCCGCAAGGGCAAGGCGGGACGTTCCGCCAGGGCGAAGCGCCGCTAGCCAGCACCGCGAAGCATCGAGAGAGCCGGCACCACGGAGCGTCGACAGGGCGGCATGACAGAACGGCAGCCACAACAGACCAGCCAGAACGGACGTGTCATGAGCGAACTCACCCCGCCCGCCCCGACGAGGGCACTCTCCTTCGACACCGCCGCCGCCCGCTACGAACGCGTGCGCCCCCACTATCCACCCGCGCTCTTCGACTCCATCGAGGAGATCACCGGCCGTCCGCTCACGGACGTGCGCACCATCGACGTGGGAGCCGGCACCGGCATAGCCACCCGGCTGCTGAAGGCCAGGGGAGCACGGGTCACCGCCGTGGAACCGGGCCCCGGGATGGCCGCACAGTTTCGCCGTACGCTCCCCGACACCCCACTTGTCCGCGGGACCGGCGACGCCCTTCCGCTGGCGGACGGCTGCGCCGATCTGATCACCTACGCCCAGTCGTGGCACTGGACGGATCCGGCGCGCTCCCTGCCCGAGGCGCTGCGCGTGCTGCGGCCCGGTGGGGCGCTCGCGCTCTGGTGGAACGTCGCCGACCTCTCGGTGCCCTGGATCGCCGCACAGGCCGAGCGACTGCGCAGCGAGCTCCACGACGGTCCCTACGGCGCCGACGACGGCTCGCGCCGGCTGCCCACCGAGCTGGCCACGGAACATCGGACGGTCGCCTGGACCAGGGAGATCCCCCTGGAAACCCATCTGGACACGCTCTCCAGCCGTTCCGTCCTCCTCGTCCTGAGACCGGATGAAGCAGCCCGCTTCCTCGACCGCGAACGGGCCGAACTGCTCAAGGCGTTCCCCGATGGAGTGCTGACCGAGGAATACGAGGTCCAGCTGACCATCGCGTTCCGTCCGGGTGGGTCGTCACACGCGTAGGACCCGCCGCAGCCGAAGGCGCCGAGGGGAAGGGCAGGGGGAACGATGGCCGCACTGGCCGAGTTCGAGGAACAGCGCGGACGTCTGTGGGGCATCGCCTACCGCATGACCGGTTCCGTCGCGGACGCCGATGACGCCGTACAGGACGCCTGGTTGCGCTGGTCGAGGCTGCCCGACGGCGCTGCGGACGACCCCCGCGCCTATCTGACGACCGTGATCAGCCGCATCTGCTACGACCGGTTGACCTCGGCCCGCGTCCGCCGCGAGCAGTACATCGGCCCCTGGCTTCCCGAACCCCTGGTCACCCAGGAGGGCCCCGAGGAGCGGGCCGCCCTCGACGAGTCGGTGAGCGTCGCGCTCCTGACCGTGCTGGAACGCCTCAGCCCCACCGAGCGCACCGCACTGATCCTCCACGACGTCTTCGCGGTGCCCTTCGCCGAGATCGCCGAGGTCGTGGGCCGCACCCCCGACTCCGTACGCCAGGCGGCCTCCCGGGCCCGTCGCCGGGTCCGTGCCGAGGCCCCGCGCCGTCCGGTGGAGCGCGGGGAACACCGCAAGGTCGTCGAAGCCTTCAGCGCCGCCGTGATGGCGGGGGACTTCGAGGGGCTCCTGAAGGTCCTCGACCCCGATGTCATCTGGCGATCGGACGGAGGCGGCAAGGTCATCGCCGCCCGACTGCCGGTGCTCGGCGCCGAGAAGGTGGCGCGTTTCGCCCACCATCTGCTGCGCGACTTCCACCCGGACCGGATGTGGATGGCCATGCGGGAGGTCAACGGCGCACCGGGAGTGCTCGTCGCCGACGACGCCACCGGCTTCGCGGCCGTCTTCGCCTTCACCGTGGACCAGGGGCGCATCCGCGAGGTCAACGCCGTGCTCAACCCGGACAAGCTCTCCCACCTCGATCTTCAGGCGCTGCGCTGATCTGTGACCGGCGTCATGTCACAGATCAGGGGCCTGCCTCGTCCCCCCTGCATGACGAAGAAGAGCGACAAACAGCAGATCATCGTTCTCGGCGCCGGCTACGGCGGGCTGCTGGCGGCCCTACGGCTGGCACCGCACGCACGTGTCACCCTCGTCGACCCGAGCGACCACTTCGCGGAACGGGTGCGGCAGCACGAGCTCGTCGCCCGACCGGCCAGGACCGGCCGCCCGCTGGCCTCGCTCCTGCGCGGCACCGGCGTGCGCCACGTGGCCCGGCGAGTCGCTGCCCTCGATCCGCTCGCACGGCAGATCGTCACGGACGACGGACAACGCCTCGACTACGACCGTCTGGTGTACGCCCTCGGTAGCCGGACGGCCGTTCCGCAACCGGCCCACCCCGCGCCGGCCGTGCCCCGACACCCTGCCGCCCCGCCGGTCGGTGAACGCCCCGCACCACTGGAAACCGCGGAGCCCTCGCCCGTGTCCGAACCGTCGGCCGCACGGGTCTTCACCGCGGAGACGGCCGCCGCCCTGCGCACCCTGACCCATGAGCGCACCGGCGCCCTGACCGTCGTCGGAGGCGGACTGACCGGTATCGAACTGGCCGCGGAACTGGCCGAGTCCCGCCCGGAGTGGGACGTACGCCTGCTGACCGCGGGTGAACTCGCGGCAGGCCATTCGCTCCGGGGTCGAAACCACGTCCGCGGGGCGTTGACGGCGCTGGGCGTCCGCATCGAGGAGGGGCGCACGGTGACCGACCCCTCGGACGTGGACGCCGACGCCGTCGTCTGGGCGGCGGCCATGGTCCCCAACACGGCCGTGGCCGCGGACGCAGGCCTCGCACTCGACGCGGCCACCGGTCGCGTCGAGGTTGACGCCTCGCTCCGCTCGATCAGCCATCCGGAGATCTACGCGGTCGGCGACGCCGCAGCCGCCCGCTCGTCACGAGCGGGCTCGCTGCGCATGGGGTGCGCTGCGGCACTGCCCACCGGTTCCCACGCGGCGACCGCGATCATCGCCGAACTCCGAAACCGCGAACCCGAGCGGCTGGACTTCGGTTACCTGCTCCAGTGCGTGAGCTTGGGCCGCCATGACGGCCTGGTCCAATTCGTCGATCACGACGACAGCCCCCGGGACCGCGTCCTCACCGGTCGTCCGGCTGCTTGGACCAAGGAACGCATCGTGCGCTCCACAGTTCAGGTCATGGGCTTGGCGCGTCGCGTCCCGGACGCCGTCGGACGGCTCCCCGGGTTCTGAGCAGCAGCCCGATTCCGCCCGCCGCTGCCTTCGGCCCCGCGGTGCCGCACCCCCGTACGTCTGCGGCCCGCGGTGATCGCTCCCGTCCGTCTCCCAGGGCGGCCTTCGTCCCCAGCCGAGCGCGCCGACGGGGTCAAGCACTCCCGGCCCGGCCCTGCTCGTCACCGCGGGGCCGGACCAACCCACCGACAGCGCGCGCCGGCCCCTGACGGAGCCGACCCCGAGGCCCGGTGCACTCGCCCTGACGAGGATGCTCAGCCCTGACGAGGCCGCTCAGCCCTTGCGGGGAGCGAAACGCCCGGACAATCCCACGAAGACCCAGACCAGCACACCCATCCACAGTGCGTCTTCCACACCGCCTATGAAGCTCTGGCCGGTCAACGTCTGGTTCACCACGACATCGGCCAGCGCCATCAGCGCACCGGGCACCACGGCGACTCGCCAGGGGTGCTCACGGGCCCAGCGCCGTATCCGTCGATCGCTACGGGAATCGCCGTCGGCCACCGCGGGCAGCCCTCCACCGGCGGTGAACCCGGATGAGGACGCCTCACCGCCACCGATCACCGCTCCGGCTCCGCCCACGATGAAGAAGAGCATCAGCGCGAACGACAGCGCTCCGGCGAGCAGTTCCAGACCGACGCCTCCCAGAGCGCCGAGCCCGAAGGCGACGACGCCTCCCGCGGCACCGGTCAATGCGGCGGTTCGCCAGGGGCCGAGCGTCGTCGCCGCCACCGCCAGTTGGCGCCGCTCGGCCTTGGAGATCTGGCCGTGCTGATTCATGTGTCCGCTCATACCTCCAGCCTTCTCCGCGCGCCCCCGGAAACGCCATGGGGGATTTCCCTGACGCGCCCCCCATCTCTTGACGGGTCACCGCCCCGACCGCATTATTCATCACATGATGAATTCCTCTGATGTGGCCGTCCTGGCCCGCGGTCTCACCGTCGTACGAGGAGACCGCACCGTCCTGCGAGGCATCGACTTCACCGTCCCGCCCGGCCGCATCACCGGGCTCCTCGGCCCCTCCGGCTGCGGAAAGTCCACCCTGATGCGTGCCGTCGCAGGCACCCAGGCGAAGGTCAGCGGCACCCTCGACATCCTCGGCAGCCCGGCCGGCCACCCCGCTCTCCGCTCCCGCATCGGCTATGTCACCCAGGCGCCCTCCGTCTACGACGATCTGACGGTCCGACAGAATCTGGACTACTTCGCCGCCGTCCTCCATCCCGGCCGACAGCACCGAAAGCTCCGGCAGGACCACGTCACCCGCTCCATCGCCGACGTGGACCTCACCTCCCACACGGACGTACTCGCGGGACGCCTCTCCGGCGGCCAGCGCAGCCGGGTCTCCCTCGCCGTCGCCCTCCTGGGCACACCTGAACTGCTCGTCCTCGACGAACCCACCGTGGGTCTCGACCCCGTACTCCGCCGAGACCTCTGGGCCCTCTTCCACCGTCTCGCGGCCGAACGCGGCACCACGATCCTCGTCTCCTCCCATGTGATGGACGAAGCCGAGCGCTGTCACCGGCTCCTGCTGATGAGGGAAGGCGAGATCCTCGCCGAGGACAGTCCCGCCGACCTCCGTCTGCGCACCGGTTCCGAAACGGTTGAGGCCGCCTTCCTCCACCTGGTCGACACGGCCGCCAACCGCCCCGAACCGTCGCCCCGCCCCGAACAGCCCACCCACGCTGAACCGTCGACCCGAACCGGTCAGGAGAACGCACGATGAGCATCTCCCGCACCCTCGCCACCACCGCCCGCGTGCTGCGCCAACTGCGCCACGACCGACGATCCATCGCCCTGATGCTCCTCGTCCCCTGCGTGATGCTGTTCCTCCTGCGCTACGTCTTCGACGCCAGCCCCCGCACCTTCGACTCCATCGGCGCCGCGCTCCTCGGCATCTTTCCGCTGATCACGATGTTCCTGGTGACCTCCATCGCCACCCTGCGCGAACGCACCTCAGGCACCCTGGAACGGCTGCTCGCCCTACCACTGGGCAAGGGTGATCTCATCACCGGCTACGCCCTGGCCTTCGGGGTCATCGCCGTCGCCCAGTCCCTGCTGGCCACCGGGCTCGCGCTCTGGGCCCTCGGTCTCGACGTCGTCGGCTCCCCCTGGCTCCTGCTGCTCGTCGCGCTGCTCGACGCCCTGCTGGGCACGGCCCTCGGCCTCTTCGTCTCCGCATTCGCGGCGTCCGAGTTCCAGGCGGTCCAGTTCATGCCGGCGGTGATCTTTCCCCAACTCCTCCTCTGCGGTCTGTTCACCCCCCGCGAGAACATGCAACCCGTCCTGGAGGGCATCTCCAACGCGCTGCCCATGTCGTACGCCGTCGACGCCATGACCGAAGTCCTCCGCCACCCCGACCCCACCGGAGCATTCGTCCGGGACGTGCTCGTGGTCGCCGGCTGTGCGGTCCTCGTTCTCGCTCTCGGCGCCGCCACCCTGCGCCGCCGTACGGCCTGACCGCCCGCACGACAACTCCACCCACGACACCACCCGCCCCACCGCCCCATCAGCCCACGGACACGGTGCTGCCGGACGCGAGCAGCTTCGCGAGAGCGGCACGCCCCCGGGACAACCGGGCCTTGACCGTCCCCGTCGGCGAACCCGTCTCCTGTGCGACCTGCTCCACGGTCAGATCGCAGAGGTGGTGCAACACCACGGCCCTGCGCTGAGCCTCCGGTAACTGTCGTAGGGCCTGGACGATCATCAGATGTTCCAGCCCCGGCTCCAGCACCCGTTCCGACGTGCCCTGGCGACAGACCAGTTCACGCCATCTCCGAGCCCTACGCCAACGGCTCACCGCCAGCCGAACCGCCACCGTTCTGACCCATGCCTCGGGAGCCCTTTCCGCCAGGACCGATGTACGACGACACCAGGCCCGCACGAACGCCTCCTGAACCACGTCCTGCGCCTCACCGTGATCACCCGTCAACGCGGTCAGCTGGCCCACCAGGCTGGGGAACGCACTCGCGTACAAGGCTTGGAACTCGTCCTCCGTCACGCGCCGTAGGAGCCTCCCTCGGGTCGTCAGGTTCCACAGAAGCCGTCAATGTCATCAGTCGTACCGCCCTGTGGACGTCACGGCACCACCGCAGCGCCAGTGCGAGGATGAGCCACACAGACCCCCATCGGCGAGGTGAGCACAGCCATGACCCAGACAGTCGCAGTCCTCGGCACCGGCAAGATCGGCGAGGCCCTGCTGAGCGGGATGATCCGAGCTGGGTGGCGGCCTTCCGACCTTCTGGTCACCACCCGTCGCTCCGATCGCGCCGCGGAACTCCACACTCGCTACGGGGTCGAACCCGTCACCAATGCAGAGGCCGCCAAGCGCGCCGACACCCTCATCCTGGCCGTCAAGCCCCAGGACATGGGCAAGCTCCTCGACGAACTCGCCCCGCACCTCACCACCGACCGTCTGACCATCAGCGCGGCTGCGGGAATCCCCACCTCCTTTATCGAGGAGCGCCTGTCACCCGGCGCCCCCGTCGTCCGTGTCATGCCCAACACCCCGGTCCTCGTGGACGAGGGCATGTCCGTGATCTCAGCCGGTAGCCATGCCACCCCCGACCACCTCGCGCACACCGAAGCGATCTTCGGCGGTGTCGGCAAGACCCTGCGGGTCCCCGAATCCCAGCAGGACGCAGCCACCGCCCTGTCGGGCTCGGGGCCCGCGTACTTCTACTTCTTGGTCGAGGCCATGACCGACGCGGGCATCCTCCTCGGCCTGCCCCGCTCGCAGGCCCACGACCTGATCGTCCAGGCCGCCATCGGCGCAGCGGTCATGCTCCGCGACAGCGGCGAGCACCCCGTGAAGCTCCGCGAAGCCGTCACCTCCCCCGCAGGCACCACCATCAGTGCCATCCGCGAACTGGAGAACCACGGTGTACGCGCCGCACTCATCGCCGCTCTGGAAGCCGCCCGCGACCGAAGCCGCGAACTGGCCTCCGGCAACGGCTGACCATGCGCCCCACCGCCGCGACGTCTCGGCGGTGGGCTACACGGACCGAGGTCCACGGTCAAAGCTCCGTGGACCTGCTGCTAGCCGGGTAGCAGCCCCATCGCCACATGGGCGGCATCGACCCTCGGCCGGGCCATGCCCCTGGCCCTCTCTGCGCCTCGCTTCAACACTTCATCGACATGCCCCCCGTCTGCCGCCAGCTCGGCGTGGCGCTCCCGCACCGGCCTCAGTAGCTCCACCACGGCGTCGGCCGCATCCCGTTTCAACGACCCGTACGACTCATATACACCGGCCAAGTCCTTTGGGTTCCCTTCCGAACAGGCGGCGAGGATTTCCAGCAGATTGGCGATCCCGGGGCTCTGCTCCCGGTCGTACGTCACCTCGCGCCCGCTGTCCGTGACGGCCCGCATGATCTTCTTGTGCACGGTGTCCGCATCGTCGAGCAGATAGACGATGCCGGCGGTCGAAGCGTGCGACTTCCCCATCTTCGACAGCGGGTCCTGGAGGTCCATGACCCGGGCGGCAACCGACGGATGGGTCGCCCTCGGCACCGTGAAGGTGTGTCCGTACCGCTGGTTGAACCGCACGGCCAGATCCCGACTGAGCTCCACGTGCTGCGTCTGGTCCTCACCCACCGGCACTTCGTCGGTGCCGTAGGCGAGGATGTCCGCCGCCATCAGCACCGGATAGGTCAGTAGGGACAACCGGACACTCTCCCCGGCAGCCCGGGCCCGTGCCCCCTTCTCCTTGTACTGGATCATGCGCCGCAGTTCGCCGTCGGTGGCCGTGCACTCCAGGAGATAGGAGAGCCGGGCGTGCTCTGCCACGTGACTCTGGACGAACACGGTGCACCGCTCGGGATCGAGGCCGGCGGCCAGCATGAGGGTCGCCGCCTGACGACTCAGTCTGCGCACCCGCCCGGGGTCGTGGTCCACGGTCAGTGCATGTAGATCGACCACGCTGAACAGGGCGTCCGACTGGTGCTGGTCGACTTCCACCCAGCGGCGCAACGCTCCGAGATAGTTGCCCAACGTCATGTGTCCCGTGGGCTTGATGCCACTGAAGATCCGCTTGGTCATCGTTCTCCCGTCCTCTTGGAATCCCGTTGGAGCCGCAGCGTTGGCGGCCGGGCTCCCGGAGCGGGGAACGAAAAACGGCCGCCGAGGCGGCGGCCGATGAGTACGCGCGTAGGTGCCGGCCGCCGTCAGGCGGCCCGCCACTGAAGGAAGCAGCTACGCGATGTCATGCGTGGAGACTACGGGAGCGACACCCAGGTTGACAGTGGATACGCGAGGTCCGTAGTGTTCTCCGAGTTGCCCGACGTGAGCGCCGACTTCGGTTGGTCCCCGGGTAGCCATTCCGCAAGACCACACCAGAAGCAAACGACTACTCCTAGTCGTCCGCTTTTCGGCGTGCAATTACGGAATGAGGAATCCGCGCTCGAAGGAGCGCCACCCGATTTGGTTCGGGCCGCTGGATTCCGCTAAAGTCTCACTCGTCGGAACGGCCGAAGGGCCGGAAAGATAATCCCGATTTCGACCGGGAATCAGGCCCGAAAGGATCTGATAGAGTCGGAAACGCAAGACCGGAGGGAAAAGCCCGGAGAGTCCTGAGAGGGAT